>CAMLFK010000370.1 GCA_946479255.1 uncultured Oxalobacteraceae bacterium
GCGAGGCCGAGCGCAACGACATGGTCGAATACTTCGGCGAGCAGCTGGACGGCTTTGCCTTCACCCGCTTCGGCTGGGTGCAGTCGTACGGCTCGCGCTGCGTCAAGCCGCCCCTTATCTATGGCGACGTGGCGCGGCGCGCGCCGATGACGGTGGCCTGGACGGCCTATGCGCAAAGCCTGTCGGCCAAACCCGTCAAAGGCATGCTGACCGGGCCGATCACCATGCTGCAATGGTCGTTCGTGCGTACCGACCAGCCGCGCGCGGCGACCGCCTTGCAGATCGCGCTGGCCATCCGGCTTGAAGTGACCGACCTGCAGGCGGCCGGCATCGGCATCATCCAGATCGACGAACCGGCCCTGCGCGAAGGCCTGCCGCTGCGGCGCGCGCTGTGGCCAGCCTACCTGGACTGGGCCACGCGCGCCTTCCGGGTCAGCGCCGGGGCAGCCGCCGACGAGACCCAGATCCATACCCACATGTGCTATGCCGAGTTCAACGACATCCTGCCGGCCATCGCCTCGCTCGACGCCGACGTGATCACCATTGAAACGAGCCGCTCGGACATGGCGCTGCTGGACGGCTTTGGCAAATTTCATTACCCGAACGGTATCGGCCCCGGCGTCTACGACATCCATTCGCCACGGGTACCCGAACCGGCCGCCATCGAACGCCTGCTGCGCAAGGCGGCGCGGGTGATCGCGCCGGAGAACCTGTGGGTCAACCCGGACTGCGGCCTGAAAACCCGCGCCTGGCCCGAGACCCGCGCTGCGCTGGCCAATATGGTGGAGGCGGCGCGGCGCATGAGGGCTTTGCAAACTGCATAGACACTGTAACCACGGGGAGAGTTGCCTCGCGGAACATGCGGAGCAAGTCTCCCCATGCGGCAATTTTCACAGTAGAATGCACGAGCCTGCACCACGTTAGGCCAAGCACGGCCTTCCTCTCACGACTCGTTTATGCTCAAAAGCCCGTCCCTACTGCCCATCGAAATCAAGATCTCCACGGTCGTTGCGATTTCCACGATCCTGCATTCGGCCGACCCGCTGGCGATCGACGCGGCCTTGAAGCAGATGACGGGCGGCGTGTCCGACTTCTTCGAAGACGAATTCGCCGTCATCGACGTCACCTCGGTCGCGGCCAGCGTGCCGCACATCGAGTGGGACAAGCTGGTCACCCTGCTCAAGAAGTACCGCTTGAATGCCGTGGCGGTGCGCGGCGCGCCGGCCTCGATGGCCGAATCGATCCGCGCCCACGGGCTGTCGCTCGACGACGGCGTCAGCGGCGTGAAGCCGCGCCAGGAAGCCGAAGCGCCGGCGGCGCTGACCGCGGCTCCCGCGCCCGCAGTTGCCACATCGCCAGCACCACCGCAAGCGGCGCAAGTGCAGGCCCCAGCCACCGTGCTGGCCGCACCCGGCACCATGGTGATCGACCAGCCGGTCCGCGCCGGCCAGCGCGTGTACGCGCGCGGCTGCGACCTGATCGTCACCGCGGTGGTCAACAACGGCGCCGAGATCATCGCCGACGGCAGCATCCACGTTTATTCATCGCTGCATGGCCGCGCGCTGGCCGGCGCTTCCGGCAATGCCGAAGCGCGCATCTTCGCGCTGGCGATGCAGCCCGAGCTGGTCTCGATCGCCGGTGTGTACCGCACCTTCGACGATGGCTTCCCTCCCGCGCTGGCGCGCCAGCCGGCGCAAATCCGGCTGGTCGGCGACCGCATCGATATACTGTCGCTCAGCCCGGCTTCGCGCGCCTAAAACCTGATACGAAAAAAAGGACTCTCTGTGGCACGAATTATTGTTGTTACGTCCGGCAAAGGTGGTGTCGGCAAGACCACTTCCAGCGCCAGCTTCTCGACCGGCCTGGCCACGCGTGGCCACAAAACCGCGGTGCTCGACTTCGACGTCGGCCTGCGTAACCTCGACCTGATCATGGGCTGCGAGCGGCGCGTGGTCTATGACCTGATCAACGTGATCAACGGCGAGGCGAGCCTGAACCAGGCGATGATCAAGGATAAGCACTGCGACAACCTGTTCATCCTGCCGGCTTCGCAGACGCGCGACAAAGACGCGCTGTCGGAAGAAGGCGTGGAGCGGGTCTTGAACGACCTGGTCAACATGGGCTTCGAATACATCATCTGCGATTCGCCGGCCGGTATCGAGCACGGCGCGCTGATGGCGCTGACCTTCGCCGACGAAGCGATCATCGTGACCAACCCGGAAGTATCGTCGGTGCGCGATTCGGACCGCATCCTCGGCATCATCCAGGCCAAGTCGCGCCGCGCCCAGACCGGCGCCGAGCCGGTCAAGGAGCACCTCTTGATCACGCGCTACTCGCCCAAGCGGGTCGAGAACGACGAGATGCTGTCGTACCAGGACGTGCAGGAGATCCTGCGCATTCCGCTGATCGGCATCATTCCGGAATCGGAATCGGTGCTGCATGCCTCCAACCAGGGCAACCCGGCGATCCATTTCAAGGGTACCGACGTGGCGGAGGCCTACGAAGACGTGGTCTCGCGCTTCCTCGGCCAGGACATTCCGCTGCGCTTTACCAACTACGAAAAACCGGGTCTGCTGCAGCGCATTTTTGGGGTGAAGTGACATGGCCTTGCTTGACTTCCTATTCGCCTCCAAGCCGAAAACCGCCTCGGCGGCCAAGGAGCGCCTGCAGATCATCATCGCGCGCGAGCGGACCAACCGCGCCGGGCCGGATTTCTTGCCGGCCTTGCATCGCGAACTGATCGAGGTGATTTCCAAATACACCAAGGTCAACGCGGACGACATCAAGATCTCGCTGGACCGCCAGGGCAATCTGGAAGTCCTCGACGTCAACGTGGTGCTGCCCGACGTCTGATTTGCCGCTCGGGCGCGTGTTTCCTTAGCGCGCGTCCATGTATCTCCTCGCACCCGCCGTTCGCGCGGGTGCCGCGTCCTTCCCTGCCTTATCCTCCCGCATTTCCCCCGCTTTCCCCGCATCTGCTGACAGACCGTCAATGTTACTGTTGCGTCGTCTTCGTTTCCGTACAAAAATTTCTTCAAAGATCCAAAAGGAATTGATCCCACCGTTTTTCGGGTGTACCTTGTAGGACATCAGGCCGTGCCAAGACCGTTGTTTTCTGTTGCCAACTGTAAATTTGTCTTCCGAAATGTGTGGTTTTTTGTAAAAGTCTGTTATATTTCCAGTAACTAACCATTGGAATGTGTAGGAACTGTCCTACGCAAAGCCGATGGGGCCACCTACGCCATCATGAGAATTGCCGTTCTAGACAGCGACCACAACCAGGCAGTCCTGGTATGCCAGGTACTGACCGCGGCGGGTCATACCTGTCAATCCTTCAGCAACGCCAAGGACATGCTGGCCCAGTTGCGCAAAGAAAGTGTGGACATGTTGATCCTCGACTGGCAGGTCGCCGACCTGTCGGGCGCCGAAGTACTGCGCCGCGCCAAGGAAAAGCTGCCCTCGCCGACCCCGATCATGTTCCTCACCAGCAGCTCGGCCGAAGACGACATCGTCAACGGCATCGCCGCCGGTGCTGACGATTACGTCATCAAACCGATCCGCCGCGGCGAGCTCGTGGCGCGCGTGCAGGCGCTGCTGCGCCGGGCCTATCCGTCCCAGAGCGGCGCCGAACAGCTGCAGTTCGGACCGTACGTGTTCGAAACCCGCCCGGGCCGCCTGTTGATGGACGGCGCCGTGATCGAAGTGACGCACAAGGAATTCTATCTGGCGCTGTTGTTTTTCCGCAACATCGGCCGGCCGCTATCGCGGGCGTACATTCATGAAGCGGTGTGGATCCGCGAGACGGCTGTTCCATCGCGCACCATGGATACCCACGTTTCGCGGGTTCGCAACAAGCTTCAACTCAAACCGGAAAATGGTTTCCGCCTGGTGCCGGTGTACAGCTACGGCTACCGCCTCGAAAAGCTCGGCGGCTAACTGAAAGTGTGTCATCCCCGCGGAGGCGGGAACCCATAACATTTGTCCGAAGTCATAACATCAGCGTCACTCCGCTGATGTGCTATGGGTCCCCGCCTCCGCGGGGAGACGCGCTAAGCGCGTCGTTTCCGCACCGCACCAAATCTTCCCCCTCCCGGAAGACCCTTGACACATCAGGGTATAATCGCGGTACACCCCGTTTCCCTGC
>CAMLFK010000371.1 GCA_946479255.1 uncultured Oxalobacteraceae bacterium
CGAACGGCTCGGCTTCGAGGATGCGGGTCAGCGCTTCGAGCTTCTGCATGCCGCTGACCATCCAGAAGCGCTGGCGGATATTGTCGGCGGTGCCGGTCTTGGCCGCCACCGTCACTTCGGCCGGCTCGCGCAGGTAGGTCTTGGCGATGCGCTTGATCGCCGACGGCATGGTGGCCGAGAACAGCGCGGTCTGGCGCGTTTCAGGGGTCTTTTGCAGGATCTGCTCGACGTCGTCGATGAAGCCCATGCGCAGCATTTCGTCGGCTTCGTCCAGCACCAGGGTCTTGAGCTTGGAGAGGTCGAGCGAGCCCTTTTCCAGGTGGTCGATCACGCGCCCCGGGGTACCCACCACCACGTGCACGCCGCGGCGCAGGGCCTGCAGCTGCGGACCGTAGCTCTGGCCGCCGTAGATCGGCAGCACATGGAAGTCCTTGATATAGGTGGCGTACTTCTGGAACGCCTCGGCCACCTGGATGGCCAGCTCGCGCGTCGGCGCCAGCACCAGCGCCTGCGGCGACTGCTGCTTGATGTCGATGCGCGACAGGATCGGCAGCGCGAACGCGGCGGTTTTACCGGTACCCGTCTGGGCCTGCCCCAGCACATCGCGATTGGCCAGCAGCAGCGGAATGGTGGCGGCCTGAATCGGCGAAGGCGTCTCGTAGCCGACCTCTTTCATGACCTTTAATACGGAAGGCGAGAGGTTCAGATCGGAGAACAACGGAAGGGGGGTATCGGACATAACAATGCTCACAAGTTGGCGCTAAAGCGACAGTTTACTCTGTTGTCAGTGGCGACGTGCTAAATCGTCACCTTCACGGGCGAAGTAACAACTTTCGTTGACCTAGAAAAACACGCGGTGCTACAACCAGGGTCTGTCCCGATTTGAGAAATTTTAGAGGGTTTCCCAGTCGGAGGTGGCGGCAATGCGCTTGGTTGGACGGGGCTGGCGGACGGCGGACGGCCTGACGGCCGGCGCGGCCGGGCGTTGTTCAGCCTTGATCTTGAAGACGCTGACCGCGGCGGCCAGGTCGGCGGCCTGCCGGCGCATCGATTCGGCGGCAGCCGCCGCTTCTTCGACCAGCGCGGCGTTTTGCTGGGTTACGGCGTCCATCTGGGTGATGGCTTCGTTGATCTGGCCAATGCCGTCGCTTTGCGCACCGCTGGCGGCGGCGATCTCGCCGATGATGGCGTTGACCTTGTCGACGCTGGCGACCATTTCTTCCATGGTGCCGCCGGCCTGCCCGACCAGGCGGCTGCCGGTATCGACCTTATCGACCGAGTCGCCGATCAGGGCTTTGATTTCCTTGGCGGCGGCAGCCGACCGCTGGGCCAGGTTGCGCACTTCGGAGGCGACCACGGCGAACCCGCGGCCCTGCTCGCCGGCGCGCGCGGCTTCGACCGCGGCGTTCAGGGCCAGAATGTTGGTCTGGAAGGCGATGCCGTCGATGACGCCGATGATGTCGACGATCTTGCGCGAGCTGTCGTTGATCGAGCCCATGGTGTCGACCACCTGGGCGACAGCGTCGCCGCCGCGCTGGGCCACGCCGGAGGCGCTGCCGGCCAGCTCGCGCGCGAGCCCGGCATTCCCGCCGTTTTCACGCACGATGCTGGTCAGCTGTTCGATGGCGGCGGCGGTTTCTTCGAGCGAGCTGGCCTGGGCTTCGGTGCGGGCCGACAGGTCCTGGTTGCCGGCGGCGATCTGGGCCGAGGCGGTGGCGATGGCTTCGGTGCCGCTGCGGACCTTGCCGACGATGCCGGCCAGCTTGTCGTGCATGTCTTTCAGGGCGCGCAGCAGTTCGCCGATTTCGTCGTCGCCCTCGGCGACGATGTGGGTCGACAGGTCGCCGCCGGCCACCGTACGGGCGATCTGCACGGCGTCGGCCAGCCGGCGGGTGATCGAGCGCGCCAGCCACACTAGAGATGCGATGGCGGCAATGACGCTGGCACCGATGATGGCGCCGAGCTCCCACCAGGTGGCGCGCATGGCGGCGGCCTGCTGCTGGTCGACCTGCTGTTCAAGCGCGGTGGCACGCTCCTCGATGAAGTGGACGATGTCGTCGATCTTTTTGGTCGGCGCGCGGTCCATGCCTTTGACCAGCCCGTCGACGATCTTGTAGCTCTCGGTGTTGGCGGCGTCGTAGCTGGCCAGGGCGTTCAGGTAGTTCTTTTGCAGTTCGGTGTGCGCGGCGACGGCTTCGCCCACCAGCACGCTGCGTGTGCCTTGCTTGCCCAGCAGCTCGTCGACCTTGCGCAGCTGCGCTTCGGTGCGTTCGCCACTCTTCTTGAACGAGGCGGTGTATTTGGCCAGCTGTTCGGGGTCGCCGCCACGCAGCAGGATGTTCTTCCATTCCTGGACCTGGATTTTGAATTCGACCTGGGCGGCGCGCGCTTCATCCATCGCGTGCATCAGGCCGAGCGTTCGTTCGAGGGCGGTACTGCCGCGCTCATCAAGGCTGCGCAGCGCCTGCGCGGCGCCCAGGCCGACCGCGAGCAGGACCAGCACGAAAAAGGCGCCGAGCACAGCCAGGCGGGTGGCAATCTTGAGATTCCCGAAGTTCATTACAAAGTCCCGTTTCACTTGTTTAAGGTTGGACCGATGACTCGTGTTGATACAGATGCGTGCCTGAATCCTCAGGCGTCAAGTGAACGATCGTAACAAATTTGAAGCCTATCTTTTTCAGCAGGGAAATAGATTTTTCATTTTCGGGGGAAACAATTGCCAGCACCGGCGAAATGCCAAGTTTCTTGTGTGCATAATCCAACACCGCTTGCGCCGCTTCGCATGCGTAACCCCGGCCGTGCTCACCGGGCAGGAAGGCGTAGCCGAGGTCGACGCCGTCAAGTGTGCCGCGTTTGATCAAGCCGCACATGCCGATCGCCCTCCCGCCGCGCCGCGCCACCAGGTAGAGCGAGTGGCCGAGCGCGGCCTGCATGGCGATCGGGCCCTCGGCCAGGGCGGCCCTGGCTTGTTCGAGGGTGCGCACCCCGCGGTCGCCCAGCGCAGCGATAAAGGTCGGGGAGTTGAGCAGCTTGCGGTAGAACGGCGCATCGCCAGGTTCGATGGTGCGCAAGGACAGGCGCGCGGTATCGAGGATGTGCATGCGCGCGCCGCCCGCCGTCAGCGGTCCAGGCGAAAGCCGGTGGCGCCGGGGCGTCCCGGCAGGTTGAGGCGGGCGCGCGCGCGCGGCGACTCGCTGATCACCACCCCGCGCCGGATCACGGCGCGGCGCGCGGCGCGCAGGCGGATCGCTTCGACCGGGCTGGCGGCGTCCAGCAGCACCAGGTCGGCGTGGCAGCCAGGCGCCAGGCCATAGCCTTCCAGGCCGAGGATGCGGGCCGGGGTCTCGGTAACCGCCAAAAAGCAGCGCTGCATGGCTTCCTGGCCGGTCATCTGCGCCACGTGCAGGCCCATGTGGGCCACTTCGAGCATATCGCCGGAACCCAGGCCGTACCAGGGGTCCATCACACAGTCGTGGCCGAAGGCGACGTCGACCCCGGCGGCCATCAGTTCGGGCACGCGGGTCATGCCGCGCCGTTTTGGATAGCTGTCGTGACGCCCCTGCAAGGTGATGTTGATGAGCGGGTTGGCGATCGCCGCCACGCCCGCTTCGGCGATCAGCGGCAGCAGTTTGCTGACGTAGTAATTGTCCATCGAATGCATCGAGGTCAGGTGCGAGCCGGCCACCCTGCCCTGCAGCCCGAGGCGCTGGGTTTCATAGGCCAGGGTTTCGATATGGCGCGACAGCGGATCGTCCGATTCGTCGCAGTGCATGTCGACCCGCAGGCCCTGTTCGGCGGCGTATTCGCACAGCAGGCGCACCGAAGCGGCGCCGTCCGCCATGGTGCGTTCGAAATGGGGAATCCCGCCGACCACGTCGACGCCCATGCCGATCGCGCGCTTGAGGTTGGCGAAGGCGTTCGGGCTGCGCAGCACGCCGTCCTGGGGAAAGGCCACCAGCTGCAGGTCGAGGTAAGGGGCGACGCGGCGTTTGACCTCGAGCAGCGCTTCGACCGCCAGCAGGCGCTCGTCGCAGATGTCCACATGCGAGCGGATCGCCAGCAGGCCGCGCGCCACCGCCCAGTCGCAGTACTGCATGG
>CAMLFK010000372.1 GCA_946479255.1 uncultured Oxalobacteraceae bacterium
CATGGCTGCTATATAAGATCGCTGAAATCGGCGGCGCAGTTCTGCGAACTGGTGGACCGGCTCGACCTGGCGCCGTCGGCGCGGCCGTTCACTTTATGCCTGCGCTGCAATGTGCCTTTGAGGCCGGTGGACAAGTCAGCGGTGCTGGACCGCTTGCCGGACAAGGTCCGCGAGGCACACGAGCACTTCCTGATCTGCGATGTGTGCCATGGGGTGTTTTGGGAGGGGACGCACTGGCAGCGGATGCAGGCGCTATTGGATCACGCCGGCATCCACCATGACAACGCTAGTCGTTCTTGATCACGATACTAGGAAACTTGCTGCTCATATCCTTGGCCTTCTCGGCAATCTTAATTGCCACCTTGCGCGCGATATCCTTGTAAACATTGGCCACCGCACCATCCGGCTCGGCCACCACGGTCGGGCGGCCGGAATCGGTCTGCTCGCGGATCGCCATGGTCAAGGGCAGCGCGCCGAGGAAGTCCACGCCAAAGTCGGCGCACATCCTGGCCCCGCCGCCATGGCCGAAAATCGCCTCGGTATGCCCGCAATTCGAGCAGATATGGGTGCTCATGTTTTCCACCACGCCGAGAATCGGAATGCCGACTTTCTCGAACATTTTGAGTCCCTTGCGCGCGTCCAGCAAGGCGATGTCCTGCGGCGTCGTCACGATCACCGCACCGGTCACCGGCACTTTTTGCGACAAGGTCAGCTGGATGTCGCCGGTGCCGGGCGGCATGTCGACGATCAGGTAATCCAGGTCGCGCCAATTGGTTTGTTCCAGCAATTGCTGCAAAGCCTGGGTGACCATCGGGCCGCGCCAGACCATCGGTTCGTCCGGGTCGATCATGAAACCGATCGACGAGACCTGCAGGCCGTGGTTCTCCAGCGGCTCCATGGTCTTGCCATCGCGGCTTTCCGGACGGCCGCTGATCCCCAGCATCATCGGCTGCGACGGACCGTAAATATCCGCATCCAGCACGCCCACGCTGGCGCCTTCGGCCGCCAGGGCCAGCGCCAGGTTCACGGCGGTGGTCGACTTGCCCACGCCGCCCTTGCCGGACGCCACCGCGATGATGTTCTTCACGTTCGGCATGATCTTCAGGCCACGCTGTACAGTGTGCGAAATGATGCGCGCATACACATTGGCGCTGACCTTGCCGGCGCCCGGGACCGCCTGCACGGCCGCCTCGGCCGCCGCGCGCAGGGCCGCCAGCTGGCTCTTGGCCGGATAGCCGAGTTCGACGTCGAAAGCGACATCGGCGCCAGTATCGGCGGCAATGAGCTTGATGTTCTTGATGGACTTGGTGGACACCAGGTCTTTCTGGGTGTTAGGGTCGATAACGCTCGCCAGTGCTGCCTTGACGTCTTCTGCTGTGATGCTCATAAAATCTCCGGAGGTAATGCCGAAGTTTAGCGCAAATCGGCCCTGCTCTGGCCCGCCGGACTACGCAAGCCACCTCAAGCGCTGGTAAAATGGCCAATTGCCCGACCCATTTTTGTCCTGCTATCCCTTTTCAACCACCGCCATCGATAAGCGCCTTCACCATGACTCGCAAGCTGTTCGTCACCACCGCCCTGCCCTACGCTAACGCTGCCTTCCACATCGGCCACATGATGGAGTACATCCAGGCCGACATCTGGGTACGCTTCCAGCGAATGCAGGAAGACGCGGAAGGCAAACGCGAAGTGCATTTCGTCTGCGCCGACGACACCCACGGCACGCCGATCATGATCGCGGCGGAAAAGGAAGGCATCACGCCGCAGGAATTCGTCGCCAAGATCGCCGCCGGCCGCCAGCAATACCTGGACGGCTTTCACATCGCTTTCGATAACTGGTACTCGACCGACTCGCCGGAAAACGTCGAGCTCTCGCAGGGAATTTACCGCAAGCTGCGCGACGCCGGCCTGATCGTCACCAAGACCGTCGACCGTTTCTACGACCCGGTCAAGGGCATGTTCCTGGCCGACCGCAACATCAAGGGCGAGTGCCCGAAATGCGGCGCCAAGGATCAGTACGGCGACAATTGCGAAGTGTGCGGCGCGGCCTACCAGCCGACCGAACTGGTCAATCCGTTCTCGGTGTTCACCGGCTCGACCCCGATCCTGAAACCGTCGGAACAGTATTTCTTCGCCCTGTCCGATCCGCGCTGCTACACCTTCCTGAAGGAATGGCTGAACACCCCTGGCCGCCTGCAGTCCGAGATGGTCAACAAGGTATCCGAGTGGCTGGGCGACGCCGGCGAAAAGCTGGCCGACTGGGACATTTCGCGCGACGCGCCCTATTTCGGCATCCCGATTCCCGATGCACCGAACAAATTCTTCTACGTCTGGCTGGACGCGCCGGTCGGCTACCTGGCCAGCCTGAAGAACTATTGCAGCAAGCGCGGCATCGACTTCGACGGCCTCTTGAACGATCCGGACACCGAACAGGTCCACTTCATCGGCAAGGACATCGTTTCCTTCCACCTGCTGTTCTGGCCAGCCATGCTGAACTTCGCCGGCCACCCGATCATCGACAAGCTCAAGGTCAATGTGCACGGCCACCTGACCGTCAACAACGAAAAGATGTCCAAGTCGCGCGGCACCGGCATTTCGCCGCTGCGCTACCTTGACCTCAAGATGAATCCGGAATGGCTGCGCTATTACATCGCCTTCAAGCTCAACTCCAAGGTCGAAGACCTGGACTTCAATGGCGAAGACTTCGTGGCACGCGTCAACAGCGACCTGATCGGCAAATACGTCAACATCGCCAGCCGCTGCGCCGGCTTTATCGCCAAGAAATTCGACGGCAAGCTCGCGTCGACCCTGTCGGCCAACGCCCAGCAATGGATCGCCAAGGCCTTGAGCGTGGACGGCGTCGAGCGCCAGGCCAGCATCGCCGCCAACTTCGAGGCGCGCGAGTATGGCAAGGCGCTGCGTGAAATCATGGAAATCGCCGACATCACCAACCAGTATGTCGACGAAAACAAGCCGTGGATCCTGGCCAAGGATGCGGACAAAACCGGGGCGCCGGACCGGGCCGAGTTGCACGACGTCTGCACCACGGCGCTGATCCTGTTCCGCCAGCTCACCATCCTGCTCTCGCCAGTGCTGCCGCAGGTGGCTGCGAAAGTGGCCGAGTTCCTGGGCGACGCCCGCCATGCATGGAGCGACACGCACGGCGCCGCCGTCTACGAAACCATGCTGGGCCGCACCATCGGCGCCTACTCGCACCTGATGACCCGGGTCGATGCCAAGATGGTGGAAGACTTGTTCGACAAGCCTGCCGTGGCCGCCACACCCGCCGCCGCTGAACCTGCCGCCCTGGAAGCCCCCGCACCATCGGACATCGAAGCCCTGGCGCCGGAAATCAAGATCGACGATTTCACCAAGATCGACCTGCGCATTGCCAAGATCGTCAACTGCGAACAAGTGGACGGCTCCGACAAGCTGCTGCGCCTGACCCTGGACGTGGGCGAAGGCCGCTATCGAAACGTGTTCTCCGGCATCAAGTCGGCCTACACGCCGGACCAGTTGATCGGCAAGCTGACCGTGCTGGTGGCCAACCTGGCGCCGCGCAAGATGAAGTTCGGCGTGTCCGAAGGCATGGTGCTGTGCGCCTCAGCCGCCGATGAAAAAGCAAATCCAGGCCTTTACGTGCTGGAACCATGGCCAGGCGCCCAAGCCGGCATGCGTATCCGCTAAGGACCATCATGGCAATCGTGGTCCGCGAAGCGGGCGATGAAGATGCGCAGTTGCTGGCCGACCTGACCCGGGCCTGCTGGGCCGGCAAGGTCGCCGCCAGTTCCAGCGGGCACAGCGAAAACATTCAGCGGGTGGCCGACGACCTGCGCCGCGGCGGCGGGTTTATCCTGCTGCAGCATGGCGAAGCGGTTGGCTCGGTGCGCTACGCCCCGCTCGACGACGAACCAGACATCTGGGAAATCTCGCGCATGGGCGTGCTGCCGCGTTGCCGAGGCGCCAACCTGTCGCAGTACCTGCTGGAAGCGGTGATCCACCAGGCCCATAACGGCTCGGCCGAAGAGTTGCGGCTGGCCGTGCGCAGCGACCAGCCCA
>CAMLFK010000373.1 GCA_946479255.1 uncultured Oxalobacteraceae bacterium
AGGCTCTTCTTGTTGCGCGACTGGACCGACCACCACAGCGAGGTGCCGTCCTTGAGGATGCGCCAGTGGCGGATCGGGTCGCCCCCTTCGGGGGCTTCGATCTTGATCACGTCGGCGCCGAATTCGCCCAGCATGCGGGCGCAGAATGGCCCGGCGATCAGGGTGCCGAGTTCAAGCACCTTGATACCGTTGAGTGCACCTGTCGATGTAGTCATCAGTGTTTGATTATTGAATAAATAGTTTACGTAGCGCGGCGGTCCAGCATCGCGCGCGCGATGGTGCCGGCATCGACGTATTCGAGTTCGCCGCCAACCGGTACCCCGCGCGCCAGGCGGCTGACGGTGAGCCCGCGCGCCTTGAGCATCTCGCTGATGTAGTGAGCGGTGGCCTCGCCCTCGTTGGTGAAGTTGGTCGCCAGGATCACTTCGCCGACCACGCCGTCGGCCGCGCGGCCGATCAGCTTTTCCAGATGGATGTCCTTGGGACCGACGCCGTCGAGCGGCGACAGCCGGCCCATCAGCACGAAGTACAGGCCCTTGTAGGTCAGGGTCTGCTCGATCATCATCTGGTCGGCGGGCGTCTCGACCACGCACAGCAGCGTGCGGTCGCGCGCCTCGTCCAGGCAGACATCGCACACTTCGGTTTCGGCGAAGGTATTACACAGCGCGCAGTGGTGCACCGTGTCGACCGCCTGGTACAGCGCGCGCGACAGCATCTCCGCGCCCTCGCGGTCGTGCTGCAGCAAGTGGAAGGCCATGCGCTGCGCCGACTTGGGACCCACGCCGGGAAGCCGGCGCAATGCCTCGGTCAGGAAGTCGAGCGACTTGGACATGCCCTCGGTGGCCGCTTAGAACGGCATCTTGAAGCCAGGCGGCAGCTGCATGCCCGAGGTCAGGCCGCCCATTTTTTCGGCGGCGGTGGTTTCGGCTTTGCGCACGGCGTCGTTAAAGGCGGCGGCGACCAGGTCTTCCAGCATGTCCTTGTCGTCAGCCAGCAGCGATGGATCGATCGACACGCGCTTGACGTCATTCTTGCAGGTCATGACGACCTTCACCAGGCCGGCACCGGACTGGCCTTCGACTTCGATCGTTGCCAGCTGCTCCTGCGCCTTCTTCATGTTGTCCTGCATGGCTTGCGCCTGTTTCATCAAGCCTGCGAGCTGGTTCTTCATCATGGTAGGTTCTCCGACAATTCAAAAAGTGGATTGGTGTGTGGTGTGTTCTATGGTGCTGTAGTGACCGGCGGGCGGATCGACCCCGGCACCACGAAGGCGCCGAAGTCGCGCACCAGTTCCTGCACGAAGGGGTCCTTGGCGACCGTCTCGTCGGCCTGGCGCTGGCATTCTTCGCGATAGGCCTGGGCTTCCGCGCTGGCGGTGTACCAGCAGTGGCCGATATCGATTTCAACGTGCACCTTGGTGCTGGCAAAGCACTCCTGCAAGGCAGCGCACAGTTTTTCGGTGTTGCCGCTGGCGCGCAAGGTATCGATCGGCACGCGCAGGCGGAAGGTCGTGACATTGCCGTCCACGCCGCACGAGACCAGCTCGGTCTGGAAGGCCAGCTGTTGCGACACGCCGCGCAGCGGCAGCTTGGCGGCGAGACCCGGCCAGTTGCCATCCCATTCGATCTCCGGCACCGGCGTGATGACGTACGGCGGTTTGGCGACCGCCGGCGCACGCGCTACGGCTGGCTGCGCCACCACGGCCGGCGCTTCCTGGGCGACCGCGGTGTCGTCCGAAAACTCGGTGACCCACGATGGCGGGCCGTCGTCGTCGTCTTCTTGCTGCTGCGCCCTGGCCTGCACCGGTGGCTGGGCCTGGGTTTGCTGGGCCGACTGTTCCCATGGCGGTGGCGCTTTCGGAGCGGCGGGCGCAGGCGCTTCGGGCGCGGCTGGTGCTGCCGGCGCGGCCTCGGCGGCCGCCTGGTTCGACATCGCGGTCGGACGGCGCGGCGCCGAGTTCTGTCCGCGGCTGGCCGCGCGCGCAGCTTCCAGCGCGGCGTTGATCGCGGCGCGTGCCGAATTCATGGCTTGCGGTGGCGATGCCTGAGGTGGCGGTGGAGCCTGCACTTGTGCTTGCGGAGCGGCCGGTGCCGGAGCAGCGCGCGCAGGCGCCGGCGCCGGTGTTGGTACGGCTGGTCGAGGTGAAGGCGCGATCGGGCGCGCGCTGGCCGGACCGGCGGGAGCCACGCCTTCGGCGCCGCCGTTACCCGGACGGAAAGCCAGCATGCGCAGGAGTGTCATGGTGAAGCCGGCGTATTCGTCGGGCGCCAGGCCCATCTCATTACGGCCATGAACCGCGATCTGGTAATACAGCTGCACTTCCTGGGCATCGAAAGCGCCGGCCAGGCGCATGATGTCGGCCAGCTCGGGCAGGTCTTCCGGCACGGCGGTGGGCACGCTTTGCGCCAGCGCGATCCGGTGCAGCAAGGTGCCGAGATCTTGCAGCGCGCCGTTATACGACAGGCTGCGGCTGGCCATCTCGTCGGCCACCGCCATCAGGTCGGCACCGTCCTGATTGACCAGCGCATCGAGCAGGCGCACCAGATAGGACTGGTCGAGTGCGCCCAGCATGCCTTGCACCGCTTCGAGCGTGACCTGGCCGGCCGCGTAGGCGATGGCCTGGTCGGTCAGCGAAAGCGCGTCGCGCATCGAGCCGTGTGCGCCTTGCGCCAGCAGGCGCAGCGCCGGCTGCTCGAAGGTGATGCCTTCCTGGCCGAGGATGTTATCGAGGTGGCTGACGATGTGCCCCGGCGGCATCTGCTTGAGGTTGAACTGCAGGCAGCGCGACAGCACCGTGACCGGTATCTTCTGCGGGTCGGTGGTGGCCAGGATGAACTTGACGTGCGGCGGCGGCTCTTCCAGCGTCTTGAGCATCGAGTTGAAGGCGTGGTTGGTCAGCATGTGGACTTCGTCGATCATGTAGACCTTGAAGCGCGCGTTCGACGGAGCGTACACGGCTTGCTCGAGCAGCTGGGCCATTTCATCGACGCCGCGGTTGGAGGCCGCGTCCATCTCGATGTAATCGACGAAGCGGCCGGCATCGATGGCCACGCAGGCTTCGCAGGCGCCGCAGGGCGTGGCGGTTACGCCGCCGTTGCCGTCCGGGCCGATGCAGTTGAGCGACTTGGCCAGGATGCGCGAGAGCGTGGTCTTGCCGACGCCGCGCGTACCTGTAAACAGATAGGCGTGGTGCAGGCGGCCGGTTTGCAGCGCGTGCGTGAGCGCACGCACCACGTGTTCCTGGCCGACCAGCGTGTCGAAGTTCTTGGGGCGGTATTTGCGGGCGAGGACTTGATAGGACATGCTGGATTTTACCGTAGTTAGCGAGCCCGGCGGGGATTCACAAGGGGCGGACATCGCCCGGCCAACGTGGCCCGGCCAAAGCGTAATTGTAGCAAGTCGGCGCGCGAACGCGAAACCGGCGGGCCGCGTACGGAGGGGGTGCTGGGCACAGCACCGGGGAAGGATATGGGGATGGGGTAGTACGGAAGAGATCGAAAGAGGCGAGCCTGATCTGCGGCACTTGCGGTGAACGGCCGTGGCTGCTTCGTTCCCGACCTGACCAGGTTAGCCATGCCACAATGCGCAGGGGCCCGCCAGCGATCATTATAGCGGGTTCTCCAAGGTTTGGGGTGGAGCTTCGGTCAGATGCCCAGCTCTTGCCAAATACTATCGATCTTTGCCTTCACTTCCGGCGTCATCGCAATCGTCGTGCCCCACTCCCGATTCGTTTCACCCGGCCACTTGTTAGTCGCATCGATCCCCATCTTGCTGCCCAGCCCACTGACCGGCGAAGCAAAATCCAGGTAATCGATCGGGGTGTTATCCACCAGCACAGTATCGCGGCTCGGGTCGACCCGCGTCGTGATCGCCCAGATCACTTCTTTCCAGTCGCGGATGTTCACGTCCTCATCCACCACGACGATGAACTTGGTATACATAAACTGCCGCAAGAAGCTCCAGACCCCGAACATCACCCGCTTGGCATGGCCGGCGTACTGCTTCTTCATCTGCACCACCGCCATGCGGTAGCTGCAGCCTT
>CAMLFK010000374.1 GCA_946479255.1 uncultured Oxalobacteraceae bacterium
TGAAGTCGTCCATCACATACCAGCCGCTGTCGCGCGTGATGGTCAGCATCGCCACATTGCTGAAGCTGGCCGCCACCCACTGGTAGCTGTCGCCGATGGCGATGTTGCCGGTGCTGCCGATCAGCTGGTTCAAGGCATCATAGGCGCTGATGTTGATCCAGCCGGCCTTGTCGCTGCCGCCGGCCGGCGTGGCGAACCAGGCCCCGGCGAAGTTAAAGCCGGCCGCGCTGCTCACGCTCATGGCGTCGCTGCCGAAACCGTTGACGGCGAAATTGCTGCCGGAATGGGCGCCGTTGGCGAAGCCGTCGATGCTCTGGTCGCCCGCGTACCAGTCCGAACTCCAGTTCAGGCCGGCATAAGGGTTGAGCTCGTTCAGGCTGGCGAAGTCGCCGCCAGTGGCCACGTCTTCGAAACCGACCGGACCGGCATGGGCGGCGCCGGCCAGCATCAGGCTGGCGCCGGCGATGAATGCGCAAATAATTTTTTTCATGACAATTTCCTTGCTTTTATTTGCAAATGTCGCCGGTGACAGCCGGTGCCGGCCCAGGATTCTCTGTGCCCCCATTGTTGAAGACAAAGCCGAACGAGACCATTTGGTTCGGATAGATGTCGTGGTTCCAAGGCTCGCTGTTCGTCGCCGTGAAGCTTGGCTTGGTGCCGCTCACGGCCGCGTTCCAGCGACCTTCCACGTCCGAGTTGTCGGCATAGGTCCAGTTCACTGTCCAGCCACTGATGACTGAGGTGCTTTGGTTGGTGATGTGCACTTCGGCGACGCCGCCGCCCCACCAGGTGGAAGTCACGATGTACTTGCATTCGGCCGGTTTCAGCGAGGGCGGCGGCGGCGGCGGCGCATAGGTCTGCGGCGTCACCTTGACGTCGCCGGCCGGGTCGATCTTGCCGTAGGCGATGCCGCGCCCGTTGGCGGCAAAGTAGACCGTGCCGTAGGTGTTCATGTCCCCGGTCACAAAGCGGCCGCCTATCATGCCGCCAAATTGATGGGTATCGTCGTTGACGCGGTCCCAGCTGACGCCCTGGTCGATCGAGCGCATCAGGCCGCGTTTGCTGTCCACCGCGCCCCACAGGTACAGGGTTGGATAGCTGGCGTCCGGCGCGGCCTTGCCCAGGCCTACCCCGCTGCAGGAATTGATCGCGCCCACTTTGGTGAAGGTGGCGCCTGAATCGGTCGAGCGCATCAGGCCATTCCATTCGAGGCACATCCACAGTTCGCCCTCGCGCCCCGGCGTGGCGCGCACGAAGTCAGAGCCCCAGCTCGACAGTTGGGCCTTGGGGCTGAACGACACGCCGCCATCAGTGCTCGCCAGCAGCGTGCCGGTGGGGCGGTCGTAGACATAGAACTTGGCCGGGTTGACCGCGTCGGCCACCGGGCGCGCATTGTTCACGGCCAGGCCGGTGACTGCGGTCCAGTTGGCGCCGAAATCGGTCGAACGGTAGGTGGTGGTCGAATTTTCCGGGCTATGCAGCAGCACGAAGCCATCGGCCGACAGCGCCAGGTTGCCCCGCGTGGCCATCTTGGTCGGCGCTTTTTCCCAGCTCGCTCCCTGGGTAGTCGAGGTGTAGAGCTCGTTGCCCACCCGCGCCATCACGTGCGTGGCCTGGGCGGCCACGGCGAGGCCGGTGGTGGAACCCATCGACGGGGTATGGCGCTGGACGTATTGGGACGGATCGGTGTGCATGAAACCGTCGTAGTCGCCGATGATCGACACCAGCGGACCGCCCGGGATGCTCTCGGCCTGGTAGGCGCCGCTCTCTTCGATGCCCTTCACGTCGAACTTCCAGACGCTCTTGGGCGCATCGATGTCGGTCGTCTTGTACAGGCCGTTGCCCGAAATGACCCATGCAGTCTTTGGATCGAAGGGGTCGAACTCGATCGCGCCGGCCCAGTGGATCGAGGAGTTGTTGGCGTAGGGGATACCGTTCGTATCGACCGACATGCCGCGGGTCATCAGGTTCGTCCAGCTGCGGCCGGCATCGATCGAGGTGAAGATGAGGTCGCCCCACATATTGGCCGGCTGCGACGTCTGGAACGCCCAGAGACTGGAGGTCGTAGCGACCAGTCGCTTGGGATTGCTCGGGTCGACGCTGATGCCGCTGAACGCGGGAGTCTGGCCGGCCGGCGTGACGTTGGTCCAGACGCCGCCGATGGTGTTGTATTCCCAGATCGCGCCCGTGTTCGCCGGCTCGCTTTCGGACTGGCCGTGCGGACCCGCGCCGTTGGCGTAGGTCAGGTACAGGCGGCCCTTGGGGGTGAGCGCCGCGTGATGCGGCATCAGACCGGCGGGGGCGCCGGCGACCGGGGCGAAAGTGGCGCCGCCATCCTTGCTGAGATAGAGGTTCGGTCCGACCGAGCCGTAACGCGACACGCCGACGTAGATGCGCTTGGCCGTGCCGTCTTTGACGCTGGTCGGATCGAGCAGCACGAAGCTGATGCCGGCGCCGTTCGGCGTTTCGGTGATGTTCAGGCTGTTCACGCGGTTCCAGGTCGCACCCGAATCGACGCTCTTGAACAGGCCATTCGCGCGCGTGCCGACGAACAGCACATTGCCCGAACCCGGGTCGACCTGCAGCTTCTCGCCATTCGAGCGGCCCATGCCGTTGCCGTGTGCCTTGAACTGGGCCGTCACGTCGGTGACCGTGAAGGTCTTGCCATAGTCGGTCGAGCGCAGGATCGCGGTCTTGCCGTTGTTGAAGTAATCAGTGCCGGCCAGCATGTAGACATTGGCCGCGTTGCGCGGGTCGATCGCCAGCGACTCGACGCCCATCAGGCCGACGTTGTCTTCGGATAGCCAGTCATTCAGGCCCACCCAGCGCTCGTTCTGGACATCATAGCGGTAGGCGCCACCGACGTCGGTGCGCACAAATACCACACCGCGCTCGCTCTTGCTGGCAACTACGCCGGAAACGAAGCCGGCGCCGCCCATTGCAACGGTGTCCCAGCGATAGTTTTCGGCCGCGGCCCCTTGGGTCATCAGCAGACCTGCCGCCAGTGCCAGTATTATTTTCCTTACACGCATAACCGTCTCCACAAATTTTAAGATTGTTGCTGATATAGCAACGTCATCCAGTTCGCCCCCCGCGAAACGACCCCTCTCTTAGTTGAAATCGTCTTCTTTGGCAATTCGATTGTGCATCCCTGCAGGGTTCTTGAGAATGTGAAACTCACCAATTCTCAAACTCAAAATCAGCAGGAGTGGAGGAGGGTATGTCAAGTTTTACGCCGTCACGCAGGGCACCCAGACAGACCCGAGCAACGATGCGCATGGCGCTAGTGACGTAGTTAACGCAGGCCCACTGGTGCTTGTCGTTCCCACAGCAGGAAGCCCGATTCAAGTTGATCGAGAGGCGATGGTTGAGGTGTTTCGGTAAGTGCTTGATTCGATGGTGGCGAAACGCCCGCAAAGCCGTTTGGACGGGTTCGATTCCCGTCCTCACCTTACACCTTCATATCAATTGGGGAAAATGCAGCCCAGGCGTTCCATCAATGGCGGCGTAACTCCGTCACACTTGCTGATTTTGAGTTTGAGAATTGGTGAGTTTCACATTCTCAAAAACCTTGCATGGATGCACAATTCGGATTGCCCCAGAAAGCGATTTCAACTGAGAGAGAGGGACGGGTGCCTTGCATGAGGCCACTGCGTAGCGCCATTGCCATCACTTCAACTGCGCTCTCGGCGGCAGTTGCCGCTGCACCGGTGCAAACCGGCGTTGACCTGAACGGACATGTGGCTGCGGCACAGCTCGCCAGCCGCGATGGCTTCGGTTTCGCTCGCTTGAAAAATGGCGTCCAATTCCGCATCGCGGGGTCAGCAGTATTATCTTGAACACAAACACCGGAGAGGACAATGCGTGAGCAATCCGTTTAACCGTATTCTGCTGGCGCTCGTGCTGGCAAGCGCCGCCTGCGTGCCCGCTGCCGCCACTGTGGCCGACAGCCCCAGCCAGGGGAGCGCGCAAGCGGCAGCGCCGGCGGGCCGTGAGCGCATCAACATCGACAGCGGCTGGCGCTTCGCCTTCGGCC
>CAMLFK010000375.1 GCA_946479255.1 uncultured Oxalobacteraceae bacterium
TGCTGCTGGCGCGCCTGTTCGCCAAGCCGGCCAACTGCCTGGTGCTGGACGAACCGACCAACGACCTGGATATCGACACCCTGGAGCTGCTGGAAGAATTGCTGGAAGAATATACCGGCACCGTGTTCCTGGTCAGCCACGACCGCATGTTCCTGGACAATGTGGTGACCCAGGTGATCGTGGCCGAAGGCGAGGGCTTCTGGCGCGAATTCGTCGGTGGCTATAGCGACTGGGAGCGGGTCAAGTCGCAAACCCCGGCGCAAGCCGCGCCGAAGGCGGTAAAAGCTGCTGTTGTGTCCGCTAGCGCACAGACGCCGGTTGCTAAAAAGGTAAAGTTGAGCTACAAGGAGCAGCGCGAGCTGGAAGAATTGCCGGTGCTGATCGCCAGCCTGGAAGACGAACAGTCGGCCATCACCCAGCAGCTTAACGCTCCGGATTTCTACAAGACCAACCCGGCCGACGCCAAGCGCATGACCGCGCGTTTCGAGGAAATCGATCAGCTCCTGATCGATGCCCTGGAAAAGTGGGAAGCGATCGAAGCCAAGTCCAAGGGTTGAGCATGTAACACCTCAACTAACGCAGCAGGCGGCCCGCCTGAAAATGGAGAGTCATGTCGGACCAGCAGCAAACCCCGGCGGCAGCCGCCGCCCCGATGTTCAGCCGCGCCGCCTGGGCGCGGATTCTTCCCTTTCTCACCTACATCTTCTTCATCATCATCGTCGACCTGCTGGCCCGTGCCGGGTTCAGCCAGGCCGAGCTGCGCTGGATGTACGCCGTCAAGGTCGGCGCCGTCCTGCTGATGCTGCTCATCTTCTACCGTCAATACACGGAACTTCATACCATCCGCCTCAGTCCGATATGGGCCCTCGTGTCGATTGTCGTCGGCGTGGCGGTGTTTTACCTGTGGATCGGCCTGAACGCGAGCTGGATGATCATCGGCTCGCCCGAAGGCTTCGACCCGCGTACCGGCGGCCGGATCGACTGGCTGATGGTGGCGGTGCGCATTGCCGGCGCGGCCCTGGTGGTGCCGGTGATGGAGGAGCTGTTCTGGCGCTCCTTCCTGATGCGCTGGATCGATGACGTCAATTTCGAAAGTGTTGATCCCAGGAATGTAAAAGCCCTGAGCGTCGCGATCACCGTGTTGTTGTTCGCATTTGAGCACAATCAGTGGCTTGCAGGCATCGTTGCCGGGGCGGCCTACAGCCTGCTGTACATACGTCAGCGCAGCCTGTGGTCGGCGATTTTGGCCCACGCGGTGACCAACGCCGTGCTCGGTATTTGGATCGTGCGCTCTGGTATGTGGACATACTGGTAATATTTCTGGAATTCAGTGAACGATTTTCCAAAGACGAAGAAAAATGTCGAACTCCATCCGTACTATTCCGAACGGTCCAGGCCGCCCGGCGGGAGATAGCGCGCCGCTTTTTTCGCGCCTGCCCCGCCTCTTGCCACTGGCCCTGCTCCTTTCCACCGTCGGCGGCTCGCCCGCCGTGGCCGGCCCCTCCGACGCCCTGCACGTTTACGGCAGCGTCGGGTATTTTCATGACGATAACCTGTTCCGCCTGCCCGACAGCGCGCCCGGCTTTGACGGCCAGAAGAGCGACTCGGCCCTGCAGACCGTGCTGGGCGTGTTCTTCGACAAGACTTACAGCCGCCAGAAGGTGTTCCTCCAGGCCAAGCGCTCGAAGGTCAAGTTCGACCACTTCAAGCAGCTCGACTACGATGGCAAGGATTACCTGGCCCGCCTGAATTGGGAGGTGGGCAAGCATTTCTCCGGCAGCGTCGGCGCCAGTTACGCCCAGACCCTGGCCCCGTACACCGATTTCCGCAGCCGCGAACGCAATCTGCGCGAACAGGAACGCGCCTTCTTCGATGGCGCCTGGCGCTTCCACCCAAGCTGGCGGGTGCGTACCGGCGCCACGCGCGACGAGTACACCTACGAGCTGGCGGTCCAGAAGATCAACGATCGTGTGGAAAAAGCCGTCGAAGTGGGCGTAGACTATCTGCCGCGCAGTGGCAGCACCGCCGGCCTGGTGGTGCGCCGCGTCGAGGGCGATTACCTGAACCGGCGTGTACTGAATAATTTCGTGCTCAACGGCGACTTCGAGCAGGACGAGCTCAAGGCCAAGATCGACTGGCGGGTCACGCCGATCAGTACGGTCCAGGTACTGGCCGGCCACGTGCGCCGCAAGAGCAGCGGGGTGAACCAGCGAGACACCAGCGGCTTTAACGGCCGCGTCACCGTGTCCAGCCAGCCGCGCGTGAAGCTGCGCGTGAACGCCGCCTTGTACCGCGAATTTACACCAGTGGAAAGCAGTATCGTGACCTATGCATTGAGCCGCGGCGCCAGCGCCGGCGCTACCTGGGATGCGAGCGCCAAGATCCGCGTGGACGGGGCGGTGAGCACGGAGCGCCGCGCCTACCAGACCCAGCTGGCGATCGGCGAAGACGAGCTCAAGGACACAATCCGGCGCGCTTCCCTGGACGCGACCTGGTCGCCACGGCCGGCCTTGCAGGTCGTGGCCGGGTTCGCGCGGGAACGGCGCACTGGCTCCTTGTTCCTTGGCACCGGCACGTTTAAGGCGAACACAGTCTCGCTCAATGCCAGTGCGCAGTTCTAAAGGTGAACATGACTGTCAATGACATACCGTTAATCTCCTTTTTCCAGCGCGTACTCGATCCCTTGATCATCATGGGTACGCTGTACGTGGCGTCGTTGTTGTTCAATGAACCATTCACCGGCTATTCGCTGGTGCTGATGATCCTGGGGTTTTTTGTCTCGTCGGCGGTGTACCAGCACGTCGATCCGTATCGCACCTGGCGCAGCGGGCGCATGCTGGCGTACGCGCGCGACACCGTGTTCGGCTGGGGCCTGACGGTGGCGGTGCTGCTGTTCCTCGGCTCGGCCAGCGGGCTGTCCTATTACTACGACGACGATGTGGTGCTGACCTGGTTCCTGGCGGTGCCGGTGCTGATGCTGGTCTCCCATATCGCGGTGCGCCGCGCCTCCATCGGCGACGGCACCAAGACCTCGGAAGTGCGCTCGGTGGTGATCATCGGCGCCAACGACGTCGGCCTGAAGTTCGCCGGCGTGTGCGGCCGGCACAAGAACCTGTTCATGCATGTGCACGGCTATTTCGACGACCGTACCGACGACCGCCATCCCGCCAACCTGAGCCAGCCGGTGCTGGGCAAGATGAGCGAGATCGCCAGCTATGTACGGGAGCACAACATCAAGATGATTTTCATCAGCCAGCCGATCTCGGCCCAGCCGCGCATCCGCAAGCTGCTCGATGAATTGCAGGACACTACGGCCTCGGTCTATTTCCTGCCGGATATCTACATTTTCGACCTGATGCAGGCGCGCTTCGACAATGTCGGCGGGATGCCGGTGATCGCCATCTGCGAGACGCCTTTCATGGGCCTGAACAGCATGGTCAAGCGCAGCAGCGACATCCTGATCGGCTCCTCCATCCTGATCCTGCTGTTGCCGGTGATGCTGATCATTGCCACAGCCGTCAAGTTCAGTTCGCCTGGTCCGGTCATCTTCCGCCAGCGCCGCTATGGCCTGTACGGCGAGGAAATCATCGTCTACAAATTCCGCTCGATGACGGTGACCGAGAACGGCCATGAGGTGGTGCAGGCGCGCAAGAACGACCAGCGCGTCACCCGCGTCGGCGCGTTCCTACGGCGCAGCTCGCTCGACGAGCTGCCGCAGTTCATCAACGTGCTGCAGGGGCGCATGAGTATCGTCGGCCCGCGGCCGCACGCGGTCGCGCACAACGAGCAGTACCGCAAGCTGATCAAGGGTTACATGCTGCGTCACAAGGTCAAGCCCGGCATTACCGGCTGGGCCCAGGTTAACGGCATGCGCGGCGAAACCGAAACGCTCGACAAGATGGAAGCGCGGATCCAGTACGACCTCGATTACCTGCGCAGCTGGTCGCTGTGGCTGGATTTATACATCATCGTCAAGACCGT
>CAMLFK010000376.1 GCA_946479255.1 uncultured Oxalobacteraceae bacterium
CCTATGTGCAGTACGGCGCGGCCGACTTCGGCGTGGCCGGCAAGGACGTGCTGCTGGAACACGGCGGCGAAGGCCTGTACCAGCCGATCGACCTGCACATCGCCAAATGCCGCATGTCGGTGGCCGTCAACGCCGGCTTCGACTACGACAAGGCGGTGCGCCAGGGTGCGCGCCTGCGCGTGGCCACCAAGTTCGTCAACACCGCGCGCGAGCACTTCGCGGCCAAGGGCGTGCACGTCGACCTGATCAAGCTGTACGGCTCGATGGAACTGGCACCGCTGGTCGGCCTGTCGGACGCCATCGTCGACGTGGTCTCCACCGGCAGCACCCTGCGCGCCAACAACCTGGTCGAAGTCGAAGAGATCATGGATATCTCCTCACGCCTGGTGGTCAACCAGGCCGCGCTCAAACTCAAGCGCGAACGCCTGCAGCCGATCCTCGACGCTTTCGAACGCGCCTCCAA
Source organism: uncultured Oxalobacteraceae bacterium (assembly GCA_946479255.1). The sequence continues at coordinate 464 of CAMLFK010000376.1, forward strand.
ACTCAATAAATAAGCCATACCATGTCTCTCCAGATCCGCAAGCTCGATTCCACCCAGCCCGACTTCCAACAGCGCCTGACCGCGCTGCTCGCCTTCGAAGCGTCCACCGACGACGCCATCGAAACGGCGGTGGCGAAGATCCTGCATGAGGTCAAGACCCGGGGCGACGCGGCGGTTCTGGAGTACACCAACAAGTTCGACCGCATCCCCGGCGGCGCGGCCAGCATGGCGGCCTTCGACCTGAGCCAGCAGGAACTGCAGGCGGCCTTGGACAGCCTGCCAGGCGCCCAGCGCGAAGCGCTGCAGACCGCCGCCGAACGCATCCGCGTCTTCCACGAGCGCCAGAAGCAGGAACTGGGTGGCTTCACTTACACCGAGCCTGATGGCACCGTGCTGGGCCAGCGCATTACCCCGCTCGACCGCGTGGGCATCTACGTCCCGGGCGGCAAAGCGGCCTACCCCTCGTCGGTGCTGATGAACGCGATTCCGGCCAAGGTCGCGGGGGTCCAGGAAATCATCATGGTGGTGCCAACCCCGGACGGCGTGAAGAACCAGATGGTGCTGGCCGCCGCCGCGATCGCCGGCGTGACGCGGGTGATCACCATCGGCGGCGCGCAGGCAGTCGGTGCGCTGGCTTACGGCACCGAAACGATCGGCGCGGTCGACAAGATCGTCGGCCCCGGCAACGCCTATGTGGCGGCGGCCAAGCGGCGCGTATTCGGCACCGTCGGCATCGACATGATCGCCGGCCCTTCCGAAATCCTGGTGCTGTGCGACGGTACGACCGATCCTGACTGGGTGGCGATGGACCTGTTCTCGCAGGCCGAGCACGACGAACTGGCCCAGGCCATCCTGCTGTGCCCGGACGCCGATTACATCGCCAAAGTGGAAGCGAGCATCCACAAGCTGTTGCCGACCATGCCGCGCGCCGATACCATCCGCACTTCGATGGGCGACCGTGGCGCGCTGATCAAGGTTGAGAGCATGGAACAGGCCTGCCGGATCGCCAACGACATCGCCGCCGAACACCTGGAAATCTCGGCCGAGAACCCGCAGCAGTGGGCCGACCAGATCCGCCACGCCGGCGCCATGTTCCTCGGCCGTTTCTCGTCCGAATCGCTGGGCGACTACTGCTGCGGCCCCAACCACGTGCTGCCGACTTCGCGCACCGCGCGCTTTTCGTCGCCGCTGGGCGTGTACGACTTCCAGAAGCGCTCGTCGATCCTGTTCGTCAGCGAAGCCGGCGCGCAAACCTTGGGCAAGGTCGCGGCCACGCTGGCCTATGGCGAAGGCCTGCAGGCGCACGCGCGCAGCGCGGAACTGCGTATCAAACCAGACGCCTCATGAGCGCCAGCTGGGTCAACCAGGTCTACTGCGAGGACGCGCTGGCCGGGCTGGCGCGCATCCCGGACGCTTCCATCGACCTGATCCTGACCGATCCGCCGTATAACCTCGGCAAGGACTACGGCAACGACTCGGACCAGCAGTCGGTGGCCGACTACCTGGCCTGGACCGAGCAGTGGGTCGACGCCGCCCTGCCCAAGCTCAAGCCCAACGGCAGCCTGTACATCTTCCTCACCTGGCGCTTTTCGCCGGAGATTTTCGTCATGCTCAAGCAGCGCATGACGATGATGAACGAGATTATCTGGGACCGCCGGGTGCCGTCGATGGGCGGCAGCACGCGCAGCTTTTCGTCGGTGCACGACACCATCGGCTTTTTCGTGCGCCGCAAGGATTACTACTTCGACCTGGACGCGGTGCGCATTCCCTACGACGCCGAGACCAAGAAGGCCCGTTCGCGCTCGATCTTCATCGGCGCCAAGTGGCTGGAAGTGGGCTACAACCCGAAAGACCTGTGGAGCGTGTCGCGCCTGCACCGCGAGCATCCGGAACGCGCCGACCATCCGACCCAGAAGCCGCTGGAAATCATCGAACGCATGGTCAAGGCCAGTTGCCCGCCGGACGGCGTGGTGCTCGACCTGTTCATGGGCAGCGGCACCACCGCGCTGGCGGCCCAGCGCTGCGGCCGTAATTTCGTCGGCTTCGAGCTGAACCCTGCGTATTGCGACATCATCCGCGCGCGCCTGGCCGCCCCCGTGGAAGCACCACCCAAAAAACCGCTCAAGCGCAAGAGCGCCGTTACAAGTTAAATACCTTCCGAAAGAGCCACCATGTCCTTCATCGACCAGCTGATCGCCAACACCATCCGCCCAGAGATCATCGCCGACCTGCCTTACGCGGTGCCCGATGCGAGCGGTTTCATCAAGCTCGACGCCATGGAAAACCCTTACCCGCTGCCGCTGCACCTGCGCACGGAACTGGGCCGCCGCCTGGCCGACGCGGTCCTGAACCGCTATCCGGTACCAAGCTACGCCACCCTCAAGGAGCGTATCCGCAGCAAACTCGGCGTCGCGGACGGCTACGACGTCATCCTCGGCAACGGCTCGGACGAAAACATCTCGATGATGGTCATGGCGGTCTGCGGCGGTGGCCGCAGCCCGGTGATCATGGCGCCGACCCCGGGCTTCATGATGTTCTCGCGCTCGGCATTGCTGGGCGGCGCCCGTTTTGTCGGCGTGCCGCTGCGCGAAGACATGACCCTCGATAAGGACGCCATGCTGGCCAAGATCGCCGAGCACAAGCCGGCGCTGGTGTTCCTGGCCTACCCGAACAACCCGACCGGCACCCTGTACAGCCCCGAGGACATGGTCGAGATCATCCGCGCCCTGGGCGACACCGGCATCGCCGTGGTCGACGAAGCCTATGGCCCGTTTGCCGGCAAGAGCTTCATGGACCGCCTGCCGGAGTTCGAGAACATGGTGGTTTTGCGCACCGTGTCCAAGATGGGCCTGGCCGGGATCCGCCTCGGTTACATGGCGGCCGCGCCCAAGCTGCTGGAGCAGTTCGAGAAGGTGCGCCCGCCCTACAACGTCAACGTGCTGACCCAGATCGCCGCCGAATTCGTGCTCGACCACGTGGAGATCCTGAACGACCAGGCCGCCCTGCTGGTGGCCGCGCGCGAGCAGCTGATGGCCGACCTGGCCGCGCTGCCGGGCGTGACGGTGTTCCCCTCGGCTGCCAATTTCATCCTGTTCCGGGTGCCGGACGCCGACGCTTCCTACGCGAAACTCCTGGCAAATAAGGTGATGGCGAAAAATGTGAGTAAAATGCACGGACTGGCTAATTGCATTCGTGTCACCGTGAGTACGCCTGAAGACAACACCGCATTCCTCAATGCCCTGAAGGCATCATTGAATTAATCGCAGCAGCCACACCAAGCACATCGAGCACCCCCATGACCCGCACCGCAGAAATCACCCGCAATACCAACGAGACGCAGATCCGCGTCGCCATCAACCTTGACGGTACCGGCAAGCAGAAGCTCAATACCGGCGTGCCCTTTCTCGACCACATGCTCGACCAGATCGCCCGCCACGGCCTGTTCGACCTGGAAGTCGAGTGCGTGGGCGACCTGCACATCGACGCCCACCACACCGT
>CAMLFK010000377.1 GCA_946479255.1 uncultured Oxalobacteraceae bacterium
GCCTGCTTTGCAGCGACTTTTTGCGCAGCCTGGGTGAACTGGGTCACGGCGGCGTTGACGTTGTTTTCAACAGCCTGAGCAGCTTGCTTGGCGGTCTTGGTGAATTGCTCGTAGCCGGCGTTGGCGTTACCGATCGATGCTTTGATCGCTGCAACAACGTTTTCGGTGCCAGCTGGGGCGTTCTTGGTCACTTCGTCAACCAGCGAAACAACTTTACGGTTGGTTTCGGCGATTTGCTCTTCAGCGGCCTTGGAAAATTCAGCCTGGGTGCCGGCGGCGATCGACGCCAGTTGACGGCTGTACGAGATGGCTTTTTCAGCGGTCGGCTGGGCTTGGGCAGCGGTCAGCGCGAAGAATTCTTGTGGGTCTTTGGCGCTCAGCAGCTGCTTGGCGGTGTTCGACGACTCTTCCAGAGTGGCCTTGGCTGCGGTGATGTTCAGTTCAGCCAGACGCTCAATGCCTTCGAAAGCTTTCGAGGTCAGCGAGGAGAAGATTGCGAATTGCGATTCGAGGTTAGCTTTGGTGGCGTTCGAAAATTGTTCTGGGATTGCAAACATATGAATTCTCCAAATAAATTGTTGGGTGTTATGAATACTGCGGTGAACCGGTTAAAGCCGTTCGGTTGGTACTCCACGCTGAACAATCTGATGTTGTGCAACGCAACAAACCCTATTTTACTGAATTAAAATGCTACGTCAAGCGGTTTTTGTGCAGTGCACCAATTCCGTGTTGGCAGCTTCGAAGCCATCATTGTTTTCTCTTCGTGAGCTTCGATTCTGTTGGGAAAATAGCTGCTGTCATAGGGAAACGGCGCCTTGGCAGCAGGCATTTTAGCGCGCATGGTAGACTTGCCGCGCTCGCCAAAACCCAGTGTCATGACAACACTGTTGTTTCGAAGTCATGCAAACTCTTTGATCTATATCAAACATGTCGATAAATAATGTTGCGGCGCGCCAATCCCATATAGGCTTTTCTGCTTTACCAGTCTTCTTCGTTTTGCTGTGGAGCACAGGATTCATTGTCGCCAAGTTCGGCTTGCCGTACGCGCCGCCGCTGACCTTCCTGCTGCTGCGCTGCCTGGGGGCGCTGGCGCTCCTGCTGCCTTGCGTGTTGATCTGGAAAGCGCCTTGGCCGACGGGCAAGGTCAAGCACGTCGCCATCGCCGGCTTGCTATTGCAGGCCGGCTACCTGGGCGGGGTCTGGTGCGCCATCAAGCTCGGCTTGCCGGCCGGCGTGACCGCGCTGATTGTCGGCATGCAGCCCATCCTGACCGCCGCGTCCGCTTCCTTCATCGGCGAGCGGGTACGCCCCCTGCAATGGCTGGGGCTGGCGTGTGGCCTGGGTGGCGTGGCGCTGGTGGTGTATGCCAAGATCACGATGATCGGGCTGTCGCCGCTCAGCATTGGCTTTGCCGTGTTCGCCTTGCTGTCGATTACCGCAGGAACCATGTACCAAAAGCATTTCTGCCCGAATTTCGACTTGCGCACCGGTACCGTCATTCAATATTCGGCCAGTGCCGTGCTGCTCTTGCCCTTGGCCATGGCCTTCGAGCAGCTGGACGGGGCGCTGTCGACCGTGCAATGGACGCCGCAGTTCGTGGGCGCCCTGCTGTGGGCTATCCTGGCCTTGTCGATCGGCGCAATTTTCCTGCTGTTTAAGCTGATCCGCGGAAATGCCGCAACCCAGGTGACCAGCCTGCTGTACCTGACCCCGCCGACCACGGCCGTGATGGCATGGATCATGTTTGGCGAGGCCTTCAGCCTGCTCGGCGTGGCGGGCATGGCGCTGGCGGTGGTGGGCGTGGTCTGTGTTGTCAAACGGTAAATTAAAAGCAGGAGCAGGCATGCTGTCGAGTCCCCAACAAGACGCCGTCGATGCGGCAATCACGTCGCGCCGGTCGATCCGCGCTTTCTTGCCTGATCCGGTGGCCAAGGAAGATATTGAACGCATCCTGGCGGTCGCTTCGCGCGCGCCTTCCGGCACCAATACCCAGCCGTGGAAAGTGTATGTGCTGACCGGCAGCGCCAAGACCGCGCTGTCGGATGCCATCATCGCCGCCTACAAGGACCCCCAGGCCGGGCGCGAGCACGTGGAAGAGTACGCCTACTATCCGCGCGAATGGAAGGTGCCTTATATAGGCCGGCGCCGCAAGCTGGGCTGGGACCTGTACGCCTTATTGGGACTGACGCGCGACGACAAGGCGGGCATGGCCGCCCAGCACGGGCGCAATTACCGCTTTTTCGATGCCCCTGTCGGGCTGGTCTTCACCATCGGCCGCATCATGGAGCAGGGCTCCTGGCTGGACTATGGCATGTTCCTGCAAAACATCATGGTAGCGGCGCGCGCCCGCGGGCTCGATACTTGCCCGCAGGCGGCCTTCACCCAGTACCACCGGATCATTGCCGCGCATCTGGCATTGCCGCCGGATGAGATGGTGGTGTGCGGCATGGCGCTGGGCTATGCCGACCCGGCAAAAATCGAGAACAGCCTGGTCACCGAGCGCGAGCCAGTCTCGTCGTTTGCCCGTTTTCTCGCCTGAGGGCATACACTGATAAGATGTGAATCGCTGCCGTATTGACACGTTGTATGTGAGCAAAACGCGCGCCGCAAATGTTAAATTCGCTTGCCATTGCTGGGTGCTTTGCTACACTGCAACAGGTATTTCAGACTGTTCGCTAAGAAGGATTACAGATGTTTAAGTTTGCTTTGGCCACTCTCCTATCGCTGATGATTGCCATCGCTCCGATCCAGACATCGGCCAAGGCAACGCAGAAGAGCACGGCAACAAAGGTTAAAAAAGCATCGGTGAAGAAGCAGCGCGCCGTCGCCTCGCGCGGCACGCTGGTGCGCCGTACCGTCATGGTGCGCGGCAAGCGCAAGGTGGTGTACCAGCGCATCTTGCCCGCGCGCGCGGCGCCGGCCTATTTTGCGCCAAGCATGGGTGAGCGTGCCGGCCTGCACCTGACCGCCGATCCCCTGTCGCTCAAGTCCAACGTCGCCTTCGTCATCGACCAGAACAATGCTGAAGTGCTGTTTGAAAAGAACCCGGACGTGGCCCTGCCGATCGCCTCCATCACCAAGCTGATGACCGGCCTGATCGTGGTGCAGTCCGGCCAGGACCTCAATGAGGTGCTGACCATTTCGCACGCCGATGTGGACCACGAAAAATTCACCCGCTCGCGCCTCGCCGTGGGCGCACGCATGACACGCGGCAACCTCTTGCATATCGCGCTGATGAGTTCGGAAAACCGTGCCGCCGCGGCCCTGGGACGCAACTATCCTGGCGGTCTGTCGGGTTTTGTTGCGGCCATGAATGCCAAGGCCCAGGAACTGGGCATGTCCGACACACGCTATGTCGATTCGAGTGGACTATCGAGCAAGAACGTTGCGAGTGCGCGCGACTTGGCCAAGCTGGCCATGGTGGCCTACAACGAGCCGCTGCTGCGCGAGTATTCGACCGATCCGAAGTCGACCGTCGACGCCGGCGGACGCATGATGAATTACCACAACACCAATTACCTGGTGGCGCTGCCGAACTGGGATATCGGCCTGCAGAAAACCGGCTTCATCAACGAAGCAGGGCGTTGCCTGGTGATGCAAGCCATCATCCAGGGCCGCGCCGTGATCATGGTGTTCCTCGATTCCAAGGGCAAGCAGTCGCGCACGGCCGATGCCGGGCGGGTGCGCCGCTGGCTGGAAGCGATGGCACCGGCCGGACCGGTGGTTCAGTTGGGCGGCGCGTAACCGAGCGTTGCCGAGATCTGGCGGGCGGTAACGACCAGGTCTTCCAGCCATTCTTCCTGCAGGCGGTCGGCCGGCGCCGAAATCGACAGACCGGCGATCAGCTTGCCGGAATCGTCGTGAATGCCCGCCGCCATGCAGCGCACGCCCAGTTCCAGTTCTTCATTGTCGCGCGCATAGCCGCG
>CAMLFK010000378.1 GCA_946479255.1 uncultured Oxalobacteraceae bacterium
TGCTGTTCGTGGCCGCCAATACCGGCTTCCTGGGCGGCCCGTCGGTGCTGTCGAACATGGCCGCCGACTCCTGGGTGCCGCACAAATTCCGTTATCTGTCGACCCGCCTGGTGACCCAGAACGGCATCCTGGTGATGGGCATCGCCGCGCTGGCGATCCTGTTCTGGACCGAGGGTAAGGTCACCCTGCTGGTGGTGCTGTATTCGATCTCGGTATTCCTGACCTTCGCCATCTCGCTGTTCGGCCTGTGCCTGTACTGGTGGCAGGGCCGCAAGACCCACAGCCGTGGCTGGATGCGCCGGCTGGCACTGTCGACCATCGGCTTTGTCATTTGCGCCGGCATTTTTGCGATCCTGCTGATGAAGCGCTTCACCGAAGGCGGCTGGGCGGCGGTGGCGATCATCGCCGCCATCGCGCTCCTGTGCATCACCATCCGCAAGCACTACCGCGAGACCAAGGACGCAATTCACTCGGTCGACGAGATCTTCGCCACCCAGCCGTTCGGGCCTGTTACCGAGCCGACCGAACCTAACAGCGAAGACCAGACCGCGGTGTTCATCGTCGGCTCCTCGCGCGGCGGCGGCCTGCATGCGCTGCTGTGGGTGCAGCGCATGTTCCCCGGCCACTTCAAGAACTTCCTGTTTGTGAATGCGCGCACGGTCGATTCGCACGCGTATGGCGGCGAGGGCGCGATGGAGAAGATGCGCGCGGAAGCGGCGGACACGCTGGAGTTTTTTGTGGACTTCTGCCAGAGCCATGGCATGGCCGCGTCGTCTTACCTTTCCTTCGGCACCGACGCGGTCGACGAGATCACCAAGATGTGCGAGGAGATCAACCGCGAGTATCCGAACTCGATCTTCTTCACCAGTAAGCTGATCTTCTCAAACGATAACTTCTTCACCCGCGTACTGCACAACCAGGCCGCGCTGGCGGTGCAGCGCCGCCTGCATCTCGAAGGCCTGCAGATGGTGATCCTGCCGATGAAGGTTTAGGCTTAGCGGCGTACCCGCTGGTACAGCCTGAAACGCTCGTCGCGGTCGGCCGCGCGCTTGCCTTCCCACAGCAGGCGCCATTCGTCGGGGCCGTGCGGCGGCATCACTTCGCGACCGTCGTGCAGTTTGAGGCTGTCCTGCAGCAGCAGCACGCCGCAGTTGCCGCCCGCGCCCACGCCACTGAACGGCAGCGCGCCGTAATAGGCCAGCGAGGCGCGCTGCGGCCGGCCGACGTTGGTGTCGACGCAGCTCGCCCCTGGCGGCAGCTGCTGGGCCACCTGGCGGGCCATGGTCTGGTAGCTCTTGGAGTAGTTCAGGTCCGGCAGGAATAGGGTCATGAGCATCACCCACAGCAGGATCAGGCCGCCCGAGGACAGCACCACCGCACGCCACAGCACCGATGGGTGGCGCGACACGCGCCAGCGCACCAGCACGATCCAGCCGATGCTGGCGCTGGCCGCGACGATGAAAGCGATGACCCCGAATTCCGGCTTGTAGCCAGGCAGGAGCTTGAGGACGTTCTTGGCGAATTGGGCCGGCCAGCCGGTCAGGCGCGCCGACCAGAACAGCCATACCAGCGCGGCGATCATGGTCAGCACCAGCACCGAGAACCAGTCGATCGCGTTGATCGAACCGCGCTTCATGGTGGGCAAGCCAAATGCGGCCATGATTGCCAGCGGCGGCAGCAGCTTGAGCATGTCGCCGTTTTCCGGCGCCGGGTCGCAGATGATCAGGAGCGTCAGCGCGCAGACGAAAAACAGCGGCAGCACGATGTGCAGCAGGTGGTCCTGGCGCCGCCATGCATAGATGGCCCAGCCGGCGAAGGGCCACGCGGGCCAGAAGAACCACACGCCGACCCGCAGGAAGGTTTTGACCGACGCCGCGGTGGGCAGGGCAAGCTGGCTGGCGTTCCACGCCATCCACGGCTCCACCGGCGAGAGCGCATAGGGACGCAGCAGCACGGAAGGCGCGATCCAGATGGCGGTCACGGCAGCCGCGGCCAGCACCGACACGCCCATGTGGGCCATTGAACCGGCAACCGGCATCTTGAGGAAACGGGTGGAAGCGAACAGCGTGAGCAGCAGTACGCCTGGTGTGAGCATGCCGCGCGTGAGCGTCAGCGCACCAAGTGAGACGCCGATCAGCACCGCATTGCGCAGCGACGGATGCTCGACGTAGCGCACCGCGCGGTACAGGAAATAGGCCAGCAGCGCGCCTTGCAGGGTGACTGCCAGGGTCTCATGGCTGAACAGCAGCAGGCCGAGGCAGCCGAGGTAGATCAGGACCGCGGTGTCGGCCAGCGCGCGGCCGTAGTCGTCCGGCTCCGGCTGGCCGCCGAAGGCCAGGCGCAGCGGCTGGGCTTCCGGGCGGCGGCCCAGGTGGAAGGCGGTGTACCAGACCGACATGGCACTGCCCACGAAAATGGCGATGGTCGACAGGCGCGCGGCCATCACGTCGCCCATCAGCCAGCCAAACAGCTTGATGAAAATGGCGCCCAGCCAGAAGGCCAGCGGGCCTTCGTCGCCTACCGGCAGGCCGGCGATATTGGGCAGCAGCCAGTCGTTGACGCCGCCCTTGGCCATGGTCCACATGATGCCGAAGCTGCCGGCATCGTCCTTCCACAGCTCACGTCCGATCAGTCCCGGCAGGATGTACAGCAGGCCCAGGAAGTACAGGGCCCAGCGGGGCAGGGCGAGGGTGGCGGCGGCGGGCAGACGGACTGGTTTCATTGAAAGGTGTTGACAATGCAAGGCAAGGCGGTAAGGGTAGGGCGTAGTATCAACGAAAAAAAAGCAGCCGTGGGCTGCTTTTTTTGTAAGGCGCGGTAAAACTTAGCCGTTGGCGACGGCGGTCTTCGAACCGATCGCGCCGAATTTCTGGCGGAATTTGTCGACGCGGCCGGCGGTGTCGACGATCTTGTGCTTGCCGGTGTAGAACGGGTGCGATTCAGCCGATACCTCGATCTTGACCAGTGGGTAGTCTTTACCTTCGTGGTTGATCGTTTCGCGGGTAGCGATGGTCGAACGGGTGATGAATTTGAAATCGCAGCTGAGGTCGTGGAATACGACTTCGCGGTAATCTGGGTGGATATCGTTACGCATGATGTTGCCTTCGCTTGAGTTGGTAGCCAAACAGCACTTCGGCGGTCATTCCTGCTTCTTGACCCGATTGCCGCTCACTTGCCAGGGGTTAAATACTGCAACCGGCGATTATAAGACCTTTTTGGGTGGAAGGCAATCATTAGCTGGCGCTGCTGTTGCATGGCAAGCGCTGATGGAGGAACGAAAAAAGGGCGGCTCGCGCCACCCTTTTGTCATGATTGCGTGACCGGTATTACCCGCCCCGGTGTAGCAGGGGTTTCATGGGGCACAGCCCCATGCCTGCGGAACGGTTTGGCCATGCTTGGCCAAACTCCTTGCGCCTGGCGGGGCTTTATCCGCCGCGCCTCATCATGTCGAAGAACTCATTGTTGTTCTTCGTTGCCTTCATCTTGTCGAGGATGAACTCCATCGCTTCGATCTCGTCCATCGAGTACAGCAGCTTGCGCAGGATCCAGATCTTCTGCAGCTGGTCCGGCTTGATCAGCAGTTCCTCGCGGCGGGTGCCCGACTTGTTCAGGTTGATCGCCGGGTAGACGCGCTTCTCGGCCAGGCGGCGCTCGAGGTGCACTTCCATATTGCCGGTACCCTTGAATTCTTCGTAGATCACGTCATCCATGCGCGAGCCGGTTTCGATCAGCGCGGTGGCGATGATGGTCAGCGAGCCGCCTTCTTCGATGTTACGGGCGGCGCCGAAGAAGCGTTTAGGGCGCTGCAGCGCGTTGGCGTCGACACCACCGGTCAGCACCTTGCCCGAAGCCGGGATCACGGTGTTGTAGGCGCGCGCCAGGC
>CAMLFK010000379.1 GCA_946479255.1 uncultured Oxalobacteraceae bacterium
AGATGGGCGAAGCGGTGCAAGCCATGTGCTTCCTGGCCGGCGCCAATTCGATCTTTTACGGCGACAAGCTGCTCACGACCGACAACCCGGAAGCCGAAGACGACCGCGCCCTGCTGAACAAGCTGGGCCTGTCGACCCGCGCCGCCATGCTGGAATCGGCACCGAAGGAGCGCTGCGGAGGATAAGTCAGCGAACGTTGTCATTCCCGCGGAGGCGGGAACCTATATCCCTTTCGATTAGTAAAGCATCAGCTCTAATCATAGGTGCTATGGGTTCCCGCCTCCGCGGGAATGACGGTTTTTCGGCATCATGTAGTACAACCCCACAAGGGAACGCGCATGTTCACGAAAATATTGATCGCCAACCGTGGCGAGATTGCATGCCGCGTAGCCGCTACCGCGCGCCGCATGGGCATCCAGACAGTGGCCGTGTATTCCGAAGCCGATGCCAACGCCAGGCATGTGGCGGTCTGCGACGAGGCGGTCCTGATCGGACCTGCGGCAGCCAAGGAAAGCTATCTGTGCGGCGAAAAAATCATCGCGGTGGCCATGGCCACCGGAGCCCAGGCCGTCCATCCCGGCTACGGCTTCCTGTCCGAGAACGCGGCCTTCGCCGACGCCTGCGTCGAAGCGGGCCTGGTGTTCATTGGCCCGCCTGCGTCCAGCATGCGCGCCATGGGTTCCAAGTCGGCCGCTAAATCATTGATGGAGCAGGCCGGCGTGCCGCTGGTGCCGGGTTATCACGGCGAACAGCAGGACCCCGGCTTCCTGCAGGCGCAGGCCGACCGCATCGGCTATCCGGTGCTGCTCAAGGCCAGCGCCGGCGGCGGTGGCAAGGGCATGCGCGTGGTCGAGAGCGCGGAAGAGTTCAAGGCCGCGCTGGCATCCTGCAAGCGCGAGGCGATCAGTTCCTTCGGCGACGACCAGGTGCTGCTGGAAAAATACCTGACCCGCCCGCGCCATATCGAAATCCAGGTCTTTGCCGACACCCAGGGCAGTTGCGTCTACCTGCACGAGCGCGACTGCTCGGTGCAGCGGCGCCACCAGAAGGTACTGGAAGAAGCGCCCGCGCCCGGCATGAGTTCCAATCGCCGCGCCGCCATGGGCGAAGCCGCGGTGGCGGCTGCCAAGGCGGTCGGCTACGTCGGCGCCGGTACGGTGGAGTTCATCGCCAACCAGGATGGCTCGTTCTACTTCATGGAGATGAACACCCGTCTGCAGGTGGAGCATCCGGTGACCGAGATGATCACCGGGACCGACCTGGTCGAGTGGCAGCTGCGCGTGGCCGCCGGCCAGCCACTGCCGCAGCGCCAGGACGAGCTGGCGCTGAATGGCCACGCCATCGAAGCGCGCGTCTACGCCGAGAATCCGGAGAAGGGCTTCTTGCCGTCGATCGGCACCTTGCTGCACCTGGTAACGCCGGCCGCGGTGGCCTTCGAACTCGGTGGCACGCCCGGCCAGCCGGCCGCCGTGCGCATCGATTCAGGCGTGCGCGCCGGCGACGCCATCTCGCCGTTCTACGACCCGATGATCGCCAAGCTGATCGTGTGGGGAGCCGACCGCGAACAGGCGCTGGCCCGCATGGCGCAGGCACTGGGGGAGTTCCAGGTAGTGGGCCTGTCCACCAATGTCGCCTTCCTCAAGCGGCTGGTGGAAGGCGAAGCATTCGCCAGGGCGGACCTCGACACCGGCCTCATCGAACGCAATGCCGACAGCCTGTTCCCGCCAGCCCAGCCGGCACCGCTGCCGGCGCTGGCGCTGGCAGCCGTAGCGCTTATCGACAGCGAAAAACCCGAACTACATAAAGACCCTTGGCTTGACCCCGCGGGCTGGCGTTTGAACGGCACCATGCAGCGGCAGCTCTCCTTTACGGACGAGTACAACGCGCATTCAAATGAAAATGCATACCGGCTCTCGGTGCGCTACCATACATATGGCTGGCAATTGCAGGCTGGCGCCACCGGCGCCGAGCTCGCGCTGGTGGCCCGCGACGGCGACCAGCTGTCGATCACGCTGAACGGGGCCGCTATCCGCGGTACCGTGCGGCGCGAGGGCGAAGTGTTCCACGTTTTCACCGCCGGGCGTCATTACGCGTTAACGTACGCCGACCCGATGGCCCACGCCGGTGAACACGAACATGCGGGCGGCACCCTGACAGCACCCATGCCGGGTAAAGTCGTCGCCGTCCTGGCCACGCCGGGCCAGCAGGTCAAGAAGGGCGATCCGCTCGTCATCATGGAAGCGATGAAGATGGAACACACCATCACCGCGCCAAGCGACGGGCAGGTCGAGGAAGTGCTATACCAGGCCGGCGACCAGGTTGCAGATGGCGCACCGCTGCTGGCGTTTGGCGCCGCCGTGGAGCCGGTCCAATAATAATCATCGACACGCATACAAAAATAGCAAGAGGAGACAAGATGCGTATTCTGCGAATTTTAGTATATCGGCCGGACGCCGGTATCAACTTATGGATGGACGATTTACAAGCCGCCATGCCGCACGCGGAAGTGGTGGCTTGGCGCGAAGGCGAACGCATTGCGCGTTGCGACTACGCCGTAGTGTGGTCGCCACCGCCGGCCATGCTGGCCGACCTGGCAGAAGTGAAGGCGGCCTTCCTGATGGGGGCCGGTGCCGATGCCATCCTCAAGCATGGCGATGCGCTGCCCAAGGTGCCGATCGTGCGCGTGGGCGACGCCGGCATGGGCTCGCAAATGGCTGAATACGTCACCCACGCGGTGCTGCGCTACTACCGCCGCTTCGACGACTACGAGAAGCAGGCCCGCAGTGGCCTGTGGGCGCACATCCCTTTGATCCCAAAGAAAGACTTCTCCATTGGGGTGCTCGGCGCCGGCAAGCTCGGTTGCAATGTGCTCGCGGCCTTGAAGCCCTTCGGCTTCCCCTTACGCTCATGGAGCCGCACCCCCAAGGAGAACGACGGGGTGCAGAGCTTTTACGGCAGCGAGCAGCTGGACAGCTTCCTGGCCGGTTCGCGCGTGCTGGTGTGCATGCTGCCGCTGACGGCGGAGACCTCCAATCTGCTCGACCGCGCCAGGCTGTCCAAACTGCCGCAGGGCGCTTATCTGATCAACGTGGCGCGCGGCGCCCATGTGTCCGAGCCGGACCTGATGACACTGATCCGCTCGGGCCACATCGCCGGCGCCACGCTCGACGTGTTCCGCAACGAGCCGCTGCCCGCGCCGCACCCGTTCTGGGACGAACCGCGCATCACCATCACGCCGCACATCTCCGGCACCACGGTGCGAAGTGAAAGTATCATTCAGATCATGGGCAAGATCGATGCGCTGGAACGTGGCGAAGCGGTTGAGGACGTGGTCGACCGCGCACGCGGGTATTAAGTACAGCGAGGAGTCAGTAATGAGCAGCATGCCGGGCAAGGTCAAGATCGTCGAAGTCGGTCCACGCGACGGGCTGCAGAACGAGCAGCAGTCGGTATCGGCCGAGGTCAAGACCGAACTGGTGAACCGGCTGTCCGCCGCCGGCTTCCCCAACATCGAGGCGGCTTCCTTCGTGTCGCCCAAGTGGGTGCCGCAGATGGCCACCAGTGCCGCCGTGATGGCCGCCATCGCGCGCCGGCCCGGCACCATCTACTCGGCGCTCACGCCCAATATGCAGGGCTTCGAGGCGGCTTTGGCGGCCAAAGCGGACGAGGTGGTGATCTTCGGCTCGGCCTCGGAGGCCTTCTCGCAAAAGAACATCAACTGTTCGATCGCCGAATCGATCGCGCGCTTCGAAGGCGTGGCGGCGGCGGCCAAGCAGCACGGCCTGCGCCTGCGCGGCAGCATCAGCTGCGCCTTCGGCTGCCCGTACCAGGGCG
>CAMLFK010000380.1 GCA_946479255.1 uncultured Oxalobacteraceae bacterium
GTACTGGCGCTTGAGTTCCTGCTCGGCGCGGTCGACCGAGGCCTTGTCGAAGATCTTCGATTCGCCCACGCCGATGTCGGCCAGCGACTTGATCAGCATGTCTTTTTCGAATTCCTTGGTACCGGTGAAGTCGACCTTGGAAATGGCGGGCCGCTCTTCGACCAGCACCACCAGCACGCCGTTTTCTTCTTCCAGGCGCACGTCCTTGAAGAATCCCGTGGCATACAGCGCCTTGATCGCGGCGATACTCTTTTCGTCGTCGAACGTCTCGCCGACCCGGACCGGCAGGTAGGTGAACACCGTGCCTGCCTCGGTACGCTGGATACCCTCGACGCGAATGTCCTTGACGACGAACGGTGATACCGCCAACGCAGGTGCTGCGCACAGCGCCATGACGGCGACGCCGATCAGGCTGCGGCGAAAGGAAGGCAAGGCAGAACGTTCAAAATGTAATTTCATTGGCAAAATCAATGGGTCAATCGTTGGACGGGAGCGCGGCACGCCGCGCCGCAGGCACCCCATCCGGGAATGCGCCGGTCCGTCGTTACAGGAGCCGGACGACGTCGTTGAAGACCGCAAGGGCCATCAGCATGAGTAATATGCCCACGCCGGCGCGTTGTGCATACTCGCCTACGCGTGCGGGCAAGGGGCGCCCGGTCAAAACTTCCAGCGAATAATACAGCAAAAGACCCCCGTCCAGAACCGGAATTGGTAACAGATTCATCACCCCAAGACTGACGCTGATAAGCGCGATGAAGCTTAAGAAAACCACCGCGCCGCTGCGCGCGGTCTGGCCGGCGTAGTCGGCAATCGTGATCGGGCCGGTTACATTTTTGAGCGAGATTTCGCCCATCACCATCTTGCCGATCATTCTGACCTGCATGACGGCGCTGTCCCAGGTGGTGCCGGCAGCCTTGGCCAGGGCGTCGACCGGGCCTTCGGAAAGGGTGACCATTTCAGGCATGCCGCCCAGTTCGGCCTTGATTCGCCCCTGTTGGGTGGCAGGGTCAAGTTCCGGGGTGATCGACAGTTCGACCCGCTGGCCGCCGCGCTGCACCCCGAAAACCATGGCGCGGCCGGGCGCCTGGCGTATCATCTCGCGCACCACCATGTCGTCCTGGACCGGCTTGCCGTCCACGCTCAGCACCACGTCGCCCTTTAGCAGGCCGCCCCGTTCGGCCGCGCCGCCGGCGACCACGGTGCCGATCTTGGCCGGCGGGCGCTGAATCGCCAGCCCGAGGGTGTTCATGAAATCTGAATCGACGTCCAGCTTTGCAAGCTCCCTGGCCGGCAGCCAGGCCGAGAAATGCCCTCCTCCCGGCTGCGACACCTCCAGGCGCACGTCGGTCTTATTCAGCAAGGCCTGCATCAGTTCCATGCGCAGCTCGGACCAGGCGGCGACCGGCTCGCCGTTGACCGCCTCGACTTTTTCGCCGCCGCGCAGGCCGGCCTGGTACGCCGCCGTGGCCTCGGGCATGAAGCGCAGGCGCGCGGCCGGTTCGGAGACGCCATGCATATACAGGCCGGCGAAGATCAGCATCGCCAGCAGGAAGTTGGCCAGCGGGCCGGCGGCCACGATGGCGATGCGCCGCCAGACCGTCTGGCTGGTGAATTCGCGCTTGGCCTCAAGCGGATCGGTGGCCGCGGTGGCCGGGTCGCGGTTGTCCAGCATCTTGACGTAGCCGCCCAGCGGCAGCGCCGAGATGGCCCACTCGGTCTGGTCCGGGCCGAAACGGCGCGACCACACTACTTTTCCCATGCCAACCGAAAAGCGCAACACTTTCACGCCGCACAGGCGCGCGACCGAGTAATGACCCAGCTCGTGGAAGATGATCAGCGGCCCGAGCGCTGCCAGGAACGCCAGTACGGTGGTCAGGAAAGTCATCTGGCGAGGCTTGCCACGATGTGGGCGGCGGCGGTGCGGGCGTGCGCGTCCTGGGCCATGACCGCCTCGATGCTGCTGGCGGCGCCGTGGTCGTTTTCGTGCATGACGCGGGCGATCACCCGGTCGATATCGCGAAATCCGATGCGCTCGTCCAGGAAGGCCTGCACCGCCACTTCATTGGCGGCGTTGAGCAGGGCCGGCGCGGTGCCGCCCGCCTCCAGCGCTTCGAAGGCAAGTTTCAGGCACGGGAAGCGCGCGAAGTCCGGCTTGGTGAAGTGCAGCGAACCGATGGTGGTCAGGTCCAGCTGGGCCACGCCCGATTCGATCCGCTCCGGGAAGGCCAGTGCGTTGGCGATCGGGGTGCGCATGTCGGGGTTGCCCAATTCGGCGATAACCGAGCCGTCCACGTAGGAGACCATCGAGTGGATCACGCTCTCCGGGTGGATCACCACCTCGATCAGGGACGCCGGGGCGCCGAACAGCCAGTGCGCCTCGATGACTTCGAGGCCCTTGTTCATCATGGTGCTTGAGTCGACCGAGATCTTGCGGCCCATTACCCAGTTAGGGTGGGCGCAGGCCTGGTCGGGCGTGACCGCGTCCAGCGATTCCACCGCGCGGTTCAGGAACGGGCCGCCCGATGCGGTGAGGAGGATCTTGGCCACGCCGGCCGCGCCGGGCGCACGTGCGTACGTGGCCGGGAGCGACTGGAAGATGGCATTGTGTTCGCTGTCGATCGGCAGCAAGGTGGCGCCGTGTTCGCGCACGGTGTCCATGAACAGCTGGCCCGACATGACCAGCGCTTCTTTATTAGCCAGCAGAATCTTCTTGCCGGCGCGTGCGGCGGCCAGGGTCGGCGCCAGGCCAGCCGCGCCGACAATTGCCGCCATCACGGTGTCGGTATTGGGGCTGGCGGCGACGTCGCACAGGGCACGCTCGCCGTAATCGACTTCGGTGGACAGGCCTTTTTCGCGCAGCAGCACGGACAGGCGCTGGGCCGCGTCCAGCGTGCCGACGACCGCGCGGACCGGCTTGTAGCGCGCGCACTGGGCGGCCAGTTCCTCGACCTTGGCATGCGCGGTGAGCGCATAGACTTCGTATTTGTCCGGGTGGCGAGCCAGCACGTCGAGCGTGGAAACGCCAATCGAGCCGGTTGCGCCGAGTATCGTAATGCGTTGCATGGCTTCTTTCGTTACAGCTGGCTGTGGATCAGCGCGGCCATCGGCAGCACCGGCACGAGCGCGTCGATCCGGTCAAGCACGCCGCCATGGCCCGGCAGCAGCTTGCTGCTGTCCTTGACGCCGGCGCGCCGCTTGAGCATCGATTCGAACAGGTCGCCCACGACGCTGGCGGCAACGAGCACGATCAGCACGCCGAAGGTGGCGGCCCAGCCCAGCTGCGATTGCAGGTGTACGGCGAAGGTGTCGGCGAACAGCGGCTGGTTCGAGAGGATCGACAGGCTGGCCAGCAGCAGCACGGCGACGCCGCCGCCGATCGCGCCCTCCCAGGATTTGCCCGGCGAGATGGATGGGGCCAGCTTGCGCTTGCCGAAGGCCTTGCCGGAGAAATAGGCGCCGATGTCGGCGATCCACACCAGGGCCATCACGGACAGCAGGTAGAGCGCCGAATGGCGGAAGAACACGACGATGGCGGCGAAGCAGGCGATGATGGAGATGGCATACAGGCTGCCGACCACGGTGTTGCGGCTGCCCTGCATGGGCGGCAGGCCGACCTTCAAGGTCGGCACGAAGCGGCCCAGCCACAGGATGCTGGAGATGGCGAACCAGAAGGTGATGGCGGCCGGATTCTCTCTATAGATGAAGGCGTAGATGAAGGCGGCGCACCATACGGCGCTGATCATCGCCGACTGCTTGCGGGTGGAACCGAACAGCTGGAATGACTCGGTCAGCGCG
>CAMLFK010000381.1 GCA_946479255.1 uncultured Oxalobacteraceae bacterium
TTGCCATCTAGCATCCTTGAGTTAGATCAAACTTAGAAAACAGGCGTATGTATCAAGATTAATCTTTTCGTCATGCATGCCGATTTCGCTTACAGTATGTTTTTGTTCCAAAACATTTTTTTCGACTGACGGAGTACCGATGTCCTTCAATCCCCTTTCCTACCTGCGCCGTGGCATCGTCATGGCCTGGCGCGGACTCGACGCCACGCGCCGGTTCTTCTTTAACGCGCTGTTCCTGCTGATCCTCATCGCGCTCCTGATCGCCATCTTCAGCTCGGCCAAGCCGATCGCGCCGAAGACCGCACTGATCCTCGAGCTCAAGGGCGACCTGGTCGAGCAGCACAGCGGCACTGTGCGCGACACCATCATCGCCAACGCCAGCGGCGAATCGCGCCGTTCGGTCCAGCTGCGCGACGTGCTGCGCGTGCTGGACGTGGCCGCGCGCGACCCCAACATCGGCAGCGTGGTGGTGTTCCCGGAAGACCTGGACAACGCCGGCATGGCGACCTTGCGTGAAGTCGGCGCCGCGCTGGACCGCTTCAAGGCCAGCGGCAAACCCGTGATCGCCTGGGCCGGCCAGTACGACCAGCGCCAGTACCTGATTGCCTCGCACGCCAGCGAAGTCTATCTGCACCCGATGGGATCGGTGCTGATCCGTGGTATCGGCCGCTATCGCAATTACTACCGCGACGCGCTCGACAAATTGGGCGTCACGGTCAACCTGCTCAAGGTCGGCACCTACAAGAGCGCGGCCGAGCCCTTCATCGGCAACGGTCCATCGGAAGCCTCGCAGGAAGCCGACACCTATCTGTATGGCGCGCTGTGGAATACCTACACCGGCGAAGTGGAAAAGCAGCGCAAGCTGGCGGCCGGCACCATCAACAAGGGCATCGAGCAGTTGCCCAAGCTGATGGAAGCGGCCAAGGGCGACCCTGCCAAAGTGGCGCTCGACTTCAAGCTGGTCGATGGCCTCAAGACCCGCGACGAACTGCGCGCAATGATGATGAAGCGCGGCGAGCGCGACCTGGAAGGCAAGAACTTCCGCCAGGTCAGCTTCGAGGAATACCTGGGCCGCAACCGTCCGGCGCTGGTCGGCGAAGGAATCGCCGTGGTGGTCGCGCAAGGTGAAATCAGCGACGGCATGGCCGCGCCGGGCGCCATCGGCGGGCGCTCCACCGCCAACCTGATCCGCAAGGCCCGCGAAGACGACCAGATCAAGGCCATCGTGCTGCGCGTCGATTCGCCCGGCGGCAGCCCGTATGGCTCCGAACTGATCCGGCGCGAACTGGAACTGGCGCGCGCCGACGGCAAGCCGGTCGTGGTCTCGATGGGCAACGTCGCCGCTTCGGGCGGCTACTGGATCTCCATGGCGGCCGACGAAATCATCGCCGACGCCAGCACCATCACCGGTTCGATCGGCGTATTCGCCTTGCTGCCCACCATGGACAAAGTGGCCGACAAGCTGGGCATCCACACCGGCGGCGTGACCACCACCTGGCTGGCCGATGCCTACAACCCGCTGCGCCCGATGGACCCGCGCTTCAAGGAGCTCGTGCAGAGCAATATCAACCATGTCTACAGCGACTTCACCACCAAGGCAGCGCAGTCGCGCAAGACCAGCCTGGCCAAGATCGACGAGCATGGGCAAGGGCGCGTATGGACCGGCCTGCAAGCCAAGGAACGCGGCTTGATCGACACCGTCGGCAGCTTCGGCGACGCCATCAAGTCGGCCGCCCGCCGCGCCAAGCTTACCGGCGACTTCCGCATCGCCTATGTGGAGCGCGACGCCGCGCCGTTCGAAAAGGTGCTGGAACTGTTGGGCACCAGCGCCATGCCGCTGCTGTCGCTGCAGGTCAAGCTGGGCATGCTGCCGGACGGCTTCCCCGTCGCCGCCGCCGCGGGCGTCACCAAGGATCTGCTGTGGCTGTCCGACCTGACCGCCGGGCGCAAGCCCTTTGCCGCGGTGGCGCACTGCCTCTGTGGTAGCCCGTGACCTGTACTCCCTGAGTTTGTAGCGACTTTGTAACGTCGTGTAGCGGCCTTCACCGGGCTGCCACTGGGCCGATTTCCCTATGAAAGGGAATCGGCCCATTTCTTTGCCCATCGCGAAGCCTGTATGTATTTAGGCTTTATCTGTACGGTATGAAACATTCTTAATGTCTTACGCATGCTAATCTCGCCTCATACATTGTTAATGAGGCAAGCATGGAACCATCCGCCATCCCGCCGCGCCGCAGCCGGCGCGCCAAGACCATCGGCAGTGTGATCGCCTTCCTGGCCATGCTTGCCCTCGGGGCGCTGGCCTGGTACCTGACGCATCAGCCGAAGCAAGCGGGCGGCCCTGGCGGTGGTCCGGCGGCGGCGGGTCCGGGTGGGCCTGGCGCAGGCGGCGGACGTGGCGGGCGCGGCGCCACCACGGTCGGCGTTGCCACCGCCGAGACGGTCGACATTCCGGTCATTCTCGACGCCCTGGGCACGGTGACCGCCGCCGCCACCGCCACGGTGCGCCCGCAGGTGTCCGGCATACTGCAAAAAATCCACTTCAGTGAAGGCCAGCAGGTCTTGGCCGGGCAGGTCATGGCCACCATCGACCCGCGCCCGTTCGAGATGGCGCTGATGCAGGCTTCCGGTACCCGCCAGCGCAACCAGGCGCAGCTCGACAGCGCGCGCGTCACGCTCGAACGCTTCCGCACCCTGCTGGCCCAGGATTCGATCGCGCGCCAGGAGGTCGATACCCAGGCCGCGCTGGTCAAGCAGCTCGAAGGCCAGGTCACCACCGACCGTGCGGCCGAAGGCGTGGCCAGGCTCAATCTGGACTACACCCGCATCAAGGCGCCGATCACCGGGCGGGTTGGCCTGCGCGTGGTCGACATGGGCAACCTGGTCGGCAGCAGCGACGCCGCCGGCATCGCCGTGATCACCCAGCTCTCGCCGATCGACGTGGAGTTTTCGGTGCCGCAGGACCGCGTGCCGGACGTGCAGCAGCGCGTGCGTGAGAAAGCCACCTTGCCGGCCACCGCCTTCGACCGCACCCGCACGACCGCGCTGGCGACCGGCAAATTCTCGGCGCTGGACAATCAGGTCGATATTCAGACCGGCACGGTAAAGGCCAAGGCGCGCTTTGCCAACGACGACCAGTCGCTGTTTCCGAGCCAGTTCGTGAACCTGCGGCTGGAGATGCGCATGATTAAGGGCGCGGTCGTGGTGCCGGTGACGGCGCTGCGGCATGGCAGCAATGGCGATTTTGTGTATGTGCTTAACCCGGCCGAACGCACGGTGGCGCTGCGCACGGTATCGCGCGGGCAGGCCACGGTAGACAAGGTCGAGATCACCAAGGGGCTCAAGGCGGGCGAGCAGGTGATTACCGAGGGCGCTGACCGCTTGAAGGATGGGGCCAGGGTGGTGCTGCCGACCGATAAGCCGGCTGGGGCGAGGGCAGGTGGGGGCAGGCGCGAGGGTGGGGAACGCCGGCGTAATCGTGAGGGAGCAGCGCCGTGAACCGCAACTCTACGTGCATCCACCACAGCGTATTCGGTGCGGCTATCTAATGAGCCCATCCGCCCCCTTCATCCAGCGCCCGGTCGCCACATCGCTGCTGATGCTGGCCATCGTCCTGGCCGGCATTGTCGGCTTCAGGTTCCTGCCACTGTCGGCGCTGCCGCAGGTCGACTTCCCGACCATCCAGGTGCAAACCCTGTACCCCGGCGCCAGCCCTGAAGTGATGGCGCGTACCGTGACCGCGCCGCTGGAACGCCGCTTCGGCCAGATGTCCAGCCTGCAGCGCATGAGTT
>CAMLFK010000382.1 GCA_946479255.1 uncultured Oxalobacteraceae bacterium
TTCGCCGACGCCCAGCAGCGCCAGGAAAACCAGGTCAAGGCCATCCGCTCCTTCATCGCCCAGCGCGTGGACGTGATCGCCTTCTCGCCAGTGGTTGAATCGGGCTGGGACACCGTGCTGCGCGAAGCCAAGCGCGCCAAGATTCCGGTCATCCTGACCGACCGCGCCGTCAAGGTGAGCGACCCGGCCCTGTTCGCGACCTTCATCGGTTCGGACTTCGTGGAAGAGGGCCGCAAGGCTGCCCGCTGGCTGGTCGAGCGCTCGGCCAAGATGCCGCAAAAGACCATCAACATCGTCGAACTGCAAGGCACCGTGGGTTCCGCACCGGCCATCGACCGTAAAAAAGGCTTTGACGAAGTCATCGCCGGCAATCCAAAGTTCAAGGTGATCCGCTCGCAGACCGGCGACTTCACCCGCGCCAAGGGCAAGGAAGTCATGGAAGCCTTCCTGAAAGCCGACGCCAAGAACATCCACGTTCTGTACGCACACAACGACGACATGGCCATCGGCGCCATCCAGGCGATCGAAGAAGCCGGCCTGAAACCGGGCAAGGACATCCAGATCATCTCGATCGACGGCGTCAAGGGTGCTTTCCAGGCCATGGTCGCAGGCAAGCTGAACGTGACGGTCGAGTGCAATCCATTGCTCGGACCGCAGCTGATGCAACTGGCTAAAGACATTGTCGCCGGCAAGCCTGTGCCGAAGCGCGTCACCGTGGTCGAGGGCGTGTTCCCGGCCGAAGTGGCTGCCAAGGAACTCCCAAACCGTAAGTATTAATCTGGCGACTCATGAACCAGGCATCACAGGCCGCGGCTCCCGTACTGGAGCTGCGCGGCATCAGCAAATCGTTCCCAGGCGTTAAGGCACTCAGCGAAGTCGCCTTGCGCCTGTTTCCCGGCGAAGTTCACACCCTCATGGGCCAGAACGGCGCCGGAAAATCCACCCTGATCAAAGTGCTCACCGGCGTCTACACGCCGGACGGCGGCACCATCACCATGGAAGGGCAGCAGATTCGCCCATCCTCCACCCAGGACGCCCAGCGCCTGGGTATCAGCACGGTGTATCAGGAAGTCAATCTCTGCCCCAATCTGTCGGTGGCGGAAAATATCTTCATCGGCCGCTATCCGCGCAAGTTCGGCATGGTCGACTGGAAGCGCATGCGCAAGGATGCTGCCGAACTGCTCAAGCAGCTCGAAGTCGACATCGACGTGGCGGCGCCACTGTCGAACTATCCGCTGGCGATCCAGCAGATGGTGGCCATTTCGCGCGCCCTGAACATTTCGGCGCGCGTGCTGATCCTCGACGAGCCGACCTCCAGCCTGGACGAAGCCGAAGTGCAGCTGCTGTTCCGCGTGCTGACCAAGCTGCGTTCGCAAGGCATGGCGATCCTGTTCGTGACCCACTTCCTGGACCAGACCTACGCCATTTCCGACCGTATCACGGTAATGCGCAACGGCCAGCTGGAAGGCGAGTACCTGGCCAAGGATTTGTCGCGCCTGGCGCTGGTGAACAAGATGATCGGCGCGCCCGATACCAGCGAAGATCCGGCGGCAGGAGGCTTGGCCGCACGCGCGACGCCGGTCGGCGACACCCTGATCAAGATGAACCAGCTGGGCCGCAAGGGCGTGCTCAACCCGGTCGATATGGAAATCCGCCAGGGCGAAATGCTGGGCCTGTGCGGCTTGCTGGGTTCGGGCCGTACCGAACTGGCGCGCCTGCTGTTCGGCGCCGACAAGGCCGACAGCGGCAGCATCGCCATCGGCAAGCACAACAGTACTTTCAGCAGCCCGCGCGAAGCCATCGAAGCCGGCATCGCCTTCTGTTCGGAAGACCGCAAGCACGAAGGCGCCATCCTCGACCTGTCGGTGCGCGAGAACCTGATCCTCGCCATGCAGGCCCAGCAGGGCATGATGCGCGCGATCCCCTTCCGCCAGCAGCAGGAAATGGCCGAGAACTATGTGAAGTGGCTGGGCATTAAGACAGCCAGTATTGAAACTCCGATCGGATCGCTCTCCGGCGGCAACCAGCAAAAGGTGCTGCTGGCACGCTGGCTGGTGACCCAGCCGAAGCTGCTGATCCTGGACGAACCAACGCGCGGCATCGACGTACGCGCAAAACAGGAAATCATGGATTACGTCAGCGGCCTGTGCAACAAGGGCCTATCGATTCTGTTCATCTCGTCTGAATTGCCGGAAGTGCTGCGCTGCAGCGACCGCCTGGTGATCATGCGCGACCGCAAGGCTTGCGGCGAATACCAGCGCGGCCAGTTGAACGACACCACCGTGCTCGAAGTCATCGCCGGACATGGCGAAGGAGCGCACGCATGAGCGGCATGCCATCGACCACCGCCGTGCCCAGCGCCGGCGGCTTCTCCTTAGGCGCCATCGCGCGCCACTCGCTGTTCCGTCCACTCGCAGCGCTGGCGGTCCTGCTGCTGGTCGACCTGATCTGGGTGCCGGGCTTCTTCGACCTGTCGATCAAGGACGGCCACCTGTACGGCAGCCTGGTCGACATCGTCAACCGCGCCGCGCCCCTGATGCTGACCGCGATCGGCATGACCCTGGTCATCGCCACCCGTGGCATCGATATTTCGGTGGGCGCCGTGGTGGCCCTGTCCGGCACGGTCGGCGCCATGCTGATCGGCGGCGCAGCGGAACCTGCCATGCCGATGCTGTGGGCCATGGCCGCGGCCATGGGCATCGCGATTGTGTGCGGCCTGTGGAACGGCGTGCTGGTCGCCGCGCTCGGCCTGCAGCCGATTGTCGCCACCCTGATTCTGATGGTGGCGGGCAGGGGACTGGCCCAGTTGTTCACCGATGGCCAGATCGTCACGGTCTACTACGAGCCTTTCTTTACGCTGGGCGGCGGCTTCCTGTTCGGCCTGCCGTTCTCGCTGACGGTGGTGGCGGTGGTGTTCGCCATTGTCGCCTTCATGATGAAAAAGACCGCGCTCGGCCTGTTCATCCAGTCGGTCGGCATCAACCCGGTGGCCGCGCGCCTGGCCGGCTTGAAGACCGCGACCCTGATCGTGTTCGTCTACATCTTCTGCGCGGCCTGTGCCGGCCTCGCGGGCCTGATGATCAGCTCGAACATCAAGAGCGCCGACGCCAATAACGCCGGCCTGATGCTCGAACTCGACGCCATCCTGGCCGTGACCCTGGGCGGCACCTCGCTGGCCGGCGGTAAATTCAGCCTGGTCGGCAGCGTCATCGGCGCCCTGATCATCCAGACCCTGACCTCGACCATCTACTCGCTGGGCGTACCGCCCGAGATCAACATGGTGGTCAAAGCAATCGTGGTGTTCCTCGTGTGCCTGTCGCAGTCGGACGAATTCAAGAAAATGTTTGCGCGGAGGACCGCATGAAGTCGCCTTACTTTACGTCCCTGGTGACGGTGGCACTGCTGATCGCCATGCTGGCCATCGGCGGCGTTGCCTACCCGGGCTTCCTGTCGCTGCAGGTGTTCTTTAACCTGTTGATCGACAATGCTTTCCTGCTGGTGCTGGCCATCGGCATGGGCTTCGTGATCCTGTCCGGCGGCATCGACCTGTCGGTCGGCTCGGTGCTGGCCCTCTCGACCATGATCTCGGCGTGGCTGTTGCAAACGGCGCACTGGAATCCGGTGGCCGTGATCGCCCTGGTACTGCTGCTGGGCGCGCTGTTCGGCGGCGGCATGGGCGCGCTGATCCACTACTTCAAGCTGCAGCCTTTCATCGTCACGCTGGCCGGCATGTTCCTGGCGCGCGGCCTGTGCTACCTGATCAGCAT
>CAMLFK010000383.1 GCA_946479255.1 uncultured Oxalobacteraceae bacterium
AGCGTCACCCCCATGTCTAGCGCATTCATCCAGAAGCCGACACCTTTCAGGTCGGGGGTACGGTCCAGGGCCGCCTGGTACAGCCGGTAAGCCTGGCCGCCCGAACCCGTCAGGTCGAGCGCGACAGCGCCATCGTCGAACTTGAGCCTTTCCACGTTGTACACCGAGTCGACGCCGCTGGCGGTGCTGCGCACCGTGAAGCCATTGGCCGCGCTGGCGACGACGTAATTGGCGCGCGCGCCTGCAAACACCACCGTGTCGGTGCCGGCGCCGCCATCGATGGCGTTGTTGCCGACAGGGTTGGCCAATACGTCCTTACCGGCGCTGAGGGTCCGGTTCAGGCTGCTGGCAATCGTGAAGCTGGCCGCGTTGGCCGACGTGCTCATGTTATCGGCCGCATCGGTCGACTGCACGGTCAGGTTGTAGCTGCCGTTGAGCATCGGGTTGGCCAGGCTCCAGTTGCCGGACGCGTCGACCACGGTCTTGCCAACCACGGTGCTGAGATTGCCGGCCGTATTGACCAGGTTGATCAAGGTACCGGCTTCGCCGGTGCCGCCGAATACCGGCTGGTTACTGCCTGTGCCCAGCGCCATCGTCATGGTCGGCACGGCCGGCGCCTGGGCGTCCACCCGGAACGTGGTGGCGGCGCTCAGCGGCGAGACCAGGCCTGCCGGGCTCGTGGCGGTTGCGGTCACCACATGCTGGCCGTCGATCAGGCCGGCCGAGGTGGCGTACCACAGCCCTTTGGCGTCGGCGGTGGTGACGCCGATCTGCTCCAGGCCGCTGTAGAGCTTGATGGTGGCATTGGCTTCAGCGGTGCCGACGAACAGCGGCGTGCTGCCCGACACATAGCCAAGCTTGTTGGTCGACACATTGACCTTCGGTGCGGCCGGGGCGGTGGTGGACAGCAGTTGGTCGCGGCTGAAGCTGCCATTGGAAAACGTGATGCTTTCCACCGAATACAGCAGGTCGCTGCCTTCAAAGCCATTTACTTGCAGCGCGCCGCCGCTGGCGCCGACAAAAGTGTAGTCGGTGGAAGCGGCGGAGAACACCACGGTATCGGTGCCGCCGCCGCCGTAGATTTTGTCGTCGCCGCCCAGGCCCTCCAGGACGTCGTTTGCATCGGTGCCGATCAACTGGTCGGCGCGTGCGCTGCCGGTAATGAAGCGTGCGCCGCTGGCCGAGCCGATGCCCAGTGCGCCACCGAGCCCGTCGCCGCCGTACAGCCAGTTCAGCGCGGCCAGGTCGTAGCTGGAGAAGCGCGCGTAGGGGCCGCCCGCGTCGTCATACGACATCAGGGTGTACTGGGTATTGTCTTCATTGCCGGGCAGCTGGATGTCGCCCTCGAACGGGTGCTTGAGGCCGAGCGCATGGCCCAGTTCGTGCAACAGGGTTTCATAAGCGCTGCCGCCTTCGTTCAGGCTGTAGTTGCGGCCGGCCCATTCGGCGTTGTCCAGGTAGATATAACCGTTGACCTTGTAGCTGGTGATCTTATTCGTATCCGGCATGTACCAGGTTGGGGCGGAATAGCTGAACAGGCCCGCCGTGCTCGATCCGTCCAGGTCGACATTGGCCAGGTGCAGCGAGGCCGCGCCGCCATCGCTGGTTTCCTGGAACACGATGCCGGTCACCGAGCTCAGATAGGCGAACGCGACGCGCGCGGCGGCCTGCTGCGCGGCTGTCATGGTTTCCACCCCGCCGCTGAAAAATGACGGGTTCTCGCTGGTAAAGGTCTGCTTGCCCGATGCGGTCGAGAAGGTATAACTGATGGTGTTCCCCCCCTCCGTCCGAAAATTCCAGTCGGGCCCTTCGTCGAGGAGGGCATCAATGTGCTTGAGTCCGGACAGCGGGGTATTCAGGTCGGAGAGCGTAGCCATGCTGGTCAATAGAGTAAGTTGCCCTGCTGAGACTCAGCAGGAACGAACAGTATTTCAAGCTGGAATTATCCTGTCAAACGAAACTCAATCGTGCGCAACAGTTATCAAAAATAAAATGGTTTTGCAAACCACGCGGCCCGGCGATCATTTGATTGTCAATTTGCTTTGACTGTTTTGCGCGTGCGCTGCAGCAATCTGATCTTACGCCCCGCGGCCTGGCGCAAACCGAACACCATGCTGCCGCGCAGGGCCGCGTCGACCTGCCGGATAGTTGCCAGATCATTCTTGCGGTTATGCGTGACGGTTTGCCCGGCGCGCACCGCCGCCAGCAGCTCGGTGCAGCTTTGGTACAACACATGGCGGAACGCCGCCTTGATCCGGGCGCGCAGCCGTTCGCCGCCGGCCGCATTGAGCAGATAGGTTTTCTTGACAACGTTGATGTACAGATGAGACGCCGCCACATCGAACTGGCGCTGCACCGATGCGTCCACGCCAAGCTGCTCCAGATAGCCGCGCGTCTGCATCAGCGCGAGCGTGAAGTCCTTGGCCCAGCCGTCGGTAAGCTCGCCCGTCCCCGTCCCGGGAAGCTGGCGGCGGTCGACGATCGGCTGCGGCAGGTACACCAGCGACGCGCACTGGCTGAGCAGGCGCGGCAAGGTCGCCAGCTCCTCGAATCCGTGGCCCGGCGGGAAAGCGGGCGCGGGCAGCAGCGCATAGACGGCGCGCCGGAACACATGGGCGCACAAATACATATGGCGGTCGGCGAACAAGATGCTCAAGATCGCCCGGCGGTCGTCCTGCAGCCTGGCGGCCGGATAACCGTTGCGCACACGCGTTCTGGAACCCTTGGCCGTGGGGCCGCGATCCGGCCGCCACAGATTAAAGTCGCACACCACCACATCGCTCTGATAGCGCGCGATGGTTTCGGAGAGCGCCGCCAGTGCGCCCGGCAGCAGCACGTCCTCGCCGTCGACAAAGGCGATGTACTCGCCGCGCGCCGCCGCCACGCCGGCATTGCGGGCGGCAGCGGCGCCCTGGTGCGCTTGAGTTTGCAGCGTGAAGCGCACGCCCGCATTGGCTTTGCGCGCCGCTTCGATCCGCACCAGGGTGGCGTCGCTCGAACCGTCGTCGATCACTACCAGCTCGTGCGAGGGCTCGATCTGCGCCAGGATCGCATCGAGGCAATCGCCGATGCAGCCCTGAACATTATGTGCCGCGACGACGATGCTGATGCTGATACTCATGGCAGTCCTTTGGCGGCACGTATTGTTTTGTCGAGCAGGCGTTGCTGGACGATACGCTTGTTGCTGCTTTCCTGGTCACGCTTGGCCTCGCGGTGCCACAGGTGCAGCACTTCGGTGGCGAACGCGCCATCCTTGCGCTGCACGCCGGCGTTATACAAGCGCACCACCGCGTCCGCATCTTCATGGCCCCAGCCGGTGAAACTCTCGTCGAAACCCTTGATGGCCAACAGGTCCGAACGCCAGATGCCCATATTGCATCCTTTGATGCGGCGCCAGATGAAGCGGTTCTTCTCGCGGCCCACATCGGGCAGGCGCAGCATCAGCTGCAGGGCCTTGTTGAGATGTCCGGCGGCGCGCAGGCGCAGCTTGTCCAATACGCTCAAGGCCTGCAGGTCGCGCCCTTCGGCCAGCACCTGCCGGGTAAATTTTTCATCCAGCAGAACGCGGCTGCCGGTCACCATGAAGCCACGCTTGGCCAGCTTGCGGTGCTGCGCCACGAAGTCGCGCTGCGGCACACAGTCGCCGTCGAGGATCAGGATGTAGTCGCCGCGCGCCACTTCGATGCCGCGGT
>CAMLFK010000384.1 GCA_946479255.1 uncultured Oxalobacteraceae bacterium
TTATCATTACGGGTTCATTATAGAGATGTCGAGCAAATCGCGCCGGACGGGGCGTAAAACCAAGAAAACGAATATGAGCTTCATCAAAAAAACCATCATCACAACAAGCGTCGTCGCAGTCGGCGTGGTCGCAGGCTTTTCCTACTGGGCCAAGCAGCCCATCACCACCGGCGGCGAAGCGATCGCCTTCGCGGTCGCGCCCGGCAGCAGCGTGGGCGCGGCAGCCCAAGATATCGCCCGTGCCGGCGTGCCGGTCAATCCCTTCATGCTGTCGATGCTGGCACGGGTGACGCAAAAGGCTTCGCGCATCAAGGCCGGCAGTTACGAGCTCAAGCCGAACACGACGCCGCGCCGGTTGATCGAGCAGCTGGTGCGCGGCGAGTTCGCGCAGGAAGCGTTGACCATCATCGAGGGCTGGACCTTCCGCCAGATGCGCGCGGCGGTCAACGCCAACCCCGGCCTCAAGCACGACACCCTGACCCTGTCGGACAAGGAACTGATGGCCAAGGTCAGTCCCGACCATCGGGTGCCGGAAGGCTTGTTTTTTCCGGATACCTATCTGTTCGCCAAGAATTCCAGCGACCTGGCGATCTTCAAGCAGTCCCATCAGACGATGATGAATCACCTGAGCAGTGCCTGGGCCAAGCGCGATCCGAGCTTGCCATACAAGAACCAGTACGAAGCCCTGACCATGGCGTCGATCGTGGAAAAGGAAACCGGCCAGAAGTCCGAGCGCGCCATGATTGCCGGCGTGTTCGTCAACCGCCTGCGGCTGGGCATGATGCTGCAGACCGACCCGGCCGTCATTTACGGCATGGGCGAGAAGTACGACGGCAAGATCCGCAAGCGCGACCTGGAAACCGATACCCCGTACAATACCTATACCCGCATGGGCTTGCCACCGACGCCGATTGCCTTGCCAGGCTTGCAGTCGCTGTCGGCCGCACTGGCCCCGGCCAAGACCGACGCGCTGTATTTCGTGTCGCGTAACGACGGCACCAGCCAGTTTTCCAGTAACCTGAACGACCATAACAAGGCAGTCAACCGCTATCAGCGCAATCTGCCTTCCGCTCCATGACCAATAAACCTTCCAAAGCCGCAGGCAAGTTCATCACCTTCGAAGGCATCGACGGCGCCGGCAAGTCGACCCATATTGCCTTCGTGACCGAGCTGTTGCAAGCGCGCGGCAAGACGGTAGTGTCGTCGCGCGAGCCGGGCGGGACTGCGCTGGGCGAACGCCTGCGCCAGCTGCTGCTGCACGAAAATATGCATCTCGAAACGGAAGCGCTGCTGATGTTTGCCAGCCGCCGCGAGCACCTGGCGCAGGTCATCGAGCCTGCCCTGGCGCGGGGCGACTGGGTCATCTCAGACCGCTTCAGCGACGCCAGTTTTGCCTATCAGGGCGGCGGGCGCGGGTTGGACCGCGCCAAGCTCGAAGTGCTGGAGCAATGGGTGCACCCGCACCTGCAGCCTGACCTGACCTTGCTGTTCGACCTGCCGCTGGACGTGGCACGTGCCCGCCTTGAGGCCAGCCGCACCATGGACAAGTTCGAGCAGGAACAAGGCGCTTTCTTCGCGGCCTGCCGCGCTGAATACCTGCGCCGCGCCGCCGAGTTTCCCGAGCGTGTGGTGGTGCTCGATTCGACCCGCAGCATCGACGACATCCGTGCGCACCTGACTGCCATCCTCGATAAACTGCTGTAAGTATGAGTACTATTTACCCTTGGCACACCGGCGCCTGGGAGCAGCTCCAGCTGCTGCGCCAGCGCATGCCGCACGCCATCCTGTTCTACGGCGCGGCCGGCACCGGCAAAGCCGATTTTATCGAGGCTTTCGCCCAATCGCTGCTGTGCGAAAACGTGCAGCCGGACGGCCACGCCTGCGGCGCCTGCGCCTCCTGTGGCTGGTTCTCCCAGCACAACCACCCGGACTACCGCCGCGTGCGGCCGGAAGCGCTGGAGGACGAACCGCCAGCCGAAGGCGAGGAGGGCGGCGAGCTTGACGCCGGCAAGAAGGCCAAGGCCACCAAGGCGCCATCGAAAGAGATCAAGATCGAGCAGATTCGCAACCTGGCCGATTTCATGAACATTTCGACACATCGCCAGGGGCTGCGCGTGGTGGTGCTGTATCCGGCCGAGGCGCTCAACACGCCGGCCTCGAACGCACTGCTCAAGACACTCGAAGAGCCGCCGCCGGGCACGGTGTTCCTGCTGTCCTGCAATGGCCTCGACCGGCTGCTGCCGACCATCCTGTCGCGCTGCCGCAAGTTTGCCTTGCCGATGCCGGACAGCGCCAGCGCCCTGGCCTGGCTGAAGGAGCAAGGCCTGGCCGACGCAGACGCCTGGCTGCGCGAACAGGGCGGCGCGCCCTTGGCCGCGCTGGCACAATCGGAGACGGCAAATCGGGAGGAAATGGACGCATTGCTACATCTGCTGGCCAAGCCCAATGTTGAAGATGCATTGAAGAATGCGGACAAATTGAGCAAGATTCCCCTGCCAGCCCTTGTCTCGTGGCAACAACGTTGGCTGTATGATGTATTTTCCTACAAGCTGTCCGGCAATGTCCGGTATTTTCCACGCTATCAGAAGGAACTTGCAGCACTGGCAGGCAGGGTGCACACTGCCAAATTGATGCAGGTAATTCGCAGTACCAATGACCGGCGCGCGGTGGCGGACCATCCGCTGTCCGCAAAATTATTTGTCGAAGACATGTTGCTTGATTACACTGCGTGTTGCAGCTGAGGCGGCAACTTGTGAAAGGACTTGAATGACTGGCAATCCAACCGACCCGAACGCCTCGCAGGTACCGCGGCCGTCGGTGCTGTCGCTTGCCATCAAGGAAAAGGCGGCACTGTACGCCGCTTACATGCCGTTTTTGAACAACGGCGGCATTTTTGTTCCGACACCTAAGCCTTACAAGATTGGTGACGAGATCTACCTGATTTTGGCGCTGATGGACGACCCGAACAAATATCCGATCGCCGGCAAGGTGGTCTGGATCACGCCCGCCGGCGCCAATAATAATAAGGCGCAGGGGATAGGCGTGCATTTTCCGGATGATGAGGCCGGCCAGCGTGCCAAGTTGCGTATTGAAGAAATCCTCGGTGCCGCGCTTCGTTCGTCGCGCGCCACGCATACTCTTTAATATCCCCAGCTGACGGTGGTAATAATTGACTCCACCTAACATGCCAAGCTTCGCCCACCGACCCGCCCACCAAAACGACCTCGCCGAGATCGTCAGCATCTACAATTCCACCGTCGCCTCGCGCGAAGTCACGGCCGATACCGAACCCGTCTCGGTCGCCTCGCGCCAGCAATGGTTCGACGATCACACGCCTGACCGCCGTCCCCTGTGGGTGATCCATCCGGAAAACGAGCCCGGCACCATCCTCGGCTGGATGTCCTACTCCAACTTCTACGGCCGCCCGGCATATTCCGGCACCGCCGAAGTGTCGATCTACATCGCGGAGAGCTGGCGCGGCAAAGGCATCGGCCGCTACTGCCTGGAGCAGGCCATCGCCTACGCACCTGAAATCAAGGTCCACACCCTGCTGGGCTTCATCTTCGGCCACAACCAGCCCAGCCTGGCACTATTTGGCAAATTCGGCTTCGAGACCTGGGCCAACTTGCCCAAGGTAGCCACGCTGGACGGCGTCGAGCGCGACCTGATCATTCTCGGCAAGCGCGTAGC
>CAMLFK010000385.1 GCA_946479255.1 uncultured Oxalobacteraceae bacterium
AACGAAAGCGTTCCATGTCTGACGAAAATCTGCAACCCGTATTCCAAATCCAACGCGTCTACCTGAAAGACATGTCGCTGGAGCAGCCGAATTCCCCAGCTATCTTCCTGGAGCAGGAAGCCCCATCGATCGAAGTGTCGCTCGACGTTGGCGCCGAAGCCATCGCTGACGGCATCTACGAATCGACCGTGACCATCACCGTCACCGCCAAGGTCAAGGACAAGGTCGCTTTCCTGGTCGAAGGCAAGCAAGCTGGTATCTTCGAAGCGCGCAACATCCCTGCGGACCAGATGGATCCACTGCTGGGAATCGGTTGCCCGAACATCGTGTACCCTTACCTGCGCGGCAACATCGCCGACGTGATCACCCGTGCCGGTTTCCCACCAGTTCACCTGGCTGAGATCAACTTCGAAGTGTTCTACCAGCAGCGCCGCCAGGCACTGGCTGAAGCGGCCGCAGCAGCACCAGCAGGCACCGCAGCAAACTAAGCAAGTCGCCGGCCGCGCGCATTGACCTTTCGTCGGCGCGCGGCCGCGCAGCATCCGCGTGGGCAGGTCCTGCCCACCTACGCATATTCCAGGCGGAGGCCACGCAATGAAATTTCCAAGCATTCTAGCCGGCGCCCTGCTGACGCTGGCCATGGCCGGCGCGCACGCCTTCGATTTCAAGAGCATCGCCAACGCCCCCGCCATCCTGTACGACGCGCCCTCGCTCAAGGGCAGCAAACTGTTCATCGCGCCGCGCGGCATGCCGGTTGAAGTGGTGCTCACCTATGGCGAATGGGCCAAGGTGCGCGACGCTACCGGCGAGCTGGCATGGGTCGAGCAGCGCCTGCTGTCGCCGCGCCGCAATGTGGTGGTGCGCAGCCCGAACGCCCGCGTGCGCCTGGCGGCCGAGGAAGCGTCCGCCGTCATCATGAGCGCCGAGCGCGGCGTGCTGCTCGAACTGGTCGAGCCCGCGGGCGGCGGCTGGATCAAGGTGCGTCACCGCGACGGCATCGTCGGCTTTGTGCGCTCGTCCGATATCTGGGGCATCTGATGCCGCATACTTCGCGCAAGATCAGCGTCCTGGGCGCCGGCGCCTGGGGCACGGCTGTGGCGCTGGCCCTGGCCGCGCGCCACGAGGTGCTGATCTGGGGCCGCAAGCGCACGGCCATGGACGCCATGGCGGCGGCGCGCGAAAACACTGAATACCTGCCGGGCTTTGCCTTTCCGCCCGGCTTGCAGGTGGCCGACTCCTTCGAGGCGGCGCTGGCCCATGTGGCCGGCCAGCCCGAATCTTCGCCACTGCTGATTGCGGCCTGCCCCGTGGCGGGCTTGCGACCGCTCTTGCAGCAACTTAAACCGCACGCTATTCCCAACATCGTGTGGCTGTGCAAGGGTTTTGAATACGGTACCGGCCTGCTGCCGCACCAGGTGGTGCGCGAAGTCCTGGGCGATACGGTGCCGGGTGCCGCCTTGTCCGGGCCCTCGTTCGCCCAGGAAGTGGCGCGCGGCCTGCCGTGCGCGCTGACGGTGGCCTCGCACTCGGCGCCGCTGCGCGACAATGTGGTGGCGGCGGTGCATGGCGGCAACATTCGCGTGTATTCCTGCGACGATGTGATCGGCGTGGAAGTGGGCGGCGCCGTCAAGAATGTGCTGGCCATTGCCACCGGCGTGGCCGACGGACTGGGGCTGGGCTTGAATGCGCGCGCCGCGCTGATCACTCGTGGACTGGCGGAAATTACCCGCCTGGGCGTGGCGCTGGGCGGCCAGGCTTCGACCTTCATGGGCCTGACCGGCATGGGCGACCTGTTGCTGACCTGCACCGGCGACCTGTCGCGCAACCGCCGCGTGGGCTTGGGGCTAGCGCAAGGCAAGCCGCTCGACACCATCGTCAAGGAACTCGGTCATGTGGCGGAAGGCGTGCCATGCGCCAAGGCTGTACGTGAACTGGCGCGTGCGCGCGGTGTGGACATGCCGATCACCAACGCGGTGGCCGGCGTGCTGTTCGATGGCGATACGCCGCAGGCGATGCTGGCGCAATTGCTGGCGCGCGATCCGCGCGACGAAGTGGCGCGATAGCCTGCCTCTTCACTGTCATTCCGGGCATTGCCCGAAATGACTTCCCGCGAAGGCGGGAACCCATAGCACCTCAAGTCAGAGTTGAAGCAGTCACTGACCACAAGTGGTATAGGTTCCCGCCTTCGCGGGAATGACAGAAAAAATTAGTGCTTTAGCAGGATGGTCAGTAGAGCGACCGCATCCTCATTGGCGCGGATGGCGTGCGGCACGCCTCCCAGCAGATACAACATTTCCCCCGGACGCAGCACGGTACTGCTGCCGTGCGCATCGCACACCAGCTCGCCTTCCAGGCACAGCAGCGTGATTTCGCCATCGACCTTATGCTCCGGCATGTCGCGCTCCTTGGGCAGCACCAGCCGGATCAGCTCCATATTCGCGGTCTTGACCAGCGCCACCGAGGTGAAGTACGCGATATCGCTATCGTTGCGCTTGAGTGGAATCTTTTCGCCCGAGGCGGCATGTTGTAAAGCCATTTTTGCTCCTGTCAGTCTTCCGCAATGCATTCCTTCACGCCACGCAGCCAGCTCACCAGCGCAGAGGCGTCTTTGAAGCCGCGCGCCAAGTCCGGCACCAGTTTGTCCGGTGCGTTCAGGTTCAGGTCGATCTCCGTCCACACGAAGAAACTTTTCAGCTTCAGGTATTCCACGTGGGCATGCTCGGGATCGAAACCCTTGGGTGGCCGCTGCAGCTTGTCTTCCACCTGCAGGTCGCCAAAGGTGGCGCGTTGTTGCGTATTCTTCAGCATTTTGCCGAAGCCTGTCGCATCGTTGACGATGGCGTCGCGGATGGCGCGCAGGCGCGGCGCCGGCGGCAGGTACTCGCCGGCACCGAACAGCAGCTTGCCGTTGCCTTCGATCTGGAAATAATAGGTCGGCCCGCCACCCGCGCTCGGGCGGCGCAAATCCTTTGGCGTAATGCCGGCCGAAAAGCGCGTCTTGTAGGGACTCTTGTCGTTGGAAAAGCGCACGTCACGGTTAATCCGGAACATGGCCTTCTTGGGATTGCAGGCAATCACCGCCTTGTCGAATTTGCCGAGCTCCTGGATCAGCTCGGTCACGACGGCCAGGAATTCTTCGCGCAGGATGTCGTAGCGCGGCTTGTTCATGATGAACCAGGGCCGGTTGTTATTGTCGGTAAGTTCGGTGAGGTACTGCGTCAGGTCGCGCAAATGCATGGAGGCGTGTTTCCGTTGGTCTAGGAAGATGATTTACAGGATTTATTCAGCGCGCGGGCGCTTGCCGACGGTAACCGACACGGTCGAGCTGCGGTTCTTGCGCATGACCGTCATGGTCGATTTGCCGCCCGGCTTGAGCTGGGCGATCAGGTTGAGCATTTCATTGGTGTTGCCGACCTTTTTGCCATCGACCGTCAGCAGGATGTCGCCGGGCCGGATGCCGGCGCGGTCGGCCGGGCCGTTGCGCACCACGCCGGCGATGATGGTGCCGTTCTGCTGCGGCAGGCCGAAGCTTTCGGCCAGCTCGGGGGTGATGTCCTGGGTTTCGATCCCGACCCAGCCGCGCACCACCTGGCCGTGGGCGATGATGGCTTCCATCACGGTCTTGGCGGTGCTGACCGGAATGGCGAAGCCGATGCCGACC
>CAMLFK010000386.1 GCA_946479255.1 uncultured Oxalobacteraceae bacterium
CGCCAACTACTTGATTTCGTTAACGTTTTCTTCGGGGAGGCGAACTATAGCAAAGCCCCGTGGCGCTTGCAAGGATTTTTGCTAACGACGTCTCGACTTAAATAGTAGGCAACATTGTCATAATACCGATTATCATGGATGTGTTACCCATCAGGAGCTTCCCCATGTCGATAACCCACCATGTATATAAAGCAGTCGCCGTTGTGGCATTCGCCCTGCTGACCGCCTGCGGCGCAGTGGACGAACCGGACCTTTACTATGACAACACCAGCCTGTACTTGAACAGTGTCGAATATAAACGCGAGTCGGCAAAAGGCAGCATCTCGATCGTTCCGGGCGAAGTGATCGTCCAATTCGATGAAGGCAAGCAAGAGGAGCAGCAAAAACGGCTGACGGACCTCGGATTGCAAACACGCACGGGCGGCACGGTATTCCTCGTCACGACGCGGGCAGGATTTGAATCTCAGCTCGCGCGCGCCCTGATGGACCAGAAGATCGTGCGTTTAGCACTCCCCAACGCCATCCTCATCCCGACCTAGGATCACATGCCGTCGAAGGACGGCTTGCGTTTCTCCAGGAAGGCGTTCATGCCCTCTTTTTGCGCCGGCGTGCCGAATCCGGCCTGGAAGTAGCGGCGCTCATAACGAACGCCTTCGGTCAGCGTGGTTTCATACGCGCGGTTCACGCAATCCTTGATCTGCATCGCCACCGACAGTGGTTTCGCCGCGATGACGGTCGCCACCTCGATCGCCTCCGCCATCAGTTTATCCGCCGGCACCACGCGCGACACCAGCCCGGTGCGCTCGGCTTCCGCCGCGTCGATCATGCGCGCGGTCAGCAGCATGTCCATCGCTTTCGATTTGGAGATGGCGCGCGGCAGGCGCTGCGTACCACCCGCGCCAGGCGTCACGCCAACCGTGATTTCGGGCTGGCCGAATTTGGCATTGTCCGCCGCAATCAGGAAGTCGCACATCATCGCCAGTTCGCATCCGCCACCCAGCGCATAGCCGGCCACCACGCCGATCACCGGCTTGCGGATATTGAGGATGTGTTCCCAGTTGCGGCCGATGTAATTACCGCCGTAGGTATCGGCGTAATCGTAATCGGCCATGGCCGCGATATCGGCACCGGCCGCAAACACCTTGTCGCTGCCGGTCAGGATAATGCAGTGCACGCCCGGATCGGCGTCGAAGTGGTACAGCGCATCGCCCAGCTCATTCATCATATTGTCGTTGAGCGCATTCATCGCCTTGGGGCGGTTCAGGCGGATCACGGCCACCTTGCCGTGCGTTTCAATCAGCAGATCAGCATAGTCCATGGTATTTCCTTTAATTGGTTGAGACCGGCGTGGCATTGGGATCGAGGGCTACATCGGCGCGCTGCGCGCGCGGCACCAGCACCCACACATTGCCGCGCTGCTTCATTCGCCCGGCGTTATCCGCGGCCTGGTCACCGAAGCCGAAGAAGAAATCGGCCCGCACTTCGCCATTAATCGCGCCGCCCACGTCCTGCGCCATGACCAGGCGCTGCATCGGCGTGGTGCTGGCCGGTTCCGTCGTCGCCAGATAAACTGGTGAACCCAGTGGTACAAACTTGCGGTCCACCGCGATCGAGCGGGCCGGGGTCAGCGGCACGCCGAGCGCGCCATTCGGCCCCACATTCGGATCCGGCAGGCGTTCTTCGCGGAAGAACACATAGCTCGGATTCACATTAAACAGTTCCTGTCGGCGCTCAGGGTTCGCCACGATCCAGGCCTTGATCGCCTGCGCACTCATCTGGCTGGCAGGCACATAGCCTTTATCGATCAGCCACTTTCCGATCGCCCGGTACGGATGGCCGTTCTGGTCGGCATAGGCCACCCGCACCGTGTCGCCGTTACTCAGCTGCACACGGCCGGAGCCCTGCACTTCCAAAAAGAAGGCTTCAACCGGATCATCCACCCACAGCAACTCCTTGCCCGGCAGATTGGCGCGCGCGATCTCATCGCGCGTCGCATATGGAATCACCTTCTTGCCGGACAGGCGTCCGCGCACGCGCTTGCCCTTCAGCTCGGGAAACAAGCTGTCGAGCTCGACGGTGAGCAAGTCATCCGGCACTTTGTACAGCGGCGTCTGATAGGAACCGGTACGCGTGCGCGAGCCGCGCAGTTGCGACTCGTAGTAGCCGGTCACCAGCCCGGTATCGGCGCCATCGGCCGCGCGCATCTGGTTGGGCACGAACCAGCTCTCGAAATACGTGCGCACCGCATCCAGGCTGCTGTCGTCGACCGTCGCGGCGGCCGAGCAGGCCGGCTCCCACTCCGGCTTACGCTTGAGTACGCCGCAGGAACGGGTGAATGCCGTCCACGCCTGGCGCTGGTCGTCCTGGCCCCAGCCCGGCAAGGCGGTAAATGTCGACGCCGTCATCAGCGGCACCAGCTCGGGTTTGGGCGGTGGCACCGGCAATACCGGCGGCGGCATTACCACGGGAGGCGGTGGTGGCGGTGGCGGCGTGGTACATCCGGCGAGCGCCAATGCGACGACGCCTAGCGAAACGAGTAAACTGCGGCGTGTTGATGACATAGGGATCGATTATGTGGATTTTGATGGTGGAAGCCGGCGTGGCGCTGTTCCTGCTGGTGTTTATCGTGTGGTGGACTATGTACTCCGGCAAAAAGCCGACCAATCCACCGCCACGCCGGGATACCCGGCTCGATGCTCCGGAAGACGATCAGTCCGATAATAGTTAATGCAGCGCCTAATGCAGCGTGCGCGGCAACGACAGCACGAATTCGGGAATCTTGACGTCGAACTTGTGGCCATCCTCGGCCACGCAAAAGTATTCGCCGGTCATGGAACCCTGCGGCGTCGATAATTGCGTGCCGCTGGTGTATTCGAATTGCTCGCCTGGCTGGAGCAGCGGCTGGTGGCCGACCACGCCAAGCCCGCGCACTTCATCGACGTGATTATTGGCGTCGGTGATGACCCAATGGCGCGAGATGAGCTGGGCGCCGATCGTGCCGGTATTCTTGATCGTGATCGAATACGTAAACACGTAATTGGTGCGGCTCGGGTCGGACTGCTCCGGCAAGTACTGGGTCCTGACCGTGACAGTGAAATCGTAAGCGGACATCGGCTTTCCTTGTGTTCTTAATGAGTTGGCGACCTCGTCGCGCGTTGTCAGCATCATACATCGCAGCGCAAATAAAGGCATGCGGTGAAACAGCGGCGCAACCCAGCGTAAAATAGCGCATCTTTATTAGACGCAAGACTTATTGACCATGACTACTTTCCGCATCGCCCCCAGCATTCTCTCCGCCGACTTTGCCCGCCTGGGCGAGGAAGTACGCAATGTCGTCGCCGCCGGCGCCGACATCATCCACTTCGACGTCATGGACAATCACTACGTCCCCAACCTGACCATCGGCCCGCTGGTCTGCGAAGCGATCCGCCCGCATGTACAGGTGCCGATCGACGTGCACCTGATGGTCAAGCCGGTCGACCGCATCATTCCCGACTTCGCCAAGGCCGGCGCCAACATCATCACCTTCCACCCGGAAGCCTCCGAGCACATCGACCGCACCCTGCAGCTGATCCGCGATAACGGCTGCAAATCCGGCCTGGTATTCAACCCGGGCACGCCGATGCACTACCTGGAACACGTGATGGACAAGATCGACA
>CAMLFK010000387.1 GCA_946479255.1 uncultured Oxalobacteraceae bacterium
TGGTGTTAGCGCTAACTATATTTTGTGGAAGGCAGGATGGCAAGCGAAACCAGTACGCAGGGCGGCCGTATTCCTTG
The DNA here is from genome assembly GCA_946479255.1 of uncultured Oxalobacteraceae bacterium. The sequence continues at coordinate 78 of CAMLFK010000387.1, forward strand.
GGTAGTCATGGGCGTTAGCGGGTGCGGCAAGAGCACCGTGGGACAAGCGCTTGCCGATGCTTATGAAGTGAGCTACGTCGAAGGCGATGAATTTCATCCGGTCGCCAACGTCACGAAGATGTCGGCCGGCGTCGCGCTGAACGACGAGGACCGCTACGAGTGGCTGCGTTCGCTAGGCGCCCAGCTGCGCGCCTAGCGAACGCGATGGCGGCCTGGTGGTGTCGTGCTCGGCGCTCAAGCGCCGCTACCGTGACCTGTTGCGTGAATCCGACCCGGCACTGCGCTTTGCTCACCTGGCCGGCCCGCGCGAAATCATCGCCGCGCGCATGCAGGCGCGCATCGGGCATTACATGCCGACATCCTTGCTGGACAGCCAGTTCCGCGACCTGGAACCCTTGCAGGCAGACGAAGCCGGCATCCGTCTCGACATCACCGTGCCGCCGCATCTGCTGGTGGCGCAGATTCTGGCCAGCCTCGGCGCGGGCCAATGAATAAGGCGAATTTATCAACTAATAACATTACGGAGAGACAAATGCGTAAACCAAATCGGAAGACCCTCATCAACCTTGCAGTAGCGAGCGCCTGCAGCTGGCTTGCCATGTCAGCCCACGCGCAAGAAGTGGCGCCCGGCGCCGATCAGCCCGCACCAGCACCAAGCGTCGATGCGGTTGTAACCGTGTCCGGTTCGCGCATCGCCTCGCGCGGCTTTACCCAGCCGACCCCGACCACCACCCTCTCCGCAGCCGAACTGGACAAAGTCGCCAAGCCCAATCTGTTCAACGCGATTGCGGAACTGCCGGCCTTGCAGGGCAGCACCGGCCGTACCACCAGCACCAACAGCACCAGCAGCGGCATCCAGGGCCTGAGCTCGCTCAGCCTGCACGGCCTGGCGCCGATCCGGACCCTGACCTTGCTGGACGGCCAGCGCGTGGTGCCGGCCAACGTCACCGGCGTGACCGACGTCAGCCAGTTCCCGCAGATCCTGGTCAAGCGCGTGGACGTGGTGACCGGCGGTGCTTCCGCCTCCTACGGCTCGGACGCGGTCGGCGGCGTGGTCAACTTCATTACCGATACAAAATTCGAAGGCTTCAAGGCGATGGTCGAAGGCGGCCAGACCACCTACGGCGACGACAAGAACGGCACCGTCCAGGCAGCCTGGGGCAAGGCCTTCATGAACGACCGCCTGCATGTGGTGGCCAGCGCCGAATACGGCCGCGAGAAGGGTGTGCCATCGCCGGGTCACGGCGAAGTGGGTGCCAATGGCCGTGACTGGTACAAGAACCCGGCATTCCAGGTGCGTCCGATCGGCCAGACCACCGACGGCAAGCCGCAGATCAAGGCGATCGAGCACGCCCAGCAGAATCAATACGCCAAGTACGGCCTGATCACCGCCGGCCCGCTGCGCGGCACCGCCTTCGGCGACAACGGCGCGCCCTACCAGTTCCAGTACGGCACCGACTGCGTCGGCTCGCTGTGCCAGGGCGGCGATTTGTCCGGCAGCGTGGGCGCCGGCACCAACCTCGGCATGGATATCACCCGCAAGCTTGCCTATGGCCGCGTCGGCTTTGACCTGAGCGAAAACCACGAACTGTACTTCACCACCAACCTGGCCGAGGTCGGCTCGGTGTTCTCGCCCAACCCGGGCATGGCGCGCCAGGCCAACTTGACGATGCAGTGCGATAACCCCTACCTGCCGGCCTCGATTGCCGCCGCCTGCGCCGCGAATAACATTACTAGCTTCCAGTACGGCACGGCCAACGCCATCCTGCCGGAAAACATCAACGTTCACCCGACCCGCGAACAGCAGCGCTTCGTGCTCGGCGCCAACGGCAAATTCAATGCCCTCGGCACCGACTGGTCGTACAACGGCTACCTGCAGCACGGCACCAACAAGATCGACATCCAGGTGTACGACATGACCCTGGTGCCGCGCTACGAAGCCGCGGTGCAGGCGATACGCGGGCCGAACGGTACCATCATCTGCCGCAATCCGGTCGCCGCCGCCAACAGCTGCCGTCCGCTCAACATCTTCGGCAATATCGCGCCGGACCCGGCTGCGCTGGCGTACATCCAGCCGGCCATGGGCCCGCGCCAGCAGTCGACCCAGCACCAGAAAGTGGCCAGCTTCAACATCACCGGCGAACCGTTCTCGACCTGGGCAGGCCCGGCCGGCCTGGCAACCGGTGCCGAATGGCGCAAGGAAGATTACGTCGTCTCTGGCGACCCTTACGGCGCCGGCGTCGAGCCAGCCAGCCCGAACTCCGCCACCTACCCGGCTGATCCGCTGCTCAACACCAATCCAGGCAACAACTGGTACGCGGGTAACTATCACAACGCCCAGGGCGCGTACAACGTCAAGGAAGCGTATGTCGAGCTGAACGTGCCTGTGCTTAAGTCGGACACCTGGGGCGAGGCCAGCATCAACCTGGCGGACCGCGAAACCAAGTACAGCACCTCGGGCAGCGTGCGCGCCTGGAAAGTGGGCGCCACCTGGAAGACCGGCCTGGACGGCTGGCGCCTGCGTGCCGTGAGCTCGCAAGACGTGCGCGCACCGAACCTGTCGGAACTGTTCGCCGCGCCGGTGGTGACCAACAACTCGGTCAACTACAACGGCGTCTCGACGGTGATCCAGCAACGCACCGTGGGCAACGTCAACCTGCGTCCTGAGATTGCCCGCAACACCATCGTCGGCATCGTCCTGACCCAGCCTAAATGGCTGCCGGGCTTTTCGGCCTCGATCGATTACTACGACGTCAAGATCAAGGATGTGATCTCGACTCTCTCCGTGCAGCAGGAAGTCGACCTGTGCGCGGCCGGCAACCAGGAAATCTGCGGCGCGATCTCGATCAACAAGCCGGGTTCGCCGAACTTCGTTACCGTGCAGGCGTTTAACCTGGCGTCGTGGCGTACCAAGGGCGTGGATTACGAGGCGGCTTACCGCATGAACATGCCGGTCTTCGGCAATCCCGGCAAGCTGACCCTGCGCGGCCTGGCAACCCACACCATCACCTTCAAGCAAAACTCGGGTGTGGTTGGCACGATTCCGTCGGAACTGGCTGGCGTCAACCTGGGCAACATTCCGAAGTGGAAGGGGCTGCTGTCGCAGAGCTGGGAAAACGACAAGCTCAGCCTGACCCTGAGCCAGCGCTGGGTCAGCAGCGGCGTGTACAGCAACGAGTACATCGCGTGCCAGACTGGCTGCGCGGTGTCGACGCCACAGAACCAGACCATCTTCGACAAACACATGGATGGCGCCTTTTATGTTGACCTCGGCGGCAGCTACAAGTTCTCGAACAACTTGAGCGGCTTCTTCAAGGTCGACAATATCGCGAACCGGGATCCTGTGGCGGCGCCGCAGAACAACCTGAGCTTCGGTATCAACCCTGCGCTGTATGACGTACTGGGCCGTACTTATCGCGCTGGTATTCGTTACAACTTCTGATCAGCCACGCCCTCAGCCCGTCATTCCCGCGCGCCTGCGCGGGAATGACAAAGTAGTGGCGATAATTGGGGTAACTACATTAGCGCCGAAGTCAGGCTCTTCACCTCTTCAGCCGATTCCTCCAGGATACTGGCCAGC
>CAMLFK010000388.1 GCA_946479255.1 uncultured Oxalobacteraceae bacterium
TGCCGCGCGTGAAGCTGCTCGACATGGAGCGCGACAAGCCGGTCGACGGCCTCACTGCGCAGCTGGTAGCGGCGCTGCGCCAGCGCCTGGAACGGGGCGAACAATCGCTGCTGTTTTTAAACCGGCGCGGCTACGCCCCGGTGATCTGCTGCGAAGCCTGCGGCTGGATCAGCGAATGCACCCGCTGCACCGCCTTCATGGTGCTGCACCGCCCGGAACACCGGCTGCGCTGCCACCACTGCAGCCTGGAGCTGCGCATTCCGCGCCACTGCCCGACCTGCGGCAACGTCGACCTGCAGCCGCTCGGACGCGGCACCCAGCGGGTCGAGGAAGGCTTGCAGCAGCTGTTCCCCGAAGCCCGCATCCTGCGCATCGACGCCGACTCCACCCGCCTGAAAGGCAGCGCCCAGGCGGCTTTCGACAGCGTGCACCGCGGCGAAGTCGATATCCTGATCGGCACCCAGATGGTGGCCAAGGGCCACGACTTTAAAAAGCTCACCTTGGTCGGCATCCTCAATCCGGACACCGCGCTGTTCTCGCAGGATTACCGCGCCAGCGAACGCCTGTTCGCCCAGCTGATGCAGGTGGCCGGACGGGCCGGGCGCGCGGCGCGCAACGAGGGCGGCAGCGCCAGCGAAGTGCTGGTGCAGACCCGCTACGCCGCCCATCCGCTGTATGCGGCGGTGGTCAAGCACGACTACGATAGCTTCGCCGGCGCACTGCTGATTGAGCGCCGCCAAGCCGCGCTGCCGCCGTATATGTACCAGGCGCTGCTCAGGGCCGAGGCGCGTGAACTGGCGCTGGCGATCGGCTTTCTGGAAGCGGCGCGCGACTGCGCCGGCTGGGAAGGCATCACCGTCAACGACCCGATCCCGATGACCATGACACGGGTGTACAACGTCGAACGCGCGCAGCTGCTGGTGGAAAGCGCCTCGCGCCCCGCCCTGCAGGCTTTTCTCAAGGACTGGCTGGCGCGCCTGCGCGAGATGAAAAGCCGGGTCAAGTGGTCGCTGGAAGTCGACCCGCTCGATATTTAGGTGTCCGCGAAAAGAAAGTCTCGGGCAAAAAAAGACCGCCCAACGAGGGGCGGTTTCGCTTGTTGCGGCGTAGCGCGCTACGCCGGCAGGGGCTTAGAACTTGTCGCGCAAGCCAGCCAGGATCTCGCGGCCGGTCACGTTCGAGACCACCACGCTGTTGCGGGCGCGGCTGATGAACTGGTCGTTTTCCTGGTCGGTCAGGTTGACGCCTTCCAGGGTTGCTTCGCTTAATATCCACATTCAAGGTGAACAGTGCCTGGAAATCCTCAGCTATGCTGAAGTCGGGAAAGCGCCCGGAAGGGGCGCTAGGAAGGAAATGAAACTGGCCGTCACATGAACATAAAATCCAAGCTCTCGTGCCTGGCGGAAGATGAGCCGATCAGCATCACCGGAACCTCGCTGGCGGTCATTTCGCCCGCCGGGGGCGTAACGCTGTCCGGGCCAATCTTGGGCAAAAATGGCCCCCACGGGCTGCCGCCGATCGAAGGCATGCCGTAGAGTAGGTCTGACATATCGAACACATCACCGAAGACGTCAAAACTCGACAGTGAGTCCGCTTCAACCCATACGAACTCAGTCGGCTCGCCAAAATTTGGCTCGTCGAAATGCTCCCAGTGCTCGGTGTGCTCAGTGGGGTCCGGCCCGCGTATCAAGTCTCCCTTGTGGTTCACTCGCGTTGGCTCCCCCGCCTCCTTCATCGCTTCGTTGGTCCGATGGACTGCGTAGCGCTCCGAATCCTTGCCCCATTCAATATTCTCTGTGTTTGCGTTCGTAAGGTAATCAGGATCGAGCGCGTGATTTACCTCATGCAGTAGATTTGACGCAGCCGATGTGACGCCGATGAAATTGCCATCGTTGTCCTGTAATGTCATACCCACATCCGGGTCCCAATAAATCGTATTGGTTGAGCTGTCATACTTGACATCGCCCTGATGATTGATCTCGATTTTCACATTCTCTTTGGAGAACGCTTCGATTGCGGGCTGGCCATTTATCGGCATCGCGGTTTGAATATAATCGAGGGCTTTATCGAGCTTGGCGCGGTCATTTTCGTCGGCGTTAATAAGCCATAAATCTTGGGAAGTAACAGGCATTGCGAATCTCCAATGAGAAGCCGCATCTAAAAGCAGCTAATATATTTCTGGGGCGGTTTCGGCGTGACGCCGGCAGCCCAACGTTGTATGGCTTCAGGAAAATGTGCTGCGGCAGAGGCCTGGATTCCGTTGACAAAGCCATGCACTCTTCCATCGAGCCATTTAAATCTTTTGAAAGCCAGTGTGGTTAGAGTGCCGTCGTCGTGGTGTAGCCGAATCAGAATGCGAAGGTCAGGCCGTCGCTCTCCCGTATCGTTCGCATCAATCGCGAACTGATCTATTACACTGAGCAGCGCACCCATTCGATCCTGATTCACCGGGTAGCGGCACCCATGCATAGGCACTTCGTCCTGATCGATTTGTTTCACGGTGGATATTGTGTTTGGCACGAGAAAGACCTCGGCAGACGTCGCCGATTGGGCTGCACGGAGAATGTCGGCGACGGCCTCTTGCGGTGATGGTTCTACTGCTCTTGCCGATGGAAGCAGCAACAGCAATCCAGCGCAGATCGCAAGGGCTTTTGCGACTGAGTGTGCCCGACGGATACTTGGTCTTTTCATCGTGTTCATCATGGAGCCTCGCTTTGCCGAAGTCGGCGTTGTTGGTATGACGTCATGCTAGGAGCATCAATAGTCACACAGTTGAGTGCGCTCAATTGTGCGCGGGAACGGTCGAGCCCCCAGAATAGACGATAGCCTCATCTGAATCAGAATAGCCGGCAAGCGCCGGATCGCAGCGTGACCAATCGGCAAACGGGCAAAAAAACAGCGTGCCGGCAAAGCACGCTGCTTGTGGTTCCCGCCCGACCGGCTTAAGCGCGGCAGTACTGCTGCAAGTATTGCTGATGGCTCGGCAGGCGCTTGGCGGTGCCCTCCACCTTGGCGCGGATGGCGTCGAGAAAACCGCCCAGTTCGGCGTCGCCCATCAGGTCGGCGCTCTGGTGATAGCGCTCGGGCATGATGCCCTGGCCCAGCATCACCTGAATCCATGAATTCTCGGCGAACAGTTCGTTCGGCACCCGGAACACCCGCCCGCTTTCGCGGAACAAGTCGATGCGGTGGCGCAGCGAGGCCGGCACGTCCATGTCGCGGCAGTCGCGCCAGAACCGGGTGTCGCGGCGATTGGTGACGTGGTAGTGCAGGATGATGAAGTCGCGGATGTTGAGGATCTCGGCGGTGCTCTGCTGGTTGTATTCGTCGACGTCGGCCTGGCTGATGCCGTCGCCCGGGAACAGTTGCAGGAAGCGGATCAGGCCGCGCTGCACCAGGTGAATGCTGGTCGATTCGATCGGTTCCAGAAAGCCGCTGGCCAGGCCCAGCGCCAGGCAGTTGCCGCGCCAGGTCTGCTGGCGCTGGCCCGGCGTGAAGCGGATCACGCGCGGGTCGAACAGGGGTTCGCCTTCCAGCTTGGCCAGCAGGATTTTCTTGGCCTCGTCGTCGTCCATGTAGCGGCTCGAAAACACGTGGCCGTTGCCGGTGCGGTGCTGCAGCGGAATGCGCCATTGCCAGCCGGCG
>CAMLFK010000389.1 GCA_946479255.1 uncultured Oxalobacteraceae bacterium
TGATGATGATCGCCGGCGTCAACGGCGCCGGCAAGACCACCACCATCGGCAAGCTCGCCAAGCATATGCAGAAGTACCAGCAGTCGGTACTGCTGGCCGCCGGCGACACTTTCCGCGCCGCCGCCCGCGAGCAGCTGATGGTGTGGGGCCAGCGCAATAACGTGACCGTGATCGCCCAGGAGTCGGGCGATCCGGCTGCGGTGGCGTTCGACGCGGTCTCATCGGGCAAGGCGAAAAAAATGGACGTGGTCATGGTCGACACGGCCGGGCGCCTGCCGACCCAGCTGCACCTGATGGAAGAGCTGCGCAAGATCAAGCGGGTGATCGGCAAGGGCATGGATGGGGCACCGCACGAGGTGGTGCTGGTCATCGACGGCAACACCGGCCAGAATGCGCTGGCCCAGGTCAAGGCCTTCGACGACGCGCTCGAACTGACCGGCCTGGTCATCACCAAGCTGGACGGCACCGCCAAGGGCGGCGTGCTGGCGGCGATTGCGCGCACCCGTCCGGTGCCGGTGTACTTCATCGGCGTGGGCGAAAAGATCGAGGACTTGCAGCCGTTTAGCGCCGACGAGTTCGTCGAGGCATTGTTAGGCTAACGGAAGAACGCGGACAGACACGGATGATCGAATTTCAGGCGGTATCGAAACAATATTCACCCGATGCGGTGGCCCTGCACGAAGTGTCGCTGAGCGTGGCCAAGGGCGAACTGGTCTACCTGGCCGGCCCGTCCGGCGCCGGCAAATCCACTCTACTGAAAATGATTGCGGCGATGGAACGCCCGACGTCCGGCCGCGTGCTGGTCAACGGGCAAGACATCGGCAAGCTGCCGCGCGCCAGCGTGCCATTCCTGCGCCGTAAACTCGGGCTGATTTTCCAGCAGCAGCGCCTGCTGACCGACCGTTCCATCCTGGCCAACGTCATGCTGCCGCTGCTGGTGATTGGCGAATCGAAGCTGGAAGCCTCCTTGCGCGCCCGCGCCGCGCTCGACAAGGTCGGGCTGGCCGAGCGCGCCAATGCCAAGCCGCTGGAACTGTCCGGCGGCGAACAGCAGCGCGTGGCGATTGCCCGCGCCATCGTCAACCGCCCGCAGATCATCCTGGCCGACGAGCCCACCGCCAACCTGGACCGTGCAGCCGCCGAGCGCGTGCTCGACGCCCTGCGCGCCTTCCATTCGGTGGGTGTGACCTGCCTGATTTCCACCCATGACGAGCAAGTGCTCGACCGCGCCGCACGCGTGATCCGCCTTGATCATGGCTACCTGACGGGAGCGGCAGCATGAACCGCTGGTTCCGCCAACATCGCTTTGCGCTGGGCGCGGCGCTGGGCCAGCTGGCCAAGGCGCCGGGCAGTTTTCTATTCAACGTGCTGGTCGTGGCGATTGCCCTGACCTTGCCCTTCGCCGGCCTGACCCTGCTCGACAATGTGCGCCCGATGTCGCAGCAACTGTCGGTCGACCCGGAGCTGAGCCTGTTCGTCAGCCAGGACGCCTCGCGCGAGCAGGCCCGCTCACTCGGCCCGCGGGTGCGCGCGGTGGTGGCCGATCCCAAGGCGAAACTGGTATTCGTGCCACGCGAAAACGCGCTGGAAAACCTGAAATCCAAGAGCGGCCTGTCGGATGTGCTCGGCACGCTGGGTGAGAATCCCCTGCCCGACAGCTATGTGATCACCCTCGACGCGGGCGACGCCGCCAAGGTCGAGCAGATTGCCGAGCGCCTGCGCGCGCTGCCGGCGGTCGATGCGGTCCAGGTCGATTCGGCCTGGGTCAAGCGCCTGGCCGCCTTGCTGAGCGTACTGCGGCTGGTGCTGCTGCTGCTGGCCGTGACCCTGGGCGTGGTGGTGATCGCGGTGGTGTTCAATACGATCCGCCTGCAGGTGCTGACCCAGCGTGAGGAAATCGCCGTCAGCAAACTGATCGGCGCGGCCGATAACTTCATCCACCGGCCCTTTTATTACACCGGCGCCCTGCTGGGCCTGTGCTCGGGCGCGGTGGCGCTGGGCATCGTCGCGGCGGGCTTGCAGCCGCTCAACACCGCCATTGCAGAGTTCGCCCGCCTGTACGCGTCCGAATTCCAGCTGGCCCCGCTCGATCCGCTCAGCAGCGCCGCCCTGCTCGGCATCAGCGCCACCCTCGGCCTGATCGGCGCCCTGCTGTCGGTGCGGCGCCATCTGGCGCGGCTGAACTGACTGATTGTCCAGCGATTCCCTTGGCTCGTGTGCGTTCAGCGTGCGCGAGCTAACGGACACCGCGTCCCGGCTCCCACTACCATCTTCCCATCGCCCCGTTTCCACAATTCTCGCTTAGCCGAGCGCTTAAGTTTGATCTAACGCAAGGTGCTATAGACTTGATGTCATACAGTGCACTTTGAACTAAAAATATTTCCGGATGGTAATAATATTTCGCTATCACATCCATTCAAGCTGGCGATTGGCACTCGTCACCGGAGAGTGCTAATATAGTGACGTGCATGACGGGGTATCAATAAAACCCCACCGTCAGCATCCGGAAACAGGCATCACAGTCGTGCCGGCGTGCCTACGGGGCGCGGCACCTTAACGAATGCACTCAAGAGGAAATACATGACTACGCTGTCCGCTCAATCCGCACTGGTTGCAACCGGTAATCGTGCGCTGGGACTCGGCTTCACTGGCAACCTGGGCAATATCGACGCCTATATTTCGGCGGTCAACCGGCTGCCGATGCTGACGCACGACGAAGAGATTTCACTGGCAAAACGCCTGCAGGAACAAAACGACCTGGCTGCCGCGCAGGAGCTGGTGTTGTCGCACCTGCGCCTGGTGGTTTCGATTGCCCGCGGTTACCTCGGCTATGGCCTGCCCCACGCGGACCTGATCCAGGAAGGCAACATCGGCCTGATGAAGGCGGTCAAGCGCTTCGACCCGAACCAGGGTGTGCGCCTGGTGTCGTACGCGATGCACTGGATCAAGGCCGAGATGCACGAGTACATCTTGAAAAACTGGCGCCTGGTCAAAGTTGCGACCACCAAGGCCCAGCGCAAGCTGTTCTTCAATCTGCGCAGCAACAAGCAAGGTCTGGACACCATGACCCCGACGCAGATCGACGCGCTGGCCAAGCTGCTTGACGTCAAGCGCGAAGAAGTGATCGAGATGGAAACCCGCCTGTCGGGCCGCGACATTGCGCTCGAAGCGCCGACCGATGACGAAGACGACAAGTTCTCGCCGATCGCCTACCTGTCGTCCGACCTGTCGGAGCCGACCAAGGTACTGGAAGCCGAACAGGTAACGCGCCTGCAATCGGAAGGGCTGGAAAGCGCGCTGGCCAAGCTCGATGCGCGTTCGCGCCGGATTGTCGAAGCCCGCTGGCTGGCCAACGACGACGGCTCTGGCGCCACGCTGCACACACTGGCTGAAGAGTTCGGCGTATCGGCCGAGCGCATCCGCCAGATCGAAACGGCCGCGCTGAAGAAAATGAAAGGCGCGCTGGCGGCTTACGTATAAGGCCTCCCCCGCTCCCCCGAACCCGGCCCCGGCCGGGTTTTTTTTGCTCAAATCTTTCTTGGCAAGCCGGGACAGACCCGGGACGGACCCTGAGGTCTCCCCTCAAATTATTTCGCGGCCGCACTGAACTTGGTGATGGG
>CAMLFK010000390.1 GCA_946479255.1 uncultured Oxalobacteraceae bacterium
TTGATGATGCGCTCCTTGAGCACGTCGGTGTCCATCAGCAGGTCGAGCAGCGGACCTTCGAGGATCACATCGCCGCGCCGCTCGATGAAGCCCATGCGCGAGAGCGCGCCCAGGTTCATGTCCATGCGGGTCTTTTTACCGAGCTTGTCGCCAAAGTCGGCCAGCAGCGCGGTGTACGAGATGCCGATCGAGGTGTCTTCGGCGCGCGGCATCGGCTTGTCCTTGTCGAACAGGTCGGTCTGGTCATCGTCGGCGTTCTGGTGGGTCTCCTGGCGCTCGCGCTTGGGCAGGATGATCTGCGCCCACAGCACGACGAGCAAAGCCACGCCGTCGCGCGTGAGGCCGAAATTATTGTTCTGCCAGATGTCCTTGGCGCCGAAGATCTTCGGCTCGACGGCGCGGTGCAGCGCCAGCGTGACGTGGTCGGCGTAGACGTTGTCGAGCAGCTTCAGGCCGGATTCGAGCAGGCGCTTGTCGACTTCGGCGCGGAACAGTTCATCCGACAGGACGCGCTTGACCAGCTTGTCGTCGCGGCGCAGGGTCTGGTGCGTCAAGAGGCGCGCAATCAGGATTTGGGAATCGTCATTCATCAAGCGGGCCGCTTTCAAGATCGAGTGAGAGGGTGGCAATCGACATGGCGGCCACGTGCGGGTCGTTCAACTGCACCATTTCGTCGGTCGCGGCGAAGCGTACCGGCAGGCGCGCCAGCTGGGCGGTTGCGCCCTGCAGGCTGGCTTCGGCGGCGTCACCCAAGAGCGGCAGCATGGAGGCGCGGTACGAGGCGATCGCAAAGGTGGCCGGCAAGAGCGAATCCTGGATCGGCACCGACTTGGGGCTGCCTTCGGAGAAGCTGGGGAAGTTGCCCAGGTTGGCGAAGTCCGACAGGCGCGCCAGCCAGTCGTCGAGTTCGGCCTGGATGGCCGGGCCTTCGTTGATGGTCAGCGGCGCATCCTGGCCGGCCGGCAGGCCCGCCGGCCCGACCGTGGCAGCGCGTTCGGCCAGCAGTTCGGTTTCGGCCACGTCGATCATTTCGGCCGGGGTGACGAACAGCGGCATCACCGGACGGTCGATCGCGCCGACCGCCAGGCTGGCCAGGTCTTCATGGGCCAGCAGCCAGCGTTTGACGTCGGTGGTCGACAGGCCCGACTGGCCCAGGTGCACGCGCTGGCGCTCGATCTGGTTGAGCGCGCGCGAGAACATGCCCTGCATATTGAGCAGTGCGCTCTGGGCACGGCCGATGGCCTGCGCGGCCTTGTGGGTGGCGGCGTCGGCGTGTTCGTCGGTGGTAATCGCCCGCAGGATCTGCGAGCCCTTCTCCACCCAGTCGCAGGCCATATGCCATTTCGATTGCGAGGTGCGCAAGCGGAATTCGGAACCGGAGGCGATCGCGTCGCGGAATTCTTCGGTCAGGTCGACCAGGCGGCCCAGCAGGTGGCGCAGCTGTTCGACGGTCACCCCGCCCACCGCCTGGGCGCCGGCCACTTGCGAGAGCAAAAATCCCATCTCGGCTTCGTCGTCGGCCTGGCCCATCGACAGCATGGTGTCGAGCGCGGACAGGACATTGCGCGCCATCGGCGTGATGCGGTAGAGCGAGGCTGGCGCGTCCCATGCCAGGAGGCCGTGCGAGCGCAGGCGCGTGAGCACCGTCTCCAGGCTTTCGGGCTGCAGGTAGGCCAGCTTCTGGTTGATGTCGGCCCGCGAAAAACCCGAGGTGGCGGTGTCGGCGGCCAGTTCGCGCAGCACCAGCAGGCGCACCAGCACGCCGCTGGAACCGCCATGAAACAGGGCGGTGAAGGCCTGCAGGGTCGGCTGGGCGCGCTTGAGGTGAAACACCTGCTCGATTTCGTCGGCCGAAAAGCCAGGCTGGAAATGCGCCTGCAGCGCGTCCGGGTCGTCCTGAAGGGGCGCCTGTGGGTCGGCCAGTACCGCCCCTGCAATGAGTTCCGTCATGTAATCAGCTACCAGAGTCTTGCCAACTTGCTAAAAAGCACGTTTGGCTTGTGGGGGCGACAGTATATCAGTTGGACCGGCATGAGCGGCCCGAACCGGCGGGAGCCCCACAACGCTTATTTCGGCACGACGCTGACCAGGTTCTGTTCGACGTATTCGCCACCATCCTCGGCCACGCGCAGCTTGACCGGATACCACTGCCGAGAAGGCGCCAGCCAGATATCGAGACGCTGGTCAGGGAAGGCGGCCGGCGGCGACTTGGTCAGGTGTACCGCGTCAAACGTGCCCATGCCCGTCTTGAGCTGTTCGCGCCCCAGCACCTTGAAGGTCCACGGCTCGGCGTCGCGCCGTCCGGCCACAAAAAACTTCCACTCGGAGCCGGTCACCATCTTGTCGGGCGCCGCGCGCGCCACTGCCACCAGCTGCCACTGGGCGCTGGCGCGGTCCTGCTCCCCGCCCAGCAGCGGATAGGTCTTTTCGCCGGTCGAAAAGACGATCGCTTTGGCGGCGCGGTCGAAGGTGGTCGTGTTGGCGTCCTTGCGAAAGCGCTTCTCGTACCACTCCAGCGGAGCCAGGCCATAGGCGTCGATCGCGCCCTCGCTGCGGTTCTCGAGGATCTTGCCGAGGATGGATGCGCGCGCTTCGCTGGAGACGCTGTATTTACCGTCGCCGGCGCGCCATTGGGTCACGCCCTGGCCGTCCAGCGTGAGGCCCTTCTGGTGCGCCTTGATCGCATAGGTCAGGTCGGCCGACGGCGCCGGGTCGGTGGGCCGCTTGACGACCACGTGCTCGGCGGCCAGGGTGCCCGCCGCGCTGGCGGCCAGCGCCAAGGCGGCGATCAGATGGTGTGTAGCTTTACTCATAAGCTTTCTGCTTCCTTGCTTTCTGCTGCATGATCGGCGATCGCGCGGATCTCGCGGATCGTCTGGGTGGTCACCGCGCCGCTCGACTCGGTGCTGCGCACTTTGACGGGATACCATTCGTGCTGGGGCGCCAGCCAGATGTCCAGGCGGGCGTTGTAGGAGCCCGGACGGGGCGGCCGCGACAAGTGCCAGGTGGGGATGCGGCCCATCGGGGTCTCGATCTCTTCCTGGCCTTCGACCACGAAGCGGTATGGCGCCACATCGCGCTCGCTGCCGACCATGATCTCGACGCCCTGCGCCAGTTGCGCACTGTCGGCCCGGGCAATGCCGGCCAGCTGCCATTGCACGCTGAGTTTGTCCTGCGCACCGGCGGTCAGCGGGAAGGTCTGTTCCGATGCCGAGAAGCTGATGCGCTCCGCCGCGGCGTCGAAATGGGTGGCGGTCTGGGCGCGTCCGAGCCGCTTTTCGGTGGCGCGCCGCGGCGCGATGCCGTGCGGGCCGATCGCTCCTTCGCTGCTGATGCGCAGCACCGCGACGCGGGTGACGAGCATATTGACGAAGCCATCGACGACCAGCCGGTAGCTGTCGCCACGCTGGCGCCAGCGCATGTCGGCCACCCCGTTCCAGTCGGTGCCCTTGGCGTCCTTGCGGGTCAGCTCGAAGCTCAGGTGGGCCGATGGCGGCAGGCTGACACGGTATCCGGGTGGCGGCGCTGGCGCGGGTTCGGCTGCCGCGGGCGGCGCTTCCGGCACCGCTTCGGCAGGCGCCTGCGCTGTTGCCGGCGCCTCG
>CAMLFK010000391.1 GCA_946479255.1 uncultured Oxalobacteraceae bacterium
CCTAGGGGACATCTCTACTTAGCGGAGAGGGGACATTACTACTTGGGGCTAACAAAATTGCCGTGCCGCCCTCGCCAAGCGCGCGCGAGGCCGCTATAATGTTGCCTCAATTCCCTGATAGCTCAGTCGGTAGAGCGACGGACTGTTAATCCGCAGGTCCCTGGTTCGAGTCCAGGTCGGGGAGCCAGAATACAAGCGGCCCCGCGAGAAATCGCGGGGCCGTTTTCGTTTTGGGAATTACCCAGTTGAGTAATATTTCCCAATCGTACATTCCCCGCCTCGCATTCCCTTGTTGGTCCTTTGATGGCCGTAATATTGCAGAAGCGGATTACGCTGTTGTGATTTTCTTTTGCAAGCTGTACAAGTTTTAGACAATTGGACGACAGATTCAGGCTACGCTTTACTTAATAATAAGAAAGCCATGGTAGCTCGACCGTAAGCGGTTGGGGCGTCGTGACAAGAAAACTATAAGGAAGATGCCATGAAGCGCTTGTCTCACCGCTTGTCAAAACCCCTGCAATACAGCCTTGCCGTTTGTCTCTGCCTCGCACTGACCGCCTGCGGCGGCGGTTCGAGCAGCCCAACTGTCCAGCCGGAGCAAGCGCTGAGCGGCCGCACCAGCTTCGTGTCCGCCGATGGAATGGGCGCGCTGTCGACCGAAGGAACGGTCAAGTACGCCACGCCCGGGGCGCCGACCAGCACCGATGCCACCACGCAGCGTTCAGTACAGGAAGGCGACATCTACCGCGTCCTCGAGAGCGGCAAGTCGATCCTGAACCTGAACATGTACCGCGGGCTGCAGATCATCGATATCAGCAACCCCGCCAGTCCGAAAATCGTCGGGCGCGCAGCAATCAGCGGCGACCCGGTCGACATGTACCATGCGGGCGACAAGGTCTACATTTTGCTCAATAACTGGTCGGAGTTCCGCCGCACCAGCAAGGGCGGCAAGGAGTCGGTCGAGCAGTTCCAAGGCGGCGGCGTCATCACGGTCGACATCGCCAACCGCGCCGCGCCCGTCATCGTCGCTTCGACCCGCGTGCCCGGCTACATCCAGACCTCGCGCCTGACCAGCGGCGCCGGCAAGAACGCCTTGTATGTGACGTCGGGCGACTTCGCCATGTCCGCCCCGGCGGCCGTCGTCGGGACCGACTTCGGGCCCGTGTATGCCGGCCAAACCAATGTGCTGAGCTACGCCATTAATGCGCTGGGGTTGCTTGAAGGCAAGTCGACATTGGCGCTGGGCGGCTATGTGCAGGCGATGCAGGCCACCGGCAACCGCCTGATGGTTGCGCGCGCCGTCGAGGGCGGCGGCAAGCATGGCTCGCGCGTCTCCGTGATCGACATTTCAAGCCCGGAGGGCGCTATGGTGCAAGGCGCCGACGTGCTCATTAGCGGCGTGGTGCAAAAGAAAAACAATATGCACATCCACGGCGACGTATTGCGTGTGGTTTCCGGCAATTGGTGGAATACCGGCTCGAACGTGAACCACGTCGAAACGTTCAACATCGCCGACATCGCCAATCCGAAGGCGATCGACCACGACACCTTTGGTGAAGGCCAGCAATTGTTCGGCACGTCTTTCTCCGCCGACAAAGCGTTCTTCGTCACCTACCTGCGCCAGGATCCCTTCCACGCCTTCTCGATTACCCCGGAAGGGATGATGAAGGAAGAGAACGAGTTTATTGTGTCCGGCTGGAATGATTTCTTCGTGCCGGTGCACAACGAGACACGCTTGATCGGTGTCGGCCACAATGACGAGAACAACCGGCGCAGCCTGGCGATCAGCCTGTACGACACCACCAACTTGAAAAACACCCGTCCGCTGCTGATGCGCGCGGAAGTCGATTTGTCGAGCAGCTGGTCGGAAGCGAACTGGGACGACCGCGCTTTCACGGTGCTGGAAAACGCGACCAAGGCGACGGCCGCCGATGGCAAGACTGTGGAAACGGGCTTGGTGCTGCTGCCGTTCTCCGGCTATGACAGCGCCACCGAACAAGGTGTCGGCGGCGTGCAGATTTTCACGTTCTCGGCCACGACGCTGACCCGGCGCGGCACGATGAAGCAAGAAATGGGCGTGCGCCGCAGCTTCATGGGCGACGCCGCCAACAGCATCGCGGCCAACTTGTCCGAAAGCGACTTGTCATTGTTTAGCATCCTGAATCCGGATGCGCCGCAGGAAAAAGGCAGCGTGCAGCTGGCGCCGAACTACAGCCAGTTCATCGCGTTCAAGCAGGTCGGCGCGCGCTATCACAGCATCAATCAGGCGTGGAGCGCGAGCAGCACGGCGCGCCGCATGGACCAGGTCGAGCTGGTGCCGCTGGCGGGAGCCGATGGCCCAAGCATCCTGTCGCACGTCGAGGTGCCGGCCGGATCGAAAATCTACAACGTGGGCGAAAAGCTGGTCGTCGTGTCGAGCGACGCGACCCCAACCGGCGTCAATACGACGATCGTCACGTATGACGTGAGCGTCAGCGCCAAGCCGGTAAAGATGAGTTCGCTGACAAGCGACGCGCTGGTCCAGAGCGGTGGCGGTATTTATTACGCTGGCGACATGCGCATCTGTGCGTTTTCCGGGCGCTCGTGTTCGGGCGGCTTCTTCGCGCCAGAGGCGACCGTGGTTGGCAATGCGCTTGTCTTTGCCGGGCAAACCAACCATGCGCCGAGCGCAGGCGGCGCGCTGATGAACCGTTACTGGTCCAGCTACACCTTGCAGGTGCTCGACCTGAGCAAGCCGGCAAAACCGGCGCTGCTGGCGAAATTGAGCATGCCTGAAGGCGAGGAGTCAGTCGGCATGATCAAGAGCGGCACCACCTTGTGGATCAACTATAAGAAGCCGCAGAGCGTGGCCGTGGCCGACCAGCCTCAGGCGAAGTACTACATCAAGGCGCTCGACCTGTCGGTGGCGAGCGCGCCCAAGCTGGGCGCGGAAGTGAACGTGCCGGGCCAGTTGATGGCTGCCGTGGGCGAAGTGATCTACACGGTGGACCGCGAATGGAAAGAAAAGACGAGCAGCGCCTCGCTCAATTTGCTGATCGTGCGCGACAATCTGGCTTACCTGCAGGCAACGCATCCGATGCCGAACCAAGAGCCCACTGGCCTGCTAGTCGATGGCAAGAACGTGATCGTCTCGCATTACGACAACAGCGGCTATCAGAACGCGATGTCGCACTTTGAAGTCGGCGACAAGCAGTTCACGGCAAAATCGGAAACCGCGCTGCCTTATTACCCGACGCTGCGCGCGGCGCGCAACGGCAAGGTGCTGCTGCAGGCGGGGTATGGTTTCCTTCTGTACGACTTTACCCAGGCACAGGGGCCGTTTGCCCAGGCGTATTTCCCGGCGATCAATTGGGGCGGCAGTGTCACGATCGTGGGCGATGCGGTGTATGTGCCGTCGAGTTCATACGGCATCTACCAGTTGACACTCGATACGGTCAATCTGCAAAAGCCTTAAGCCGCACGGCACAGCGTGGGGGCGGGGGGCATCTGTCATTCATAATGAGACCTTAACTATTAATTATTGTCGTGTGTTTATCTAATCAACTACTATTCGAGTTCCCAGGCATAGCGCAATCTGTTCCACGACTG
>CAMLFK010000392.1 GCA_946479255.1 uncultured Oxalobacteraceae bacterium
CATGCCATGCAAGCGCTCTCCCAGCTGAGCTATACCCCCGTATCGCGAAGAAGCAAAATTATAGCCCAGCACATGCATTCTGCAAAGTGCAATCGCAGAAATTTTTAGAGAAACTTCAGCACGCGCGCGATCGCGGTCTCACGGCCGAACAGCTCCAGCACGGCATCGATGGCCGGCGTTTGCAGCTGGCCGGTCAGCATCAGGCGCAATGGCATGGCGATCTGCGGCATCTTCAAGCCATTAGCCGCCAGCACTTCCTTGATCATCGCTGCCAGCGCCTGGCGATTCCACTCCACCGTGGCGCAACGCTCGGCAAACTGCGCCAGCGCCGGCTTGACCGCGTCCGTCAGGTGCTGCGCCAGCAAGGCGGGATCGGGCTGCGGCGTGCGGAAGAACAGCATCGCCGACTCCGCCAATTCATTGACGGTGTTGGCGCGTTCCTTCATCAGGCCCAGTGCCGCGGCCAGGTCCGGCGCGCCGTCGAATTCGGCACCGGCCGCCAACATCTGCGCGCGTGCCAGCTCGGCCAGGCGGGCGTTGTCGGCCTGCTTGATGTAATGGTTGTTCAGCCACGCCAGCTTCTCGTTGTTGAACTGTGCCGCCGAGCGAGTCAGGTGATCCAGGTTGAACCACTCGCAGAACTGCTCGGTGGAGAACACTTCGTCGTCGCCGTGGCTCCAGCCCAGGCGCGCCAGGTAGTTCAGCATCGCTTCAGGCAAGTAACCCTTGGCCGGGTACTCCATCACGCTGACCGCGCCATGACGCTTGGACAGCTTCTCGCC
Source organism: uncultured Oxalobacteraceae bacterium (assembly GCA_946479255.1). Next base: position 783 of record CAMLFK010000392.1, read on the forward strand.
ATCGGCGCCGAGGATCATCGGCAGGTGGCCGTACAGCGGCAGCGGCGCACCAATGGCGCGCAGGATATTGATTTGACGGGGCGTATTGTTCACATGGTCATCGCCGCGCAGCACATGGGTGATGGCCATGTCCCAGTCGTCCACGGCCACACAGAAGTTATAGGTCGGCGTGCCGTCCGGGCGCGCAATCACCAGGTCGTCCAGCTCGCGGTTGGAAATCGTGATGGTGCCCTTGACCACATCGTCCCAGCTCACGTCGCCATCGAGGGGATTCTTGAAGCGCACCACCGGCTTGCGGTCGCTTGGCACCGGCGGCAGGGTCTTGCCCGGCTCAGGACGCCAAGTGCCGTCGTAGCGCGGCTTCTCGCCGGCCGCGCGCATACGCTCGCGCATGGCTTCCACTTCGTCGGGCGACGAGTAGCACAGGTAAGCCGTGCCCGCTTCCAGCATCTGCCCCACCACCTCGCGGTAGCGGTCCATGCGCTGCATCTGGTAGAACGGGCCTTCATCGTGGTTCAGGCCGAGCCACTGCATGCCGTCCAGGATCGCCTGCACCGCTTCCGGGGTCGAGCGCTCGACGTCGGTGTCTTCGATACGCAGGATAAAAGTGCCGCCGAAGTGGCGCGCGAATGCCCAGCTGTACAGCGCGGTGCGGGCGCCGCCGAGGTGAAGATAGCCGGTGGGGCTGGGAGCGAAACGGGTGCGGACGACGGTCATGGCGTAAGTTGGTAAGCAATAAAGCCGCTATTTTACAGCCTGCCTCGGGCTCGCGCCCGACGCAAAAAAGCCCAGCGCGCAGGCTGGGCTTTGGCATGACTTTCGTGCCTGACGATTACTGCATGTAAGACTCGTAAGCGCCGATATCAAGCGTGCCCAGCACCGGGCGGGCAACGCCGGCCGCCACATGCCGGTACTGCGCGACCGGCTTGAGCGAGAAACCGCTGACCGAGACACCCGGATCGGACGCATCGCCCAGCACCAGCGCATCGGTTGGGCGCAGGTCGAATGCCGCACGGTTGACGAAGCCCGGAGCGATCGAGCGGAAGTTGGTTTTCTTGACGGCGCTGACCTGGTTGATGTCGGTACCCGTACCGCTCATCAGATTGTTCTGGAACAGCACTGGCTTGGTGACGCCAGATCCGACCATGACGAAGGTGCCGCGCGCGGTGTCGTCGTTGAGGAAGGTATTGTTGATCACGTACAGGTTATGGCCAGGATTGCTGGCGCCCTCCGCGCCATAGGCGACCAGCGACGGGTTCTGGTTGGCGGCCGGCTGCTGGATCACATTGCCGATTACGTAAGAGGTACCGGCGTTCGGCAGGTCGATCTCATAGCTTGGCTGGCGCGCGCCGCTCTGGCCCGCAGGCAGGCTGGAGAAGCGGTTGTACAAGATCGTGTTGGTGCGGGCCCGCGACTTCAGGTTGTGCCCGACGTGCGCATCGTGCGAGAAGTTGTAGCGGAACAGCAGGCTGCGCACGTTGCCGATGTACAGATTGTGCGAGCGGCCGTCTCCGTAGCCATTGCGGGCGAACTCGGTATTCTCGATGCGGATATCGCTGTTCAGGTTGGCGCCCGACAGGATGCCGTTCTCATTGTCGTGCAGGAAGCTGCGCAGCAAGGTGAAATGGGTGCCTTCCAGGCGCAGTGCCGCGCCGTTTTTGTCGTAGACTTTAGCGCCAACCATTTCGACATTGTCGATCGTGACGCTGTTGCCGATCACAACCCAGATGCCCTTGCCCATCGAAGCGCGGCCGGCGGCATCGATCCGCGGACGGCCATTGACGCCGCGGATGGTCAGGTTGCTGGCGTAGATGCCGCACACGTCGCCGCTATAGGTCACGTTGCCGGTAATTTCGACGATGTCGTAGGCCTTGGCGACCGCAAATGCCTTGCATGGCGTGGCGTAAGCCAGGCCAGGCCCGACGCGCAGGGTTGCTGCGGCAGCATCGACGCTAAGGCCTGCGGCCAGGACAGCGGCGCCGGTGAGCGCGATCTTGCGCAGGGCTGGGAAGATGGTGTTCAGGGTAATGTTCGACATAGCTATCCAAAGTTGCCAGTTTCAAAAGTACTCACGGCTTGGTCGGCAGTGGCACGGTGACTGGAGATTGTTACATAGAAATTTCCAAAAGTCACATTCCGATTTGAAGTATCTCATTGGAAATTTTTGAACAATCCGAAGAAAAGCCGCCGCGAAATAGCTTAATTCGATGGAAAGCAAGTTTTTGAACAGGGGTACGGGGGAACAATGGTCAGTGCGACATTCCGCTTCTACGAAGAGCTCAACGACTTCCTGCCGCCGGCGCGCCGCAAGCGCGACTTCAGCTGTGGCTGCGCCCGCGCCGCCACCACCAAGCACATGATTGAAGCGCTGGGCGTGCCGCATACGGAAGTCGAACTCATCTTGCTCAATGGCGAGTCGGCCGGCTTCGACGCCATCTTGCAAGACGGCGACCGGGTCGCCGTGTATCCAAAATTTGAGCGCTTCGATGTCAGGGCGATGCTGCGTGTGCGCGAACGTCCGCAGCGCAGCCTGCGCTTTGTCGCGGACGCGCATCTTGGCGGCCTGGCAAGACTGCTGCGGATGGCTGGTTTCGACACGCTCTACGACAAGGGCATCGACGATGCCGAAGTGGCGGCTTATTCCGAAGGCGAAGGAAGAATTGTGCTCACGCGCGACCGCGACCTGCTCAAGCGGCGCGCCGTGACGCATGGCTGCTATATAAGATCGCTGAAATCGGCGGCGCAGTTCTGCGAACTGGTGG
>CAMLFK010000393.1 GCA_946479255.1 uncultured Oxalobacteraceae bacterium
ACACTGCGCTGGCGAAGGGGACTGATGTGGATAAGCCGCGCAATCTGGCCAAGTCTGTGACAGTAGAGTAAGCCAGACTCATCTGCACGCTGTCTCTGCTAGGCAATAGGGATAGCGTGCGATGGCACGACCACAAGCTTGTGCCGCGTCTCTGACGTATGCCGCCGCCGCTGGTCCGTCATTCCTCCTATCACGCCCTTCAAAGCAGGCGCTCGTGCCATGCATTCTTCGAGCGGGCTTGCAGATTTCTTCCGACGGCACGCCGACCAAGCGAGACTGTGAGACGGCCAATTTCGCTTGATTTAGATAGACATCGATTTTTAAGTTTGAACCGAAGAGCTTGTCCAGCGCTTCGCTGAACATGTCTTGTGCGACTTCGCTGCAGCCAGACGGCCCCATGGCTGCAGCGATGGAAAATGCGCCGTCATGGTCATCAAAGAATTGATTGATCTCGGCTGAGGCTGAATATTCGCGGATGTTCGATGCGTCGCCGCCGATATGGATCGCCAGGAAGGCCTTGTCTGTCAGCATAATAAAAGCGCCGCAACTAATCATGCCGCTGACCGCGACCGCCCATTTCCCCTCTGTCGGGAAAAGTCCGGTCGTATGGACGCCGAACAGTGCTAGCCGGCACCGCCGCTACGTAGTAACCCGGACGCGGTCCGGATTGAATTCGTGTAAATTGAGCAGCTTGTGGCGACCCCGCATGCAGGAGACGAGGGGGCGTTCGTGTGTGTCTCGATAAACCCGCAATTCAATACAATAAAGGATGTGGACTATGCGACTACTCTCTGGCACCGGCAAATACCTCGTGTGCGCTTTCGCGGCATCGGTCGTTTCAATCAGCGCCTTCGCGCAGGCCTGGCCTAGCGACACGGTGACCGTAGTGGTGCCCTGGCCGCCGGGCGGTCCATCCGACATCGCCGCGCGGCCGATGGCCAAGGGGCTCACCGAAGCACTGAAGCAGACCTTTGTCATCGATAACCGCGCCGGTGGCGGCGGCAACATCGGCACTGCCGCAGTGGTGCGCGCCAAGCCCGATGGCCATACCCTGCTGATCACGTCGAGCGCGCCAATCGTGATCAATCCCAGCCTGTACAAGAAAATGACTTTCGATCCGAGCAAGGATCTGGTGCCGGTCACCAACCTGTTGCGGGTGCCGCTGGTGCTGGTGGCCAGCCCTTCCGTGCCGGCGAAAAACCTGAAGGAGCTGATCGCCCTGATCCAGTCGAAGAAAGGGCAATTCACGTACGCCTCTTCGGGCAACGGCACGCCGCAGCACCTGACCGGCGAATTGTTCGACAGCGTGCTCAAACTGGGCATGACGCATGCGCCTTACAAAGGTTCGGCACCGGCAATCACCGACCTGCTGGGCGGCCACGTTCCCATCATGTTCGACAGCATGATTGCCATCATGCCGCACATTAAAGCCGGCAAGGTCAAGGTGATCGCGATAACCAGTGCGCAGCGCTCGCCATTGCTGCCGGATGTGCCGACCTTTGCTGAATCGGGTGTGCCGGCAATCGAGTCCTACGCCTGGTACGGTATGTTCGCACCGGCCGGAACGCCAAAGGACGTCATCGCCAAGATCAATGCCGAAGCGCAGAAGGTCATGAAGCAGCCTGAGTTCGCGAAGATCCGGGCCGAGACCGGTTCCGACTTTGTTGGCGACACGCCGGAAAACTTCGCCAAGTTCGTCCAGGCCGAAACCGCCCGGTGGTCCAAGGTGGTGAAGGACAGCGGCGCCACGATCGACTAAATCCAGGCCTGTTCTTCGACCTATCTTGGAATTTTCGCGATCACCTTGATTTCAAATTGGAAGCCGGCCAACCACGTGACGCCGACCGCGGTAGCGGTCGGATAGGGGGCCGCGCCCCAATGCTCCAGTAAGACGGCGTTCCAGATTTTCTCGAATGTCGCCTCTGGATTGACCATAAAAACCGTCACATCCACGACATCGGCAAACGAGCCGCCGGCAGCCTTCAGGATTGCATTCAGGTTGTCGAATGCAAGCCTGACCTGCTTTTCGAGGTCAGGCTCCGGGGAACCGTCTTCACGGCTACCGACTTGCCCCGAAACGAACAAGAAGCCATCCGAGCGGACCGCTGGTGAATAGCGGTGCTTTTCATACAGGGCCATGCGGCCGGGCGGAAAAACTACATCACGAACAGTCATTGGAACCTCCCTAAAAGTTGATATCACTACGCTTGGTGCTGACAACACTTTAATGACGAGGGCCGCAGCGATAAACCAGCAATGTCTGCCAAAACTGTTTGTATAATCCAAACAATCAGTGAGGGGCAACGATGGACAGGTTTGACGCGATGCGGGTGTTTGTCCGGGTTGTCGAGACCGGCAGCTTCACCAAGGCGGCCGAAACCTTGTATATGAATCGCACCACCGTGACCCAGCTGGTTCAACAACTGGAAGCGCGCCTGCGCCTCAAGTTGCTGAACCGTACCACGCGCAAGGTGAATGTCACCGAGGATGGCGCGGCCTACTACGAGCGGATCGTGCGTTTGCTGGCCTTACTGGAGGATGTGGAAGCGAGCCTGCCGAACGCATCGGCAGCGCCGAGCGGCCAACTGCGGGTCGACGTGCCCAGCCCGCTGGCCACGATGCTGCTGGTGCCGGCCCTGCCCCAGTTCCATGAAAAATACCCGGACATCCAGTTTGACCTGGGTGCCAGCGACAGGAAAGTCGACCTGATCGGGGAGAACGTCGATTGCGTGGTGCGCGGCGGCGAGATCACGGACCAGTCGCTGGTGGCCCGCCGTGTCGGCGACCTGCAACTGGGCGTGTATGCGGCGCCAGCCTACCTGGCGCGGGCCGGTGTGCCTACGCACCCGTCCGAACTGGACAACTCGCACCATCGCATCGTCCGGTACCGCTGGCAGCGCAACGGGGCCGGATCACCCTATACCATGCACAAGGGCGCCCAAAGCGTGACGATGGAAGGCCGCCACGTGCTGGCCATCGATGACGGCAATGCCTACCTGGCGGCAGGCTTGGCCGGAATGGGCGTGTTGTGGCTGCCGGACTACATGGCCGGGCCCCACACGCAAACCGGCCAGCTGGTGCCGCTGTTCGAGGACTGGCACATCGATCCGATGCCGCTGTACATCGCTTACCCGCCCAATCGCCACGTCAGCAAAAAGCTGCGCGTGTTTATCGACTGGATTGTCGAACTGATGGCGCAGCATGCGCCCATTGCGGCCGACATCAATGCGTGTAACGCAATCCCACGCGATACGAGCGGCCCAGCACGTCGTACAGCGCCGGATTGAGGCCATAGCTCGAATTATCCTGAGGCGCCATGACCGGATCGCGGTTTAAGGCATTGTCGACCTTGCCGTAGAGCGTCAGCCGGGACGTCAGCCGGTAGGATGCGCCGATATCGAGGTAGAAAGCGCCTTTCATCTGATTGTCGAAGATCGTCGGGCGCGTGGTGGTCGATACCGGGCAAGTGGTCTGGCACTCGATATATTCATTGCTGCGCACACCGTCGCTGATCCAGCGTTCGGTCAGGTTCAGACTCA
>CAMLFK010000394.1 GCA_946479255.1 uncultured Oxalobacteraceae bacterium
CGACCGCATCATCGAAGTGGCGGTGGTGGTCACCGATATGCACCTGAACGTGCTGGCCGAAGGCCCGGTATTCGCCATCCACCAGTCGGACGAGACGATGGACAAAATGGATGCATGGAACAAGGGCACGCACGGCCGTTCCGGCCTGATCGAGCGCGTCAAGACCTCGACCGTGTCGGAAGCCGATGCCGAAGTGGCGCTGATCGACTTCCTCAAGCAGTACGTACCGGCTGGTAAATCGCCAATGTGCGGCAACACCATCTGCCAGGACCGCCGCTTCATGGTGCGCGGCATGCCGAAGCTGGAGGCGTTCTTCCACTATCGCAACCTGGACGTGTCGACCTTGAAGGAACTGTGCCGCCGCTGGAAGCCGGAACTGATCGCCGGGTTTAAGAAACATCAAAAGCACACCGCTTTGGCCGACATTCTCGAATCGGTCGAAGAGCTGAAGTACTATCGCGAGCACTTCATTCGCCTGGACTAAGTTAGACTAGCCTCATGTGAAATTCACAAGGGGCGTCCAATGAAGACAGTGCTGTTACCTGCCGGGCAAAGCGTCGCCGCGCTCGGGCAGGGTACGTGGAATATGGGCGAAGACCGCCAGCAGCGCGCCGCCGAAGTGCGCGCGCTGCGGCTTGGCATCGAGCTGGGCATGACGCTGATCGACACGGCGGAAATGTACGGCGAGGGCGGGGCGGAAGAGGTAGTGGGCGAAGCGATTGCCGGCTTGCGCGAGCAGGTCTTCATCGTCAGCAAGGTCTATCCCCACAATGCCAGCCGGGCCGGCGTGCAGGCGGCCTGCGAGCGCAGCCTGCGCCGCCTGGGCGTGGACCAGATCGACCTGTATCTGCTGCACTGGCGCGGCCAGATCCCCTTAAGCGAAACCCTGGAAGCTTTCACGCGCTTGCGCGAGCAGGGCAAGATCGGCGCTTTCGGCGTCAGTAATTTCGATATGGACGACATGCAGGAAGCATTGACCCTGCCTGGCGGGTCCGGCATCGCCGTCAATCAAGTGCTATACAACCTGGCTCGGCGCGGGATCGAATTCGACCTGCTGCCGTGGAGCCGCGCGCACCGGGTGCCGGTCATGGCGTATTCGCCGCTGCAGTCGGGCGGCACCGAGCGCGCGCGCATGCTGGCCAATCCGGCGCTGCAGGCGGTCGCGCAGCGCCATAGCTGTAGCACCGGCCAGGTGGCGCTGGCCTGGCTGCTGCTGCAGGACGATGTGATCGTGATCCCTAAGGCGGTGCAGCCGGAGCATGTGCGCGAGAACCGCGCCGCGCTCGATATCGTGCTGTCCGAGGTGGACCTGGCGGAGTTGAACCGGGGCTTTCCAGCGCCCACCAAAAAGCAGCCGCTCGCAATGAAATAAGCGCAGCCGTCGTGGAGGAGTGTGAGGTGAACAGCTTCATGAAGGTCCTGCGGCAAATCGGCGAACGGATCCGCGAGACCGGCTCGATTCTTTGGCGCTGCTTCTACAGCGTCACGCTGACCCTGGCCGGTGCGATCGGCCTGGCCTCGGTCCCGCAGGGCGTCGAGACCCTGCGCCTGGTCACCCAGCCGGCCTGGAACTTCCCGCTGTTCCTGTTTTCCGTGGCCACATGGTCGCTATCGGCCTGGTACAGCGCGCGCCTGACGCTCGGGCGCGTGTTCGTGCACGGCCACAGTGCACTGGACCGTGCCGATACCCCTTTTGTCAGCGCCATGCGCACCTGGCTGCCGCGCTTTCTCGGCGTGCTGCCCAACGCGCTGCTGGCCTTCACCTTTTTTCGCATCGGCGAACCGGTCCTGACGCTAGCCTGCACGCTCGCCTGCATCGCGATCGGTTTGTTCGTACTGAAGCGCCGCAGCTGGTTCGCCTCGCGCTTTCAGCTGGTGAACCTCGGCTCGCGCGAGTCGCTGCGCTTTGCCGCCTTGCAGCGGCGCAGTGTGATCACCGTGATCGCCGCCATCGCGCTGTCGTTCGCACTGCTGTTCGCCCTGTGGTGGCGCCCGGTGGAGGTCAGTTCCATCGTCACGGCACCGGTGCTGGTGTGCTTCGCGTTCGCCAGCTGGATCCTGTTCGGCGACCTGGTACTGACCTACTTCTTCCGCCAGGCGAGGCTGCCGTCGATGGCGGCCGCGCCGCTGATGCTGTTCGTGGTGTTCAGCCTGACCAACGACAATCATGCGGTGGCGCTGATCGACAAGGACAGCGCGCCGTTCATCCGGCGCGACATCGACGCTCACATGGAAGCCTGGCTGCGCGCGCGCGCCGATGCCGGCGAGTTGCGCAAAGGCGTGGAGTTCCCCCTGTACCTGGTGGCGGCGGAGGGCGGCGGCATCCGCGCCGCGTACTGGGCCGGAATTGTGCTGGCCAAGCTGCAGGACGACAGCGGCGGCAGGTTTTCGCGCCACCTGCTGGCGCTGTCCGGCGTGTCGGGCGGCAGCCTGGCGGTGAGCAGCTTTGCGGCGCTGGTGGCCGACGGCCGCAACGGCGCCCTGATGCAGGCCCCGTGCGCAAAGCGCGAGCCGCGCCGGCCTTACCACCAGTGCATCCGCCAAGCCTTGCGGCGCGATTACCTGTCGCCCACGCTGGGCTATCTGCTGTATCCGGACATGGTGCAGCGCTTCCTGCCGTTCCCGGTCCGCACCTTCGACCGCGCGCGCGCCATGGAAACCGCGCTGGCCGGCGGATGGCGCGATTCCACCGGCAGCAACCGCTTCGGCGAGCGCTTCGACCGCCTGTGGCACGGCGACACCCGGCGCGACGTGCCCTCGCTGCTGCTCAATGCCACGCTGGTGGACGGCGGCAACCGGGTGATCGCCAGCGACCTGGTGATCGACGGCCGTTTTCCGGACGCTTACGACGCATTCGACCCGCTGATCGACCTGCGCCGCATGAGCCTTGCGACCTCGGTGCATAACAGCGCGCGCTTTTCCTATATGAGTCCGGCCGGGACGGTGTATGCGTGCCGGCGCGGGGCGGCGCTGGTGCCGTGCGGGCCTGGCACCGAGCGCGCGCCATGGGGGCGCCTGATCGACGGCGGCTACTTTGAAAACTCGGGCGTCGAAAGCGTGCGTGACTTGCTGTTTGCGATCCGTCCGGCGCTCGAACGCTGGCGCCGCGAGGGTTATTTGATCGAGCCGGCGGTGATGGTGATCAGTAATTCGCCGGGCGCGCTGGCGCCGTCCGGCAAGCAGAATCCGGCCGGCGCGCGGCTCGACATGACGTTTTTGTCGGAGGTGCTGGCACCGCCTCTGGGCTTGTTCAATACCCGCGCGGCGCGCGCCACCTTCGCCGTGACGGCGCAGCGCCGCGACATGCAGGTGATCCTGCCCCCGGATGCCCCGGTCATGCCGGCGCCGATGGTCACGCCGCCCCGGCCGGACTCGCCGCGCTTCTTGTGGTTCGGGGTGCTGGCGGCCAACGACACGCCGCTCGGCTGGGCGCTGGCCGATGGAAGCTTTAATGCGATGGATAATCTGCTGGAAGGCAGCGATGCGAACGAGCTGCCGTTCACGGTGGTGGCCGGGCAGCTGGCGGTGGC
>CAMLFK010000395.1 GCA_946479255.1 uncultured Oxalobacteraceae bacterium
GCTTGGCCTTCCACGCGTTCCACACCTTCGGGCTGGTGCCGCGGATGTCGGCCACGGTCAGCAGGTACAGGGCGGTCAGGTGGCGCTCGTCCTTCACCAGCTTGGCGAACGATTCGATGACGTCCGGGTCCGACAGGTCATGCTTTTGCGCGACCTGCGACATGGTCAGGTGGTGCTCGACCAGGAATACCACCAGTTCGCTGTCGTCCGATCCGATGGAATGGTCTTCGCAGAACTGGGCGGCGTCGACGGTGCCGAGCTTGGAATGGTCGCCCCCGCGGCCCTTGGCGATGTCGTGGAACAGCGCGGCCACGTACAGCAGCCAGCGCTTGGGGAAGTTGGCGATCAGCTGGCTGCAGAAGGGGTATTCGTGGGCGTGCTCGGTCATGGTAAAGCGGCGCATGTTCCGCACCACCATCATGATGTGCTGGTCGACCGTATACACGTGGAACAGGTCGTGCTGCATCTGCCCGACGATCTTGCGGAAGTTGGGCAGGTAACGTCCCAGCACGCTGGTGTCGTTCATGCGGCGCAGCGCGTGCACCAGGCCGACCGGGGCTTGCAGGATGCGCAGGAAGAGGGCGCGGTTGACCGGGTCTTCGCGGAAGCGCTGGTCGATCTCGAAGCGCGCGTGCCACAGGGCGCGCATGGTGCGCGCTGTCATGCCCTTGATGTGCGGGCGTTCGGTCATCAGCAGGAACACTTCCAGCACCGACGAGGGCGTAGCGGTGAAGGTATCGTCGTGGGCGATGTCGATGAAGCCGTTGACTTCATTGAAGCGCTCGTTGATGGCGACCGCTTCGCTCGGCTTGGGGAACAGCTGGGCTTCGATATTCTGCAGCAGGATGGTGTTGAGCTGCGTGACCGTCTTGGCGGCCAGGTAGTAGCGCTGCATCAGGTATTCGCTGGCGCGGCGCGCGTTCAACCCTTCGCCGGTGGTCTTCAGGCCGAAGGTCTCGGCGATCGGGGTCTGCACGTCGAACACCAGGCGGTCTTCACGCCGGTTGGTATGCAGGTGCAGGCGCACGCGGATGTCCTTGAAGGCGCGCTCCTTTTCCATCAGCTGGCGCGCTTCGGTCTGGGTGATCAGGCCGCGCGTGGCGAACTGGCCCCATGAATTGGCCAGGCCGGCGGCCTTGGCCACCCACAGGATCACTTGCAGGTCGCGCAGTCCGCCCGGGCTTTCCTTACAGTTGGGCTCCAGGCTGAAGGCGGTGTCTTCGTACTTGGCGTGGCGCAGCCGCATCTCCGCGGTTTTGGCGTGGAAGAAGGCTTGCGGGTCGAGCGCTTCCTGGTAGCGCGCCTGCAGTTCTTCGAACAGGGGCGCGTTACCGTGCACCAGGCGCGCTTCCAGCAGGCTGGTTTGCACGGTGATGTCGGCCTGCGACTCGGTCATGCATTCGTCCACCGTGCGGATGCTGTGGCCGATCTCCAGGCCCAGGTCCCACAAAAGCTGCACCAGTTCTTCCAGGCGCGCCTGCAGGATCGCGTCCGGCGGTGCCGCCAGCAGGATCAGGATGTCGACGTCGGACTGGGGGAACAGCTCGCCGCGCCCATAACCGCCCACGCCGACCAGGGCCGCGCTATCGGGCAGGCCGACGGCTTCCCAGGCGCCGGCCAGCACCGCGTCCACGCTCTGGCGCAGGCCTCGCAGCAGCTTTTCGGGCTTGCCGTCCTTGCGGAAGTTGGCGATCAGGACGGCGCGTTCGGCTTTGAGCTGCTGCTTGAGCAGGTCGCGCGGCAGGGGGGGAGTGGCTGGTGCGGCGCTCATGGTCTTAGGCTGGAACGGCCTGCGCTTGCGGCGCGACGATGGCCGGCGGCGGCGGCGTGCCGGCCGAGGTGGTCAGCACTTCATAGCCGGTTTCGGTCACGAGGATGGTGTGTTCCCATTGGGCCGACAGGCTGCGGTCCTTGGTTTTGATGGTCCAGCCGTCGCCCATTTCGCGGATTTCACGGCGCCCTGCGTTGATCATCGGTTCGATGGTGAAGATCATGCCCGCTTCGAGCTTTTCGAGCGTGCCCGGTTTGCCGTAGTGGAGTACCTGCGGCTCTTCATGGAATACCTTGCCGATGCCGTGGCCGCAGAATTCGCGCACCACGCTGTAGCCGTGCTTTTCGGCGTGCTGCTGGATCACGTGACCGATGTCGCCCAGGTGCGCGCCCGGCTTGACTTTGGCGATCCCCAGCCACATGCATTCATAGGTCACTTCGGACAGGCGGCGCGCCAGGATCGACGGTTCGCCCACGAAGAACATGCGGCTGTTGTCGCCATGGTAGCCATCCTTGATGACGGTAACGTCGATATTGACCACGTCGCCGTTCTTGAGCACCTTGTCACCCGGGATGCCGTGGCAGATCACGTCGTTGACGGAGGTGCAGACAGATTTGGGGTAGGGCGTGTAGCCGGGCGGGCAGTAGTTCAGCGGGGCAGGAATGGTGCCCTGGACGTTGACCATGTATTCATGGCACAGGCGGTCCAGTTCGGCAGTGGTCACGCCCGCCTTGACGAAGGGGGTGATGTAGTCGAGCACTTCGGCGCCGAGGCGGCCTGCGACGCGCATGCCGTCGATATCGGCTTGGGATTTGATGGAAATAGTAGACATGGTGGCTGAAGTCACGATCGGCTGAACGGGAGTATTCCCTGAAGTACTCATTATATGTGAAGTCTCGTCCCGTATCGCGGCTTGCCCCCGCCGGGGCATCGCCGTTTGCTAGTCAATCGGAAATTATGCTTTGTGGTTTATTTTTTGTTGATGCGAAGATCGCAAGCAATCATGCTTGTAAAAATGCCATTGATGTGTCGGTCGGCGCGGGCGTGACCCGCGACACGCCCGACGTCTCCCGCTCTTTACGGCTGCCTGTCACCTTCTGACTGGCGCCCCGGGCGGCGCCAGCGGGCCGGGCGGCGCAAGGGGCCGCGCAGCACGCGCAGGGCTGCGTCCGAGGGGATGCCGGCCAGCGTGGCGTACTGGGCGGTCGCCTCGTCGCCGAAGGCGCCGCTGTAAATGAACACCAGTTCGACCAGGGCGGCGGTCATTTCATCCTGGCGGCGGTCGTACTGGTTCAGATTTGAGCGACTCATATTACGCGCCGACATCCCTGTCCTTTCTCTTTCCTGTCGTCATTCGTGCTCCCCGATGCGGACATTTGATACCCCTTCAGACCAGCCGGGGCCGGATTAGTGCCTGCGCTGCGCTTGAAATAAAGTGGAAATTCCGCTAGAATCTCGGGTTGCTCGAATCCGCTTTGAGCAATGTTGTTAAAGTAGTCCGAACTTTTATGAAAATCGCGAATCCGGTCGCAAAGGGTGCCTGAATGGTGACTGACCGGATTCCAGACCCAACCCTGGAGAATTAAATGTCCGTAACGATGCGTGAAATGCTGGAAGCCGGTGTCCACTTTGGTCACCAAACCCGTTTTTGGAATCCTAAGATGGCACCGTTCATCTTCGGTCATCGCAACAAAATCCACATCATCAACCTGGAAAAGACCATGGGGATGTATCAGGAAGCGATGAAGACCATCAAGCA
>CAMLFK010000396.1 GCA_946479255.1 uncultured Oxalobacteraceae bacterium
CAGCCCGCGCAAGATGCCGTCGATGACGGGCTTCGATCTCGAAGTGACCGGCTACCTGGCCAAGCCTGCGGAGTGACAGGCGCCTGTCGCGGTACTATTAAACATTCAATCTAATAAAAGAGGCCAGTCATGACCGTAGGAACTTATGAAAGCAATTTGACCGGCAGTGGTCTGCGTATCGGCATCGTCCAGGCGCGTTTCAACGCCGACGTTGGCCATGGCCTGCTGTCGTCGTGCCTGGCTGAACTCAAGCACCTCGGCGTGGCCGATGAAGACGTGCTGCACGTCACCGTGCCGGGCGCGCTGGAATTGCCGCTGGCCCTGCAAAAGATGGCCGAGACCGAACAGTTCGACGCCCTGATCGCGCTGGGCGCGGTGATTCGCGGCGAAACCTATCACTTCGAGCTCGTATCGAACGAATCGGGCGCCGGCATCACCCGCGTGGGCCTCGACTACGGCATGCCGATCGCCAACGCCGTGCTCACGACCGAGACCGACGAACAGGCCGAAGTACGCATGGCCGAGAAGGGCGCCGATGCGGCACGTGTGGCGGTTGAAATGGCCAATCTGCTGATCGCGCTGGAAGAGTTGCAAGCGGACGAAGAATAAGCTGCGTCCGACAAAACAAAACAAGTAAGGGAAACCTCGAAAACCGTAGCGAGCAGGCCTGATATTGCATCGAGTAGCGGAGCCGTACGAAGGTACGGTGAGCAACGGAGGTGCAATAGCGGGCCGCGCAGTAGGTTATCGATGTTTTCCCTAGTTAGAACGGTAGGAATAGGTAAGACAATGACAGAGAAAACCACGCACGCCAACCCCAGCAAGAACCGCACCCCGCGTCACCGCGCCCGCGAGTTCGCCCTGCAGGGGCTGTATCAATGGCTGCTGAACAACGAGCCAGCCACCACGATCGTCAACAACATCCGCGCCGCGCACGGATTCGAGAAGGCCGATTCGGATCACTTCGGCGCCTTGCTGTACGGCGCGATCAAGGATTCGGTGGCGCTGCGCGAAACGTTCGCACCGCTGATCGACCGCGGCGTGGCCGAGCTGTCGCCGATCGAGCACGGCGTGCTGCTGATCGGCGCGTTCGAGCTGAAAAACAACCTGGACATCCCCTACCGCGTCGTGATCAACGAAGCGGTCGAGCTGACCAAGTCCTTCGGCGGTATCGATGGCCACAAGTACGTCAACGGCGTGCTGGACAAGCTGGCCGCGCGCCTGCGGCCGGATGAGGTTGCTGCCAACGACCGGCGCTGATCGCAGCGCTCAATAAAAAAACCACCGCATGCGGTGGTTTTTTTATTGGCGCAGCGCGCAGATTACAGATTAGCGATCGGATCGGTGCTGGCCGCCGGAATTGCTTCACCATCGGTCTTCGGCGCCGCTGGTGCCGCCTTGTCGGCCATAACGGTGGTCGGGGTAGGGCGGGTAAAGGTCGGCACTTTCTTGCCAACCGCAACCTGCTTGAGGCGGCGGTATTCAGCCATCACACGCGAGCCATAGCCCTGGTCGGTATCGAAGGCGGCAGCGCCGACGTAGGTCTTGAGGCCGGCTTCGACCGAACCGCCACGATTGACGTATTCCTTCAGGATCTGGGCGCCGACACGGATGTTCGCGACCGGATTCAAGGCAGCCTTGGTGCCGCCCATGTCGGCGAACTTATCGTGGTGCACCTTGGACATCACCTGCATCAGGCCTTGCGCGCCCACAGGGCTCTCGGCGAAGGGATTCAGGCCCGATTCGATGGCCATCACGGCCAGGATCAGCAGCGGGTCGAGCTTGATGTCGCGCGCCGTCAGGTAGGCGGTCGATACCAGCATGTTGGCGGCGTCACCAGCGACGCGGTAGCGTTTGGACAGCCACTCGGTCACGTACTTCTGCTGCTTCTGGTTGCCCAGCATTTTGCGCTCGTCGGGGCTCAAGGGCGCCGGTGCGCTTTCCTTGGCCGTTTCGACGGCGACTGGCTGCTGCATCAGCGCGGTCAGCGGTGGCGCCGCGACAGGGGCGGGCGCGGCGGCCGTGGCCGGCGAGATTATTTGTGACAAGTTATGCGCCATGTCCGGGCGGGCGTACAGTACGCCAACAACTGCTACTGCGGAGAGACCGAATACGGTCAGGGTGTGCTGTGCGGTGGTTAACACGCCGCGTGCCATTTTCGTCACGGAAGTGAGCGTGACCGGCTGGCGGGCCGGGGTGGAAGCGGTCTTTGCGGCCGTTCCGGTGGTGATATTAGTCATTTAAATACCCCTTTGTCGCGGAAAAAGCTCTCCCTGCGCTGCGTGGTACGCAACGGGTATCGCTAATGCCGTGCATCAGAAATATCGTCTATCGCCGCATGGTGCGGTCGATTAACGCCGTCATTGCTTCGCTTCAGCTGGCCGTTCCCTGTGGTATTGGACCAGTGGCTACACAACTTTGTCGGGGGAGTGGGCAGACGCCCGTGAAAACACTCCTTAAAAATGTCGTTGGGGCCCCGACCCCGTGAATGTATGAGACACGCTAGAATTGTGACCCCGATTATGCGAACGGGGCAGCTGTCTCATCAAGTTGACGCAAATTGTAGAAGCTCGCATATATCAAGTCAATACTAACACAGTTGGCTCTTATAACTTTTAGATCTAGCTTTTATTGACGCGTCGCACCATTTCCTAGTGAAATCAATGACTTGGCATGGTAATTTGAACAACCCTCTTGACAACAAAAAAACTTATTTAACCGATGAAATATTCAGATCTCCGGGATTTTATTTCTCAGATGCAAGAAATTGGCGAGCTTAAGCGTGTAACGACGCCAGTTTCCACCCACCTCGAGATGACGGAAATCTGCGACCGGGTGTTGCGCGCGGAGGGACCGGCGCTGCTGTTCGAGCGTCCCACCGGGCATCAGATGCCGGTGCTGGGCAATCTGTTCGGTACCCCGCGCCGGGTGGCGCTGGGCATGGGTGCCGGCAGCGTGAGCGAATTGCGCAAGATCGGCCATGTGCTCGCTCGCCTCAAGGAGCCGGAACCGCCCAAGGGATTCAAGGACCTGATGGACATGGGGTCGCTGGTCAAGGCCGTGTGGGACATGTCGCCCAAGGAAGTGCGCGGCGCGCCCTGCCAGGAAATCGTCTGGGAGGGCGCCGACGTCGACCTGGGCCGCCTGCCGATCCAGCACTGCTGGCCGGGCGACGTGGCGCCGCTGATCACCTGGGGCCTGGTCATTACCAAGGGGCCCAATAAGAAGCGCCAGAATCTCGGCATCTACCGCCAGCAGGTGCTGGGACCAAACAAAGTCATCATGCGCTGGCTGGCGCACCGGGGCGGGGCGCTGGACTTCCGCGAGCACGGCATTGCCACCAAGGGAAAACCCTACCCGATCGCGGTCGCCCTGGGCGCCGATCCGGCGACGATCCTCGGCGCGGTCACGCCGGTGCCGGACAGCCTGTCCGAATACCAGTTCGCCGGCCTGC
>CAMLFK010000397.1 GCA_946479255.1 uncultured Oxalobacteraceae bacterium
GCTGGGGCGACGTGCCGCCGGAACTGATGGCGGGCGTGGAGGTCTACAAGAATCCGTCCGCCGACCTGATCGAAGGCGGCATCAGCGGCCAGATCAACCTGCGCACGCGCCTGCCGTTCGACGCCCCCGGCCAGTACGGCGCGCTGACCACCACGGGCAATTACGCCGAACTGGGCAAAACCAAATCGCCGGGCTTCTCGGGTCTGTACTCGAACCGGTGGAAGACCCGCGCCGGCGAATTCGGCGCACTGGTGGATTTGTCGTTCAACCGCACCAAGTTCCGCTACGACACGATCGACCAGAACGTCTACTACCCGAGGAGCGACCTCATCAAGGGCCAGACGGCATGGGTGCCGGGCGGCGGCGACTGGGGTAGCAACAACGAAGATACCCGCCGCGTGGGCTTTTATGGCGCGTTGCAGTGGAAGAAGGACAACCTGGAGTCGTCGCTGACGTACTTCGACTCCGCTTTCCATCAGGTCAACGCGAATGTCTCGATGGGTGTCAACCCTGAAAATCCGTACAAGACCGTCTACACCGACGCCAAGTTCAACAGCGCCGGCGTGTTCCAGTCGGGCATCCTCAGCTATCCGATCGGCGGCAGGGGCGCGAACCAGTTCGTGGACGGCGGCCTCGCCATGAACACCACCCAGAACTTCCGCGACGTGCATGGCCGCACGCGCGAGCTGGCGTGGAACTTCAAATGGCGCGTCAACGAAAGCTGGTCGTTCCAGAACGATCTGCAGTGGGTGCACGCCACCAACAACGGCAATTACGGCATGCTCAACCTCGGCACGTTCCTGCCGAGCGAAGGCCTGGACGTCTCCGGTTCGCGGCCCGCGTTCAATTTCAACGACAAGGCGGTCGCCTTCATGGCCGATCCCCGCAACTACTTCTGGGGCATTTCGCAGCCTGAGTACAACCGCGCCAAGGCGGATCTGTACGCCTGGAAACTGGATGGCAAATACAGCTTCGACCATCCGGTGCTGCGCGACGTCCGCTTCGGCGTACGTATCACGGAGCGGAAGTCCCGCAAGGACAAGAATGCCGGTTCGGGTTGGAAATCCTACCAGGAAGAATGGGGCGTGAAGGAAACCGACGTCCCGGGCCAAATTCCGCACCTCGAAAGCTGGGACTGGCAGCGCCCGAACTTCGGTTACTTCAGCGACCCGAAATACGCAGCGCTGGGCAACGTTCAAGCCTTCTCGTTCCCCGACTTCTTCAACGGCAGGATGCCTGCACCGCCGACGTTCGTCGTGCCCGCCGCGTCGATGGTCAGGAACATGGCCTCGTACAGGAATCTGTTGACCGTGCTGCGCTATAACTGCGAGGACGACAACAGGCTGACGGGCGCGACGAGCGATTGCTCGACGGCCGGCGCCGATTGGCGCCCGCCTGGCTTCAGCACCGAACCGCAATACGTCAGCCGGCACAGCGAAGGCACCCAGGCCCTGTACGGCAACCTGCGCTTCGGCTTCGACAACTGGAAATATCCGGTGGACGGCGTCGCCGGCGTACGCGTGGTCCGGACCAACACCGTGGCCCATGGTTACACGGTGTTCAAGCCGAGTTATAGCGAGACCACCAATCCGAACGTCCCGCGCTTCGGCGAGATCAGCGATCCGATGGATCTCAAGTCCAGCCACGTCGACGTGATTCCGAGCCTGAACCTGAAGGCGAGCCTGACGGACAAGCTGCAGGCACGCGTGGCGCTGTCGCGCGGCATCTACCGTCCTGGTTTCGATCAGCTGCAGGAGTACATCACGCTGTCGCAGAACGTGATCAACGATCCCAACGACAGCAAGAAGATCACCACGATCGCGTACACCGGCACCAACGAGGGTAACGTGAAGCTGAAGCCGCTCAAGTCGAACAATGTCGACTTGACGCTGGAATGGTATCCGCGCCCGGGCCAATCCCTGACCGCTGCATTCTTCTACAAGCAGGTCAAGGACATCATCATGAACGAATCCTATACGAGGACGTATAAGGATCTCGCCGGCAACGATATGGAGTTCACGATCACCGGTCCGGCCAACGCGGCCAAGGCCCGTGTGCGCGGTATCGAGCTGGCCGGCATGACCTACCTCGATCACGTGCCCGGCGTGAGCGATGTCCTGCCCGACTGGGCGAAGGGTTTCGGCGTGTCGTCGAACTTCACCTATATCGAAGGCAAGCAGCAGCTGTACCACCCGAACCCGTCGAATTTCTGCCCGTCCGGTGGCGAGCTGAAGGGATCTGCGGCGCTGTATGGCTGCGACACCAACGGCATCCCGTACAAGGATCTGCCGGTGCCGTACATGTCGAAGCGCGCCTTCAACATGGCCTTCATGTACGACCGCGGCCCGGTGTCGGCACGTCTGGCGTATTCCTGGCGTGACCGTACCTTGCTGGCAACGGGTGTCTATGGCGCCAAGGGGCAAAACGGCACCAGCGCCGATCCGGCGCACGTGGACGACAAGGGCAACCCGCTGCAGGATGCGGGCTTCGGGATCCCGGTGTGGCAGCTGCCGGTGGGCCAGTGGGATGCGGGCATCAACTACCGCTTCAGCGACCACTTCTCGGGCAGCTTCAACATCAGCAACCTGACCCGTACCGTGACAAAGCAGGTCAACCAGCAGACCCCTGGCGACATGGGCCGTTCCTGGTTCGATCCGGGCCGCAGCTTCCGCATGCAGGCCACCTACGTGTTCTAACCTGAAGTGCCGCGCCGGTGCGAGCCGGCGCGGCGTTACCTGAACAGGAGCGCAATGAAATCAATGTTCATCACGGCCGCCGCATTGGCGGCCGTTTTCGTCGGACCCGCCAAGGCCGCCGACCCATCCTACTGTTTTTACCAGGACCAGAAGTTTTCCGAAGGGGCCGCGTTGAATGGCCGCGTGTGCACGCGCGGCAATGCCGCGGGCAAAGGCGGAGATTTGATCTGGGCACCGCAAGAGGGCTCCGAGCTCTCAGGCATGCAGCAAGAGGTGGAACGCATCCGCATGCAGACCCAGCTCGTCCAGGCCCGCATGGGCTTGGCCGAGACGGAAGCCCGGTATCGCGAAGTGGCGGCCAAATCGTCCGGCAAGAACTGATCTTCCAACAGTCTCAGGCGATGTGTTGGTCCCGCACCAACACAAACCGCCGTCAATGCCGGCCTGCCCGTTACGCGGCAGGTGGCATGCTCCCTGCATGGTGGGAAGTGGGCGCGTGACATGCGCGCCGTTCCACTTCCAACCATTCGAGGAGAACCATCATGAACACATTGATTATCGAAGACCTGGCCTTTGACGGCACGGCGCCGGCCGGCTCGCGCGTGCGCTCGCTGTCGATCGACGAGATGAAGCGGATATGCGGCGGCCGGGCGATCAGCGTGCTGGTCGATGGGCGGACTGCAGGCACCGTGGACGATTTCTCGCTGAATATGGAGATATTCAAAGGGAACATCGGGGGGCCGATGGTG
>CAMLFK010000398.1 GCA_946479255.1 uncultured Oxalobacteraceae bacterium
ACCGCGTCGGCGAGTATGCCGCGCTGCAGTGGAAGAAGAATGGGGTGGAGTCCTCGTTTACCGTGTTCAACTCGGCCTACACCAACAACAGCCAGGAGCACGCCCTCTACACCGGCGTCGAGAACACCTACAAGACCAAGCTGAACAATGCCGTGTTCGACGCCAATGGCGTGCTGCAGTCGGCCAGGTACACCTATCCGGGCGGCCAGGGTGCGAACAATTTCGTCGAGGGCGGCCTGGAATTCAATTCGAACTCCACCGACTCGCTGGTCCACTCGACGACCCGCGAACTCGCCTGGAACACCAAGTGGACCGTCAACCGACGCCTGTCGTTCCAGAACGACTTGCAGTGGGTGCACGCCAAGGCCGACAGCACCTACCGCAACATGACCCTGTCGACCTTCGTGCCGAGCATGAACATCAGCGTGAGGGGCAGCGATCCGGCCGAAATCACCTTCGACGACGCGGCGACCCAGTTCCTGGCCGATCGGGGCCATTACTACCCGAACGCCTTTGTGCCGCAAATGGGCAAGGAAGACGGCGACCTGTACGCCTGGAAGGTCGACGGGCGCTTCAAGTTGGACCATCCGGTGCTGCGCGACCTGCGTTTCGGCGTGCGCCTGACCGACCGCAAGGCCACCCACGTCAAGGCCAGCGGCTCGGACTGGTACACCACGTCCCGGCCATGGGAGGTCGCCACGACCCAACGGCCGGGCACCCTGCCGACCTCGGCCGACACCGGGGGCTGGCAGCCGCGCGCCAGCTACGGCTACCTGAGCGATCCGCGCTACGGCGACCTGCTCCCGACCACGCTGTTCAAATACAACAACTTCTTCAACGGCAAGGTTCCGGCGCCGGCGGCGCTGGTGCAACCGACCACGGCGGCGATCCTGGGCTATCCCGATTCCTACGCGGTGGCGAAGAAGGTCGTCCAGTACCAGTGCGAGGACGGCGCCCAGCATTTCGGCACCACGGTGGACTGCTCGACGCAGGGCAACGACTGGACGCCGCTCTCCTACGACGGCGACCCGAGCAAGACCTTCAGCAACCGCGAGAAGACCCAGGCCGCCTATCTGTCGAGCCGCTTCGGCTGGGATGAGGTGCGCTTCCCGGTCGAGGGTAGCGTCGGCGTGCGCGTGGTGCACACCTCGACGACGGCGCATGGCTACACCGTGTTCAAGCCGACCTACGACACCCTCACGCCGCCGGCCATGCCGCGCTTCGGCAAGATCGACACCCCGCTCGACGGCAAGAACAGCTTCGTCGACGTGCTGCCGAGCCTGAACCTGAAGGCGGAACTGAGCGACAAGCTGCAGGCGCGCTTCGCCTTCGCCAAGTCGATGTACCGGCCCGGCTTTGGCGACCTGAGCGAGTACGTCACGCTCAGCCAGAACTACAACCAGGCCGTCGGCACCACGCCGGCGAGCGTCACCTATCAGGGCAGTGACACCGGCAACGTCAAGCTCAAGCCGACCCGCGCCTACAGCTATGACGTGTCGCTCGAGTGGTATCCGGGCAGCGGCAGCTCGCTGACGGCCGACGTGTTCTACAAGAAGGTGAGCGACATCATCTTGAATTCGGCCGTCAGCCACAGCTACGCCGACCTGGCCGGCAACTTGCAAAGCTTCATGATCCAGCAGAAGGACAACGCCTCGGACGGTTCCGTGGCCGGTCTGGAGCTGGCAGGGCAGACTTACTTCAACAACGTGCCCGGTTTGCAGGACGTGTTGCCGGAGTGGGCCAAGGGCTTCGGCATCTCGGCCAACTACACCTACATCAAGAGCAAGCAGGAGCTGCACCATCCGTTCGACCAGAAGTACTGCCCGGCGGCCGACTCGTTTAACGACGCCTCGCTCAACCTGTTCGGCTGCGACAGCAACGGTCTGCCGTTCACCACGATGCCGCTGCAGTACCTGTCGCGCAACGCCTACAACGTGGCCCTCATGTACGACAAGGGACCGTTTTCGGCGCGCCTGGCCTACAGCTGGCGCAGCCGCTTCCTGCAGGGCGTGAACGTGAACGGCACCTCGGGCAAGGACGCCACCAGTGCCGATCCGGCGCACCCGGGCGCCACCAACGTGGCCTTCGGCTTGCCGACCTGGCAGGAAGCGACCGGTCAGCTGGACTTCGGCATGGACTACCGCTACAACGAGCATCTGTCGGGTAGCGTCTCGATGACCAACCTCACCGACGCGACGGTTCGCCAGACCCAGCAGCAAGGGATCGGCATGATGGGCCGCGCCTGGTTCGAGTACGGCCGCGGCTACCGCGCCTCGCTGCGCTACCAGTTCTAAGCAGTGGCGGGGCGGCCCCGGGGCAGGGGTCGCCCCGCCGGCGGTGCGCAGGCCGCGCCACCTCGATGGGGGCGCGGCGGCTTGAAAGGGGCAGCTTCGGCAGTTCCTTTTTATGCTGCGCTGGCGTTGATGGAAACACCAATCGGCAGTGATCGCCCGGCGTTGCGCTACGTTAGCCACGGGCAGAGGCGGTCCCGCCTGCGGGGCCATTGATCAAGTCCTTACCGGCCTCGGCAAGGCATACATTAGAAAGTGACAACGATGAACGATAATCACATCCGTAAAGTCGTCATCGTCGGCGGCGGCACCGCCGGCTGGATGACGGCCGCGCCGCTGGCGCTCAAGCTGGGCGGGCGCTGCGAGATCGTGCTGGTCGAGTCGCCCGAGATCGGCACGGTCGGCGTGGGCGAAGCGACGCTGCCGACCATCCGCTACTTCAATCACGCCCTGGGCATCGATGATGCCGATTTCGTCAGGAAGACGCAGGCGACCTTCAAGCTCGGCATCGAGTTCAAGGATTGGGGTCATGTCGGCAACCGTTTCTTCCACGGTTTCGGCGACTTCGGCCCGCCGATCGAGCATCGCCCGGCCTATATGTACTGGCTGCGCCTGTCGCGCACCTTCAAGGATATGCCCTCGTACGAGCAATGGTCGATGGCTACGGCAATGGCGCGCAACAACCGCTTTGCCCCGCCGCACGACGAGATGCCCTCCGTGAGCGACGCCTATTCCTTCGCCTACCATTTCGACGCCGGCCTGTATGCCGCCTATTTGCGCGACTACGCGATGGGCCGCGGCGTGACGCGCGTCGAAGGCATGATCGACGGCGTCGAACAGCACCCCGAGACCGGCTTCATCACCGCCCTCAAGCTGCGCGACGGGCGGCGTGTCGAAGGCGACCTGTTTGTCGATTGTTCCGGCTTTCGCGGCCTGTTGATCGAAGGCGTATTCAAGGCCGGCTACGATGACTGGAGCGACATGCTGCCTTGTAACAGCGCGCAGGCCGTGCCCTGTGCCAAGGCCGAGCAGCTCACGCCCTACACGATTTCGACCGCCCAGAGCGCCGGCTGGACCTGGCGTATCCCGCTGCAGCACCGCACCGGCAACGGCCATGTCTACTGCGACGCCTTCACCA
>CAMLFK010000399.1 GCA_946479255.1 uncultured Oxalobacteraceae bacterium
GCCAAGGGCCTGGAATTCGACGCGGTGTTTATCACCGGCCTGGAAGAAGGCCTGTTCCCGCACGACAGCAGCTCGCGTGAACTCGATGGCGTGGATGAGGAACGCCGGCTGATGTATGTGGCCATCACGCGCGCGCGCAAGCGCCTGTACATGAGCTTTACCCAGTCGCGCATGCTGCACGGCCAGACCCGTTACAACATGAAGTCGCGCTTCTTTGACGAGTTGCCGGAAGATGCGCTCAAGTGGATGTCGCCGCGCGTGCAGTCGCACTGGTTCGCCAACAAGAAATCGGCCTGGGATGACGCCAAGTTCACTGGCGGGTCGGACAACAAGATTGCCCAGCAGATCACCCAGAAGGCCAGCAGCGGCCCGGGCTGGCGGATCGGCGAATCGGTATCGCACGCCAAGTTCGGCGAGGGTGTGATCGTCAATATCGAAGGCGGGGGAGGCAATGCCAGAGCCCAGATTAACTTTGGGCGGGCCGGGATGAAGATGCTGGATCTGTCGGTGGCGAAGCTGGAGCGGCTGGGACGCTAACGAATTAGATTGAGCCTTCAGGCCTTCTCCGGCATCCCAAAAATCTGCCGGTACGCCGCATACAAACCACATTGCAGCAGCAGCACGAACAGCATCACGATCCATACCAGCACCACCTGGCCGACACTGGCGTTGCCGAAGATGGTCCTGACCAGCATCGCAACGACAAAGAAAATCCCGAACCAGGACAGCACCATGGTTGCGAAGGCTTTCTTGGCGCCCAGCACGGCGAACACGCTATAAAAGGTCGCTTTACCGGGTGTCATCTTCTGCCAGTAGGCCAGTGGTGCGGCAAAGCACAGCGCCATCAGCGCAATGGCTTGCAGCACGAAAATCAAGGCCATGCCGCCCACGTCCGACGCCGCCAGCATCGGTGGATTCTTCGGATCGATCGGGGTGGCCATCTGCTGGAAGAAATTTTCGCCGATGATAGAGCGCATGAGGATCGTCAGCAGCACCGAAACCGCCAGGTAAATCAATCCAACCTTGCACAGCGCCACCAAACCGGGCATGCGGAAGCCTGTCATCAGCACGCCGAACCCCACCCGGCGTCCGGCATCGATCTCGTAGCAGGCCTGCATCAAGGCCATGCTAAAGGACGGAATCAGCACCATCGCCACCAGCGGGCCGGCCACCGGGATGGTGCTCAGCAGCAGGCTGGCCATCAGGTTGGTGAACAGGAACATGGTCAGTACACCCGGCTGGGTGCGGAACAGGCCAAAGCCGTCCTTGAGCCATTGCCAGCCGGTGCGCGCGGGTAAGCTCATCAGGACAACCGTGGCGCCGCGTGCGCGATGCGTTCGCGCAAGATGCGTTCGAAGTGGGTCGGATCGTGCGGCGTCAGCATTTCGGCTTCGCGCGGCTGGTGGAAGTCGTACAGGCGCGACAGCCAGAAGCGCAGCGCGGCCGCGCGCAGCATCGGCTGCCAGGCGCTTTGTTCGGCCTCGGTGAAGGGGCGCACGGCGTGGTAAGCGTCGAGCATGGCGCGTACGCGCTCATCGATCAGCGCACCGCTCTCCAGATCGATGCACCAGTCGTTGACGGTCACGGCCACGTCGAACAGCCAGGTGTCGCAGCCGGCAAAGTAAAAGTCGAAGAAGCCGGTCAGGCGCTCGCCATCGAACATGACGTTATTGCGGAACAGGTCGGCGTGGACCGGGCCCTGGGTCAGGCCGGCATACGTCGCGCTGGCGGCGAAACTGTTCTGGAAATCGATTTCCGCACGCAGCAGGGCGGCTTCCGCTTCGCCCAGGTAAGGCAGCACTTGCGGCGTGGTTTCGTTCAACCACGGCAGGCCGCGCAGGTTGGGCTGGTGCATAGTGAAGTCGCGCGCGGCCAGGTGCATCTTCGCCAGCATCGCGCCGACGGCGGCGCAGTGCACCGGCTGCGGGTCCATTTGCGAACTGCCGGCCAGCTTACTGACGATGGCTGCCGGCTTGCCGTGCAGCGCCACCACCAGTTCGTTCTGGTCGTTGGCAACCGGCGCCGGCACCAGCACGCCGTGCTCGGCCAGGTGGCGCATCAGGTTCAGATAGAAAGGCAACTGCTCGAAATCCAGGTTCTCGAAAATCGTCAGCACGTACTCGCCGCGCTCGGTCGTCAGGAAGAAATTGCTGTTTTCGATGCCGGAAGCGATGCCTTTGATCGCGACCGCTTTGCCGAGAGGAAATTGCTTGAGCCAGGGTGTGAGGTCATCCAGGCTGACCGCGGTAAAAACTGCCATGTGAAAGCGAAAGTGAAAAAGGTGTCAATCGAACGCGCGTTCCCGCTGCGGTGTCTTGCGAGTGTGACTAAATCGTTGGGTAAACAACTAGCTGACTGGCTTATTTTTTGGCGGCCGGTGGCGGTGGCGGCGGTGGTACCGCCGCATCCTCCGGCACGGATTCCTTGTTGGTGTTTTTCTTCTTCAAAAGGTCGAATTCGAGCACGGTCCACTGCGGCGCGCGCAGGGTGCTGCCCGTCACGTCACCCGGCTGCGCATTGCCGGCCGGGACGTTCGGCTTCATCGTGTACTCGCTCTTGCCGCTCTTGACCTTCACTTCGGTCACGCGGCCGCCTTCCTTCTTTTCGGTGATCTTGGCGCCGCTCGTTTTTGGCGGGGTCACGGTGATCGGCGTGTCGCTGCCTTCCTCGATGGTTTCGAGTTTGGGCGGCGCCTGATTGGGCGTTTGCTGTGCCATCGCGAACCCCGTGTGCGCGAGCAGGCAAACCGACAGGATTTTTATAGGGAGTGATGTGCGCAGCGTCATGATATTCGCCTTCATTTTGTATGGGACATTGTAACAAACACCAAGGCGTGCCGCTCAAAAGCAATGGCGATGGGTCGGCGCAGGATTCTGCGATAATAAATGTTAACTTCGCCCACACACTCCGCCGCACACCCTTGAGTGGCTTTTTTTTTGGCACTATGCAAAATACCCTGCTGTTAGTCGACGGTTCCAGTTACCTCTACCGCGCATTCCACGCCTTGCCGGACCTGCGCAGTCCGGACGGCCACCCCACCGGCGCCATGCACGGCATGGTCAACATGCTGCGCCGCCTGCGCCAGGATTACCCGGCCGCCTACATCGCCTGCGTGTTCGATGCCCCTGGGAAAACGTTCCGTGACGACTTTTATCCGGAATACAAGGCCACGCGCGCGTCCATGCCGGACGACCTGCGCGTGCAGATCGAACCCATCCACGAAGCGGTGCGCCACATGGGCTGGCCGATTTTGATGGTCGACGGGGTCGAGGCGGACGACGTGATCGGCACCTTGTCGGTGGAAGCATCCAGGCTCGGCATGAAGACCGTGGTCTCGACCGGCGACAAGGACCTGGCCCAGCTGGTCAACGACAAGGTCATGCTGATCAACAC
>CAMLFK010000400.1 GCA_946479255.1 uncultured Oxalobacteraceae bacterium
GGCAATCGCGCAGGCGATACAGGTCCAGGCCTTCCGCCTTGATGCGCTTGGCAAGGTCCGGACTGATCACCCCTTCGGCAAACACGCAGGCCAGCAGGTCGCACCAATCCGGTCCGCAGCACTTGCCGCCACCGCCGCCACCGCCAGGACGCGGACCATCCCCGCCGCCGGGCCAGCCACCGCCTGGCCCGCCATTGCCCGGCCCGTCGCCGTCACCACCCGGATAGCCCCCACCCGGGAAGCTGCCGTTGCCCGGATTGTCGCCGCCGTGCCAGACCGCCGCGGTGCGGATGGTTTCGCGGGTGAACTGCTGTTCGCGCTGGGTGCGTCCGGCCGCCAGGAAGTGGCAGGTATAAATGCCTGCCTGGGCCGCGTTGCGGTGCGCTTCGAAGCGGCCGGGTTCGCCTGCCACGGCGTGCAGGTTGACCAGCGTCTTGCTGCCATCCGGACGGGTCATGTCCACCTTGACGCTGGCGTTGCCGCGGAACTGCACGCCGTATTCGGTCAGCGTGGCCGAGAGCGTCAGCGTGGCGCCCGGCGCGTGGCTGTCCTGATGGACGTCCGCCTCCATGCGCAGGTTGGAATAGGCTGCGACGCTGGCGGAATAGTGAATGCTGAACTCGCCCGTGCCGGGCCAGTTGCTGGCGCCGGTGGACACCGATGGATTATTGAATTTGCGGTCGATCGTCAGCAGCAGGTGCCAGCGCCCGCCGTGGGCCGGCACGCCATCGGCCAACAGCGGCAGGCCGGCACGCATGTAGATGGTGCGCGCCGAGCTGCGGCCGATCAGCGAGGCGTTGGTGATCGGCACAATCTGCCCGCCCGGCGCTTGCAGTGCCATCGCCAGCAAGTTGGCAGGGCGGCCCAGCACCATCGCAGTGATTTCCACATCCGAGTCGGTGACGTCGAACGGGATCTTGTCGACCACGCCGGGACGCGCCCAGCCTTCCGGATCGACGACGATGTCGTTGTTGTTCACGCCCGCCAGAATCTGGATGTAGTATTTTTCGAGCAGGAAGGTTTCATCGGTGCCGATGTTGCCGGTCATGAGCAGGTAGCCGCCGGTGCCACTGCTTAAGGCTTCCAGCGCGGACGGCTGAATCTGTTCGGCGGTGCCCAAACCGATCGCAAACACCTTATTGTCGACCACCGCGTCCGCCACTTCGGCAATCGATTTGGCCGCCGTTTCGATGCCGTCGGTGAGCACGATCATGGCCTTGTGCATCCAGGTGCCGGCCGCCGTGTCGAGCTTGGTGCGGGCCAGTTCGATGCCGTCGCCAATCGCGGTCCAGCCATCCGGATTGGAAGTGTGCGCGCCGATCGCGGCCAGCGCGGCGTCGCGTCCGCTGCCGCCCCCCGGGGCGCCCGCCACGGCCACGTTCATGATGGGATGCGGATCGTGGTCGTACGCATTGATACCGATGCCGTTGTCGTCCCACAGCAGGTTCACGAAAGCGGTGGCCGAATCCTTGAGCACCTGCTCCTTGGTACGGCCCTCATCGGTGGTGCCGAGCATCGAGCCGGACTTGTCGAATACCAGCTGGGTCGCCACCGTGGGGCGGGCGATGACGTTGGCGCTCAGGGTGACGATGAAATCCTCGCCGGTATCGAGGCAGCGGATCGTCACTTGTTGCGACGGAACCGGCCCGACCGCGCCGGCGGTGAAGCGGAACCAGACATAGGCGCGCCACGGCGAAGGCCCGCTGGGCGAGGCCGCAATCACCGCCAGGCTTTCCAGCGCGAACGGTGCCACCAGCGCCGTCATGACCTGGAAGGTCACGCCGACGCAGCTGTTGACATCGAAGCGGGCCGCGCGCACCACCGACAGCCCGGTCGGCACGTCGTTGAAATTGACCGTGCTGGTCATCAGGTCGATATCGCCGCTGGGTGCCGGCTGGTTATAGGTCGCCATGAAATCGACGATGGTCTTGGTGCACACCGGGCAGAAGGGCGCGCCGGTGTCGCGCATCATGCAGTTCCATACCGGGCGGTAGCAGCCGCAGTGGCTGTACTTGGCGCCTTCGAAGGTGCCGACGGTGCCGGCCGGCACGCCGCTGGGGCCGGGATCGCCGGTGGTGCAGTCCGGATTGGCGCGGGTCGGGTTGGCCGAGCCGGCCGTCACCAGGGCCGACCATTTGCAGGTGGCAGGATTGCTGTCGATGGTCACGTTCGGTTCGCCCGGCTCGCCGTCTTCGAACACGTTCGGGCCGCCATAGTCGTACTCGTCGGCCAGGCCCCAGGCCGAGTGGCCCATTTCATGGATCACCACTTCCATCCAGTCCGAACTGCTGTTGCTGGTCCAGGCCACCTGGCCGCCGGCGCCGCCGCGTTCGGGGTCGTTGCAGAACACCACGATCTGGTCCCATTCGGGCAGCGAGGCTTCGACCGTGGTGCGCGCCAGGGTGACGTCGCCGGACAGCAGGCGCTGGGTATCGCCGTCGGAACAGAAAGTGGAATCGAAATAGGTGTCGACAAAAGTGGCACTGCCGCCGCCGTCGCTGCAGTTGGGCTTGTCGGCGCCGGAATCGGTGGAGGCCACGTCGAGCCGGTACACATTGATGCCGCATTGAATCTCGGGGCGGTCGAAGGGCGGTTCGGTCATCAGGCGGTCGACCACGTCCTGGCAGTCGGTGGCGAACTGGCCCAGCTCCACCGCGCGATAGCCATCGGCCACGAACACCAGGTTCCAGCGTGTGCCGGGGGTGCCGGAATCGAAGATCTTGGTGAGGCCGACCACGGTGCCGTCGGCGGCGCTCATGATGCCGCTCCCGAAGGTTCGGCATCGCGCGGCAGGTCGACGCTGATCAGGTCGCGCACTATGGCTGCCTCGGCTTCGGCCCCCTGCTTGCGCGTGGCATCGGACAGCGGCCGGCCGGCTGCCACGATGGCCACGGTCTGGCCCTCGGCCAGCGCCGGCACCAGGATCGACACTTCACCGCTCTTTCTCGCCGCGCGGCCAAAAGGTTTTTCCGGATCGCCGGTCGGGTATTCGACCGTATCGGGCAGCAGTTCGCTGATGCGGCGCCGGTAGATGACCTTGCGCTGGGCGCTGCGCAATTCTACGTACTTGCCGCTGTGCTTGGCGTCCGCCGCTTGGCCGGCCGGTACGCGCTTTTCCAGCTTGAGCGTCGATTTGAGGGTGAAAGAGTCGCCGTCGTAGGCGAAAGTGAGGCGCCAAGCGTGTGTCATGATCGTCCTTTCAGGAGGGCGGACGCGGCTTGTCTTGCACGCTGGGCCACCCGGTTCGCTTCGGACTTTCAATATAGGCAAGCTTGGATTGAAAACAAGCTAACATTTTTTAGCTTGCGGTTTGCTTTTGGCGCCCAAATAAAAAAGCCGCCCAGTGGGCGGCTTCTTCTTGTACAGAACCGGGATCGATTACT
>CAMLFK010000401.1 GCA_946479255.1 uncultured Oxalobacteraceae bacterium
TCCGCGCCGAACAGTTGCTTGACACGGTCGATCGCCAGTTGCTCGGCAACGTCGACGAATTCGCAGCCGCCGTAGTAGCGCTTGCCTGGATAGCCTTCGGCGTACTTATTGGTCAGCTGCGAGCCCTGGGCTTG
The DNA here is from genome assembly GCA_946479255.1 of uncultured Oxalobacteraceae bacterium. Next base: position 135 of record CAMLFK010000401.1, read on the forward strand.
CATGACCGCTGGCGAGGTGTAGTTTTCCGAAGCGATCAACTCGATGTGATCTTGCTGGCGGGTGTTTTCTTTTTGAATCGCGTCCCACAGTTCCGGGTCAACATTGGCGAGCGTGTGATCTTTTGCAAACATGAAAAACTCCAATCGATAAGAGTGCGAGGCAACGAAGGGTCGACTGAGGGGAGCCAGAACATAGGAGATAGGCAGCCTCATCGTGCGCTTCCATCGGTGGCTGCCCAGGCGAACGGCTGATGAAATCTCACGTTTCCCGGTGGATGCCCACCTTTCGCCGGCGGGCAGAACAAGGCGCCGCGGCTTTTCGCCAGTTACGTGAGACGTAATGGAGGCCAGATTGTAATTTAAGACGCGGTTTAGAGCAAGAAATGCACTGGCTGCCTGGAATGCAGAAGGATCAATTTTGCGTGAAAGCAAAAATTCTCGGCAGCGAGTGCACAGGCGAAATAATATAATTTCTATAATTTATCTCGGCTTGGCATTCGCTTTGGCTATGCACGCGCCCTCACTGAGGAGTTGGACAACGGCATGGTACACAGCGACGGCATCCTGACCTGCTATCGGAAAGGTGTATAAAAGCGCACACCCCTCGCTTCCTGCCCCGAACCGTCTTACAGACCATGTCTTACAGACCATATTCGTCTCTGACAGAAAGACTGACCACATAGGCATCCGCCCGATCATGGTGTAGGTATATAATTTTGCCGTTAATCTAAAGGGCCTCACCATGATCGTATTCATCACCGGCGCCTCCGCCGGCTTCGGCGCTGAAATGGCGCGCAAGTTCGTTAAACACGGCCATCAGGTGGTCATCAGCGGGCGCCGCAAGGAGCGCCTGGACGCCTTGGCCGCCGAGCTGGGCGACCTGGCCCTGCCGATGGTGATGGACGTGACGGACAAGGAGTCGATCGAGGAAGCACTGTCGATGATGCCGCAGTCGTGGCGCCCTATCGACGTGCTGATCAATAACGCCGGGCTGGCGCTGGGCACCGAGCCTGCCCACCTGGCCAAGCTGGATGAGTGGGAAACCATGATCGCCACCAATTGCCGCGGCCTGGTCACCATGACCCGCGCGATGCTGCCGGCCATGGTCGACCGAGGCAGCGGACTGATCATCAATCTGGGCTCGGTGGCCGGCCACTTCCCCTACCCCGGCGGCAATGTCTACGGCGCCACCAAGGCTTTCGTCGACCAGTTCACCCTGAACCTGCGCGCCGACCTGGTCGGGACCGGCGTACGCGCAACGAACCTGGCGCCGGGTCTGTGCGGCGGCACCGAGTTTTCCAATGTGCGCATGCGTGGCGACGACGCTGCCGCCGCCAAGGTGTACGAGGGCACGGTGCCGCTGACGGCAGCCGATATTGCCGAGACGGCGTACTGGGTGGCCACCCTGCCGCCACACATCAATATCAACAGCATCGAGATGATGCCGACCTGCCAAGGCTTTGCGCCATTTAACGTCAAACGCAGCTGATCGGCAGCTTTCGGGCGCCGAGCGCCATGTAACAGGAAACCGGACACATGTTACGGATTGTTACGACTCTTGGCGCCAGCGCAACATGCTTGTCTACTTGTGCCCGCGTCAATTTTCCAACGACATTGCACTGTATTTATGTACGTTGGCGTACATTAACTTTCGGAAAATGACGTAAAATGTTTCCGATTCTCACCAATTGACCCCAACATGCCCTCAGTATTTACCTGGACGATCCGGGTCTACTACGAAGACACCGACGCCGGCGGCATCGTATTTTACGCAAATTACCTCAAGTTCTTTGAACGTGCGCGTACCGAGTGGCTGCGCGCCGCCGGGATTGGCCAGCAGGCGCTGTTGGCCGAGGAAGCTGCGATTTTTGTGGTCAAAACTACCAATGTGGAATATCACGCGCCAGCGCGGCTCGATGATGAACTAAAATTAACGTTGAATATAGAAAAAATCGGACGTGCTTCGGTCCAGTTCGTGCAACAGGCATGGCGCGGCGAACAATTGCTGACCACGGCCGCCGTCAAGGTCGGCTGTGTGGATGCGGCCACGCTGCGCCCGCGGCCCCTGCCCGAGGCAGCCGCTGCTAAAATGCATGCCGCCTGAATTTACCCAAAGAAAACGACCCAATGAATGTAGCTCAAGACCTTTCCTTCACCGCGCTGATCGCCAACGCGCACTTCATCGTGCAGCTGATCATGGCGCTGCTGCTGGGACTTTCGCTGGTCAGCTGGACGTATATCTTCCGCAAAACCTTCGCGATCCGCGCCGCGCGCCAGCAAACGGAAAAGTTCGAACGCAGCTTCTGGGCTGGCGGCAATCTGCATACCCTGCACCAGAACGCTTCCAGCACCCGTGAACAGAGCGGTTCGCTGGCGCGCATCTTCGAAGCCGGCATGGGCGAATTCATCAAGAGTAAACAAAACACCGGCGCCCTGGACATCAACGCCGTGCTGGACGGCGCGCGCCGCGCCATGCGCGCCGCTTTCCAGCGCGAACTCGACGCCCTCGATTCGCACTTGAACTTCCTGGCCTCGGTCGGCTCCGTGTCGCCCTACATCGGCCTGCTCGGCACCGTGTGGGGCATCATGAACGCCTTCCGCGGCCTGGCCAGTGTGCAGCAGGCAACGCTTCAGGTGGTGGCTCCCGGCATCGCCGAAGCGCTGATCGCCACCGCCATCGGCCTGTTCGCCGCGATCCCCGCCGTGGTGGCGTACAACCGTTTCACCCACGACATCGACCGCCTGGCGATCCGCTTCGAGAGCTTCGTCGAAGAATTCTCCAACATCCTGCAGCGCCAGTCGCGCTAAGGTGTAGACCCCATGTCCTTATCCAGCAACCTGCGCAGCGGCCGCAAACGCAAGTTCAAGTCCGAGATCAACGTCGTCCCCTATATCGACGTGATGCTGGTATTGCTGATCATCTTCATGGCGGTACCGGCGGCAAACAGCCCCAACGTGATCAACCTGCCGACCGCGCAGAAGTCCACGCTGCCGCCGGACGACTACATCCAGATCATCATCAAGCCCAATACCAGCCTGTCGATCGGCGTCAACGGCAAGAATGCCACCACCCCGACCGACGTGCCGGACCGCGCGGCCGTGATCGCAGAGTTGCGCACCCTGCACGCCAATCACCCGGACTACCCGGTCATGATTTCCGGCGACAAGGACAGCAAGTACGACGAAGTCATCCAGCTCATTTCGGAAGCCAAGAAGAT
>CAMLFK010000402.1 GCA_946479255.1 uncultured Oxalobacteraceae bacterium
CTTGCGCAACACGCTGCGCAGCTCAAGCGACTGGATCGCCAATGCCATGCTGACCTTGCCGAGCAGGTCCACCAGTTCGTCGCTGCCCGATTCCGGCGTGATGTCGTTACTGTACGCGCCCAGGGTGCCGAGGAACTCGCGCAGGCCGGTCACCCGTTTCAGGGTGCGGTCGATCAGCTGGCTCGTCATGTCCTGGAACTGCATGCTGGTGATCGCCGTGTTCACGTACACCCCGATCTCGCCGGACATGCCGCCCAGCCGCGCGCTGTCTTCAGCGCTCGGGGTGCCGCCGGCCAGCAGCAGATTGATGGTGTCCTGCTGCGCGCCGACCACCGTGTGGATCGCCATGAAGCTCTTGGTCAGCTTCTCGATCGCTTCTTCCAGCAGCAGCTCGGTTTGAATCAGGTCGGTCTCGACTTCGGTCAGGTGCTTCTTGCCGTGGTCGGACACGCCCGACAGCAGGCGCCTGACATGCGATCCGAGTATTTTTTTTCTCGCCATTCTGACTTCTCCAGTTCTCTCGCCAGGATTACTTGATTGCGGCGGCATTAATAGCGCCCGCGGCCCCTGGCAGGCTTTCTGCCGTCACTTCCATCGCCGCCCCGTCGCGCATCACCGCTTCTTCGGTGCGTTTGTTCATCACGATGATGCTGATGCGGCGGTTGATCGGATTGAACGGGTCCTTGCGGTCCAGGTGGGCGGCGTCGGCCAGCCCCACCACGCGCATGATCTTGCCATCCGCCAGGCCGGCCATGACCATCTCGCGGCGCGAGGCATTGGCGCGGTCGGCCGACAGTTCCCAGTTGCTGTAGCCCGAGTCGCTCATGTATGGGGTCGAATCGGTATGGCCCGACAGGCCGATCCGGTTGGGCACTTCGTTGAGCACGATGCCGATGATGTGCAGGATGTCGCGGGTATAGGGCTGCAGCTCGGCCTTGGCCAGCGCGAACATCGGGCGGTTCTGCTCATCGACGATCTGGATGCGCAAGCCTTCGCTGGTGATATCGAGCAGCATCTGGTTCTTGTACTTCTTCAGGAGCGGATTGATCTCGATGGTCGCTTCGATCTTGGCCTTGAGTTCCTTCAGGCGCGCGGCTTCCTCGCGTTCGAGCACCGCCTTGGCAGCCTTCAGGTCATAGGTCTTTTTCTCGGGGACGGTGTCGCCCTTCTTCACCTGGCCGCTGCGGCGCGACAGGTCGGTGCCGCCGCCCTGGATCACCGACGAGCTGTCGCCGCTGCCCGAGCCGCCCGACATGGCGACCTTGAGGGGGGTCTGGAAGAATTCCGAGATGCCGTTCAAGTCGCCCTTGCTGGTCGAACCCAGCAGCCACATAAGCAGGAAAAAGGCCATCATCGCCGTCACGAAGTCGGCGTAGGCGATCTTCCACGCGCCGCCATGATGGCCGCCCGCGGTCTTCTTGATGCGCTTGACGATAATCGGGCGTAAGCCTTCATCGGCCATACGCGCCTCCCGCCAGCGTCATGCTGTTGTCAGTCGATCGAACCATGGCCGTTACTTCGTCTTGGATTTCTTGATGTGCTCTTCGAGCTCCGCAAACGACGGACGCTCGGTCGAGTACAGCACCTTGCGGCCGAATTCCACGGCCAGGGCCGGCGCATAGCCATTCAGGCTCGCCAGCAGGGTCACTTTAACGCATTGGAACATCTTGGTCGACTCTTCCAGCTTTTGCTCGAGCAAACTGGCCAGGGGACCAACGAAACCGTATGCCAGGAGAATACCCAGGAAGGTACCGACCAGCGCCTTGGCGATCAGGATGCCCAGCTCGGCCGGTGGAATACCCACCGATTCCATGGTGTGCACCACGCCCATCACCGCCGCCACGATACCGAAGGCCGGCAAGCCGTCGCCCAGCTTGGCGATACAGTGGGCCGGCACCGCGCCTTCGTGGTGGTGGGTTTCGATTTCGTTATCCATCAGATTCTCGATCTGGAACGCATCCATATTACCCGACACCATCAGGCGCAGATAATCGGTCATGAATTCAACGATATGATGATCGGCCAGTACGCCCGGATATTTAGAGAACAGCGGGCTTTCTTCAGGCTTTTCGATATCGCCTTCGATCGACATCAAACCTTCTTTACGGACTTTGGACAGGACGTCGAACAGCAGCGACATCATCTCCATATACAAATCCTTGGTATGGCGCGAACCCTTGAAAATACCGGGTACGGCTTGCAGGGTGGCTTTGATCGATTTGCCGTTATTACCGACAAAGAAAGCGCCAAAGGCCGCGCCGCCGATCATCACCAGCTCGAGTGGCTGCCACAGCGACCCAAGGTGGCCCCCGCTGGCGGCAAAGCCGCCAAACACCGCGGCCATCACAATGACGTATCCGATAATAACTAACAAGAGCGCTGCTCCTCTTTATTTTGCAAATGAATATGCGAGTCCACATCCGGGCGCATATTTCGATAAATATTCGTCAAGGGATGTGCAAATCTTGTAACAAGCATGGATCAAAAAATTTACATACGGAACTACAATACCGGGAGAACGCGTTACCGGCAAGCAAAACTACCCCCTTTGTGGCCTAAAAGTGCCAGACAAATAGAGATGGTCCGCGCCCAGTTGGCGAGACAATAAGATCAGGCTGTTTTTCCGTTATCAGGAATTCATAACTGAGCAATTTTGACCCAGGGCGCATTTCCTTGGAGGCCTTGCTCCACAGCGCGCTCATGGCGGCCGGAGATAGATACGCGAATATCAGATCGTAGTCGGCGAAGTGAAGTTTTTCATAATCGCCGAGGATGAAAATGGCATGATTGCGTGACAACTTCGCGCGTACAAAACTGGCCAGCCAAGGCAGGGGTGCCAGCTCGATGCCGGTGAAGCGCGAATCGGGGCGGCGGCGCGCCAGTTCCAGCACCAGTCCGCCCAGGCCGCTGCCGATATCGATCGCCTTCGCCGGCCTGCCCTGCGGCAGTAATTTCTCAACTTCATCCCAGACGCGCTGGCCCGACGGGTAATACGGCACCTGGGTGCGGAAAGTCGACCAGTACAAGACCAGAAGTAACAAAAAGCCGGCCAGGAACCACAGCGGCGCGATCTCCAGCGCCAGCGCGCCGTACAGGGTGACGGGAAAGAGCAGCTGGATGGCCAGCCACCACGCGGCCAGGCCGCGCCAGCGGGAAAGCAGCGCGGCGAACAGGCCCTGGATCAAGGCGATAAGGGGGAAGGATGGGGTCAGGCCGGCGCGCGCCAGCAAGTAGACGGTGGCCAGGGTCGGCGCGAACGCCGCCACTTGCAAGAGCAGCGCCACCACGGCGGGGGCACGCCAGATGCGAAGAAGGGCGGGATTCACGCCCCGCCCTTCTTCAG
>CAMLFK010000403.1 GCA_946479255.1 uncultured Oxalobacteraceae bacterium
CAGTCGGCGCGCCTGGCGGCGGGCCTGGCCGGCGCGGCCAGGGAAGCGGACGTCAGCTTCTGCGCCGATTCGATCGGCGGCATGTTCGGCATCTACTTCAGCGACGAGGTGCCGACCAGTTACGAAGAGATGATGGCGGGCGACAAAACCCGCTTCAACGCCTTCTTCCACGGCATGCTCGACCAGGGCGTGTACTTTGCGCCGGCCGCGTTCGAGGCCGGGTTCGTCTCTGCCCAGCACAGCGATGCGGTGATCGACGAGACCATCGACTGCGCGCGCCGGGTGTTTTCGAAGCTTGCCGAGAGCGTTTAGTCCCTCAGAACCCTGTGCGCAGGACCAGCGACGGCGTCCAGCTAATGCCCTTGTCCCGGCTAAGGAATACGCCGTGGCGCGTCCCGGCGTAAACGCGGCCGGACTGGCCCTGCACGATCGTGTACACACCAGGAAGAATTTTCTTTTGGCCCAGTGCACATTCCTCCGTGCCCGGCAAGCCGCTTGAGGTTTTCGTCCAGCTGAGCGCTCCGGCAGCACGGCGGTAGATCAGCCCGTTGGTCCCGGCCGCCATCATCGAGCCATCGGCTAAACCGGTCACAAACACGACATGGAAGCCCGAATCAGTGGGCAGCCCCTGGTCGATTGGGGTCCAGGTCCTCCCCTTGTCACGCGTCGACCAAAGGCTCACAAAGGAGTCGCCGTACCATGGGTCGGCGGCGAACACCAGCTGACCATCGGTGCTGGTAGCCATCATGGTCATGGACGTGCCCTCAGGGAGGGGGATGGACTTCCAGTTACGTCCGCCGTCTGAACTGCTCGTCATCTCATGGAACCCGTAATACAGCGTTCCATCGGAAGCGGCATGTACGCGCCCGCCGTTCAGCGCTTTCTTTAAATGGCGCCAGCTCTTGCCCTCGTCGTCGCTGACGATCAGGCCGTCGCTCACCGCGAACAGACGACCGGCTGCAAAGCTGAGACTGCCCGCATGCGAATCCTCTTCCTCCCCCTTCTGTGTTGCGTAGCCCATCTTCGCGAAGGAGTGAGCGCCGTCAGTGCTCTTGTATACATAGCCGCTTGCGAGATCGAACAGCTGTCCTTTCGGGGTCAGCGTGAAATCGCCCAGAACCCTGTCCTGCAAGCGTTCCCAGCTCGCGCCACCGTTGGTGCTCCGGTAGGACGCCCGGTCCGCTCCGGCGTAAATGGTGTCATCCTCGGCGACCTCGATGTGGACGATATCGCGCGCTTCGAACTGATCGACAGGCGCAATGTTCGCCGGCATTGGCCGGGGCGGCGCCGGCTGAGGTGCAGGCCCGCTATGGCCTACCTGTATTCCATCCACGATGAAGATCCCTTGGTCCAGCGAGACCGGCGTGTTGATGCAGATAAGCACAAGCGCAAACACCGTTGCGATGGACGGCAAGCGGTCGTAGTGCGGCAGCTCTGGCGCCGCGCCGCGGATACGCGCGCGTTCACGCGCACTGACACCCAGGAAACCGACCTTGAAGCCGGCTTGCTTGACACGCCGCGACACCATCACACTCGACACACCCAGGAAGACCACGTTAATCAGTGGAATGATGGCGGCGACGGCATTGAACACGCACATGGGCAAGGAGAACTGCAGCCCCCTGGCGATCCGCACGACACCCAGCACCGACAGCGTACTGATCGCAACGGAACACAGCATGAAGCCCAGGATGCTGGTCCGATACAGCACCAGGAAGACAACACTAAGGAGGATTGCGTCGATACATAGGGTCTGGCCGATCGCCGCCATCGCCAGGCCGGGATCGGCTTGCGGGCCCGACCGGGACGGCAAGGCCGGCGGCCCGGCATGCGGCACCGCCCACGCCACTTTTGCGAGCCGACCCAGAACCTGCGGGGGAGCGCTCTGCAAGTGCATCGAGCAGGCACAGCCGGCTCGGGCAAGCGTAGCGACATAGTGCTCGGCGATCCGACGATCCAGGCCTCGCTTGAGCACAAGCGCCGGGCCATTCAGGAGCGCCAGGACTTGCGAAGCAGAACGCTTGAAAACCGGGGCCAATGCGACAGCGACAACAGCGCCATCGTGGCCTGGACAAACACCGTTCAGGTGCACTTGATATGTGGGCGCGACAGGGGCGCTGCCAGCCGTGGTGGGATGAATCATGGGATCTCGCGAGGCGGCGCTATCATGCTGACGATAGGCTAAGGAAGCGATGCTGGATTGGCCAGGTGGATCAGCACAATGGCGATCGCCACCAGAACAGACGGCGCGCGGCTGTAGTGCGGCTGGCCCGGCGTGGCGGCAACGATAGCATCGCGTTCATGCGCATTCACACCCAGGCGCCCCACCTCGTAACCTTCGGCCCTTACCTGCTTCGATACCTGCATGCTCAAGGCGATGAAGGAAATGAAGCTGATAACAGGAATGAAGGCCAAGGCAATCCTCAGCACGCGCACGGGCAAGGAAAGGCGCAGCCCTATAACGATGCGCACGACGCCCAGCACCGACAGCACGGCCAGCAGCATGCCAATCTGCTTGAGGCCCTGCCCTGTTGTCTGGTGCGGGAACACGACGGCAGCAATGAAGATCAGTATTGCGTCGATACCTAGCGTCTGGCCGTTGACCGCCATCGCCAGGTTGGCCGCTGGCGGCCCGTCCGGCTTGGCGGGCACTATCGGCTGCTCGGCAGCCGGGACCGCTTTCACCAGCCGCACCGGAACAGGCGCAGGCGCGACGGTCTGCTGGTGCATCGAGCACGCACAGCCGGCCTTGGTCAGCGCCGTGACATATTGCTCGGCCGTCTGGCGGTCGATGCCGCGTTTGAGCACAATCATCGGCCCATTCAGGATCGCCGTGAGTTGTTCCACAGATCGCTTGAAGCGCGGGGCCAGAGCGGCCGCCACAACATTCACATCATGCCCCGGCAGAACACCGTTCAGGTGGACTTGATAGTTGGACACATGGTAATTGGGCACAGGCTCGGCATTGCGAGCCGCGGCGGGATGATTCATTCGATGTTGAGAGCATGTCAGGCATCCAGGCGTGCCATATCGCACCGGCATGATAGCTTGCCAAAGTGCAATAAATACTCTCGAATATCCACCAGAACGTCAATTCTGAGCCGTCAGGCCCGCTTATTCGCTTAACGCAGCCAGCCCCGCCGGCGGAAGTACCACAGCGGCGCCACGGCCGACGTAATCATCAGCGCGATGGCGAAGGGATAGCCGAAGCTCCACTTCAGTTCCGGCATCAGGTCGAAGTTCATGCCGTACAAACTGGCGATCAGGGTCGGCGGCAGGAAGGCCACCGACGCCACCGAGAAGATCTTGATGATCTT
>CAMLFK010000404.1 GCA_946479255.1 uncultured Oxalobacteraceae bacterium
ACCATCGACACGTACAGTTCTTTCTTGATGTCGGCGCCTTCTTCGATCAGCAGGCGGTTCACTTTCTGGCCTTCGGCGCTGGTCTGGTGGGTGATCAGCTGCATGCCCAGGATCTGGGTCGCGTATTCCTTGACCTGCTCGAGCGACTTGGCCACTTTCACGCCGCCGCCTTTGCCGCGGCCGCCTGCATGGATCTGTGCCTTGACTACCCAGACTGGACCGCCCAGCGTTTCGGCTGCCTTGACTGCCTCTTCAACGGACAGGCACGGAATGCCGCGCGGTACCGTCACTCCGAATTTTCGGAGGATCTCTTTGCCTTGATACTCATGGATTTTCATGCTGGCTTCCCTTCTTCTATTACTGATGTGTAAACGGTTGAACTGCGAATGGTGATATAGACGAAACTTTGAAACACAAACTTGCGAAAGCTACCCCGCCACGGCCTTCTTCGCCACCCAGCGCGGATAATACTCGGCCACCGCGGGGCCATCGGCCCGCAGGGCATGGCAGCGGTCGACCTGGAATGGCCGCTCGGGTGAAGTGTCGCCGGCGCCGTCACGAGTCTGGATGACCTCGTTGGCGTAGGCCTGGATCGCAGCGGTCGGCAATACCTGGGCCAGTTCGGTCAGGTGAGTACAGCCGAGCACGCCGGCGAGGCGTTCTTTCAAGGCGGCGCGAAACCCTTTGACCAGTGACAGGCCGATCAGTTGCCTGTAAACGCCGGAATTGGTATCGCAGAAGCCGGGATAGGGAACTGCATCGGAGGCGGCTTCGGCCTCGACGATCATCAGTTCGCGATCAATCGTGATGCGCAAGAACAGGTCATGGAGTTTGCTGCCAGCCGCGCGCACGCCGGACGCTAGAAGCGAATCGCGCGTTTTCACATCCGAGATGTGGGCGTCGAGGTCCCACAGGCCATCGTCGCGTGCAAACGCATCGACACGGATGGCGCGCGTATGCCGTAGTGCGCGGGGGACGGGAGAAGACAGGGGCATAAAAAACCAATGCCGGAAATGCGGCGGTAAATAGTATGCAGCCGGTGTGCCTGATGCACGTTGCCGCAGCTTCTACGGCAACAACCGCTCATGCGGCGCTGCTTTAACCCCAAAAGTTTAGCACAGCATTTCCCGCCTGTTGAGCTTGAAATGCCCATTTTGCATGCAGAAACAGAAATTTCATCGTTTGATGCTCAAAAAGCATCAGTCGCCGGGCGGTGAATATCTTGCATTGCACCATTTCAGGGCAGGCGCAGGCGGATTCATGGCAAAGCCATCAATATTTCAGCGATGCGCTGGTCAATTTTCATATTCGGCCTGACCGCGAAGATAAAAAACAGTAATTGGCCGGACCAAATGTGCAGTCTACGGGGATGCGGCTTGCTCCGTTCAAGCCGCTTTTTCCGGCCCAGGAATAAGGGTCAAATGCCGCAAATCATCCACCACCAGATCGCTCGTCTTCTCGCTCTTGCCCGGCTTGAGCGTAGCGATGGCATACACCGTAAAGTATTTCACCGTATCGGCCTGCTCCAGCGCCAGCTCCAGATACTTGCGAAACCGGTACGCCGCCATCTCATCCGGGCTGACATACAGGAACACCGAGGTGTCAGCCACCTTGTCGTAGAACTTCAAGCGAAACCCGCGCCCATAACGCTTCACCAGAGTGGCGCCACCATGGACGACGCGGTTGCGCGTGGCGTACGTGGCACGCGCCAGCCGGCAAAAATACTCACCCAGCCGCAGCGTGCCCTCATTGACCACGCGAATGGTCAGCTCATTAAACTCTTCCTGGCTTAGCGTCGCCCTGGCTTCGCGATAGGTCTCGACCAGCCGCCCCAGCTGATTGGTACGGTTGTAGCCGCCGGCTTGCTTGTCGGGGTCCCTCGGCTTGCCGGCGGTGCGCGGACCCGCAATCGCCGGTCCATCCTCAGCGCCATCCTTTGCCGGACGGCGCTTGCCAGGCACATCGTCGCCCAATGAAGGATCGAAGATGGTCACCAGGTCGTGCAGCTTGCGGCGCAATTTGCGCTGTTTGGCTTCGTCCGCGGTCTCGCCCGGCAGCAGGCCGATGTCGGCATCGCGCTCCTGATTCCAGCGGCACAGTTCATGGTGACTATCGAGCAGGCGGTAATGCGCGGTCACGTACTTGGCGGATTCGGACGCGGGTACCCGGTAATTCACGCCGGTGATGCGTACCGGATCGGCCTGGCTGGCTGGCACAGTGCTCATCGTCGCAGTAAAAATGGTAGGCCGAGAGCGCCGGCTCTTCGCAGACGAAGTGGCGCCGGGCCGTGTCGATGCTGACGGACTCGTCCAGCTCTTCGCAGTACGCGTACAGGATGCGTGTCGTTGCCATGGATTGTCTGATAGTTCGATCAATCATATCAAGCTATTAAGCAAAGCGCTTGTCAGTCCGCTTGTCAGTCATCCTCGGGATCGCGTCCTTGCATGGCGGCGCGGATGGCGCGTTGGGAGAAGCCGCGCTGCATCAGGAAGCGCATCTGCTTGCTGCGCGCTTCGGCATCTTCGGCGACTGTGCCGAACTTGCGTTGCCAGACTTCGCAGGCGCGCGCGGCTTCGCTGTCGTTCAGATTGGATTTGAGTTCGTGCAGGGCTTCGCCCTGGATGCCATGGCTTTGCAGCTCGGCCATGATGCGGCTGTTGCCGAACCGGGCGGCACGGCGGTGTACCAGGGATTCGGAAAAGCGTTCCTGGGACAGCCAGTTGTTCTTTTCGAGGAAGTCGAGGACGGCCTCGATGTCATCGCCCTCTTCCGCATAGCGCGCCAGCTTGCGGCTTAGTTCGAGCCGGCTGTGCTCGCGCATCGACAGATAGCGCAGCGCGCGGGCTTTAAGGCTCAGCTGCGGGCGGGCCATCGGCATCGATCGGATCAGTCAATGAACACGGCCGGGATGTCTCAGAAGAGTCATCCCGGCCGGCATTCACAAACTTATTCCGATACGGCTTTCAGCTTGGTCACTTTAGCTGGTTCTTCACCAGCCGGCGGCGGCAGTTCGCGCACGCCCAGCGCGGCACGGACCTTGTTCTCGATCTCGCGCGCCAGTGCTGGACGCTCCTTCAGGAACAGGCGTGCATTGTCCTTGCCCTGGCCGATACGCTCACCGTTGTAGCTGTACCAGGAACCGGACTTCTCGACCACCTTGTTGTCGGCGCCCAGGTCGAGGATTTCGCCTTCGCGCGACGTGCCTTCTCCATAAAGAATGTCGAAGTGGGCTTCTTTGAACGGCGGGGCGATCTTGTTCTTGACGACCTTGACCTTGGTTTCGTTGCCGAT
>CAMLFK010000405.1 GCA_946479255.1 uncultured Oxalobacteraceae bacterium
GTCAGCGCGGCCACCGCGCTGGAAACCGAAGTGCGCCTGTACGACCGCCTGTTCATCGATGCCCAGCCGGATGCGGGCGGCAAGGACTTCATCCAGGCCCTGAACCCGAATGCGCTGGAAGTGGTTACCGCCTATCTGGAGCCCGGCATGCGCGACGCTCAGCCGGACCAGCGCTTCCAGTTCGAACGCCATGGTTACTTTGTGGCGGACCGCATCGACTCCCAGGCCGGCAAGCCGATATTTAATCGGGTAACAACCTTAAAAGACAGCTGGCTTAAATAACAGCCAATAAGCTGGCAAATAAGATGAAATAAAGTCCTACACCGGTTCCGTATCACGTAGCATATGCGCGACAGTAACTCCTGAAAAGCCTCGCTCCGATTGCGATCACAGTGGGGCTTTCCCTTATTCGCACCGGAAATTCCGAATATTCCTACAATTAAATTAAGGAAACCTATTAGGTCCGCTAGGTAGGGATTTTGTGAGTATCGGTTAACTTAGATCAAGGAACAAATCTCCCGTTTGATATGGAAAAGGAATAGTGGCTGCGATGCGAACGCTCACCAATCTGATCAGGGTTTTCACGCCGAGCCGTCCGGTCATGTGGATGGGCGTGCCGCTGTCGATCGCGGTCGGCCTGTCGCTCTATTTCTTTACGGCCGTGTCGATCGAGGCCGACTCGCGCGAGCGCTTCGCCGGCCTGGCGCAAAACGCCAGCAATACCATCGATGCGCGCATCAAGTCCTACACCGATGTGCTGCGCGGCACGGTCAGCCTGTTCCAGATCAGCGATCCGCTGTCGCGCCAGCAGTTCCACGGCTATGTTCAGGGGCTGGACCTGCCGCGCTATTTCCCGGCGATCGAAAACATCAACTTTGCGCTGTACTTCACCGACGACCAGCACGACGCTTTCGAGCGGCGCATCCGCGCCGAGCGCCTGGCCGATGGCCGCCCGCTCGACCACTTCCGCATCAATCCGCCAGCGCGCCGGCCGGAATACACCGTGGTCGTGTATATCGAGCCCGAAGCCCGCTTTGCCTGGTCGATCGGGGTCGATCTGCACGGCAATCCGCTGGCGAAACCAACCTTGGACGGCACGCGCGACACAGGAAAGTTGGCGACCTCCGGCATCCCGGTTCCGCTCTTGTCCTCACCCAACCGCACTGCCCTGGCCATGCGCCTGCCGGTGTACGGCATCGGCCAGCCGACCAATACGGTCAGCGAACGGCGCGCCGCTTACATCGGCAGCGTGGGCATCGCTTTCAGCGTCGACAAGCTGGTCAAGGGCGTCATCGACGAAATGCCGCTCAAGAATGTGCGCATGACCCTGGTGGACCGGGCTGAGCGGGTGGACAAGGGCCACGGCCGGGTGCTGTTCGACAGCGCCGCCGGCACGGTGGTACCGGCGCCACTGTTCTCCACGCCGGTCAGCCGCTTTTCCAGCACCACCAAGGTCGACTTCAACGGCCGCCCCTGGCATGCCACGTTCAGCGTCGAAGCCCACGAAATGTATACCGGCTTTGAAGAATATGCCCCTTGGCTGGCCATGCTGGCCGGGTTCGTCAGTTCGATGCTGCTGTATGCCCTGTTCCACGCGCTGACCTCGTCCCGCCGGCGCGCCATCAAGATGGCCAAGGGCATGACGCGCGAACTGCGCGACAGCCAGGCCAAGCTGCAGCTGTCGCACCAGAGCCTGCGCCGCTTGGCCGCCCATGCCGACCAGATCAAGGAAAACGAGCGAAAGCGGATTGCGCGCGAAATCCACGACGACCTCGGCCAGAATCTTCTGGCCTTGCGCATTGAGGCCGACATGCTCAGCTCGCGCACCGCCAGCCGCCATCCCCGCCTGCACGCACGCGCCCTGGCCACACTGGCGCAGATCGACGCCACCATCAAGAGTGTGCGCCAGATCATCAACGACCTGCGCCCGAATGTGCTCGACCTGGGCTTGTCGGCGGCGGTCGAGTGGCAGGTGGCCGAATTCGTGCGGCGCACCGGCATCGCCTGCGAGCTGATCGACGAGCCGACCGAGGTGCCGCTGGGCGATCATGCGGCCACGGCCTTCTTCCGCATCCTGCAGGAATCACTCAGCAACATCGTGCGCCATGCGCACGCCACGCGGGTCCGCGTGGAATTGAAAATGAGCGGCCACCGTCTGTCGATGACGGTGGCCGACAACGGAATCGGCCTTCAGTCGCGCGAGCGCGGCAAGGCCGGATCGTTCGGCCTGGTCGGTATCGAGGAACGCATCAGCATCCTCGGCGGTACCTTCACGGTCGACAGCAGTGAGGGCGCCGGAACGACTGTCTGCGTTTCGGTTCCCCTTCAGATGGACCCTGCGCGGGCGCCAGTGTCCACCGAGGCGTCGTTTGTGACGCCATGCGCTCCCCTGCCCGATCGGGCAGGCGCGCTGTCGTAAACAAAACTTTCCTGTACGACTTGCAGACTTTTGGGGCCGGTTTTGCGCCGGAGTTTTGCCCGCGGCGAATTGTTGAGCAAACGCAAGTGCGCAACAAAGCAGCGGTGCAACATCCTCAATTAGTTACTGAAAACAATGTAAGTAGGAAATTTAAAACGGTCAGAAGAAAGGAGGCACTCGTAGTAACTGAGGTAGCGCAAGTAAAACAGGGATGTAGTCAACCACAAAAACGTACACCAATGTACACACAAAAAGAAGAGGCTTATCATGATTTCGAACAACGCATACAACGCAATCGCAGCACTGGACCTGGAACAAATCAAGAACAAGCTGATGCACAAAAGATCAGGCTTAGCTTGGAGCCAGGAAAAAGCAGACGCAGTTGAAGTTGAATACCGGCGGTTCCTGTATCTGATGAAAGTTCATCCAACCGAGCAACTTGCTCCCTTGATCGAGGTGGATCTGTTCTGGCACTTTCACATTCTCGACACCATGAAGTACGCGCAAGACTGCGAGCAAGCTTTCGGCTACTTCGTGCACCACTTCCCTTACCTGGGCATGCAGGGCAGCGAAGAGGACACGGAAGAGCACAATGAAAGCATCGACATGATGCGCGAATTGTACGAGACCACGTTCCAGGTGGAATACGCCAGCAACCCGGTCGCCTTCGGCGCCCCCTTCGGCGACCCCTTCGGCGACCCCTTCGGCGACCCCTTCGGCAAGCCGGCAGTGGAGCAAGCCCAGTCGGCCATGTGTACCCGCACGCCGGAGCAGGCCCTGTCGGCCATGTGTACCCGCACGCCGGTGCAAGCCCAGTCGGCCATGTGTACCCGCACGCCGGTGCAAGCCCAGTCGGCCATGTGTACCCGC
>CAMLFK010000406.1 GCA_946479255.1 uncultured Oxalobacteraceae bacterium
ACATCGGCCTCCATGCTCAGGCTCTGGTAGACGGCGCCGTCGAGCAGCGTCCTGGAGACAGCGCCGGCGGCGACGCCGTGGCGGTCGCCTTCATGGGTCCATGACGCGCCACGGTCGGTCCAGTGCGAGTCCGGAGCGGCGGCGGCAGGGAACGCTCCCGCCAGTAGAAGCAGGGTTGCAGTCAGCGCATTCGCGGCGCATCGTTTCATCATCGATATCATTGGTCAGTTCCTCAAGGTGCGCGCCTGCAAGTGCGGCTGCTAAAACGCCTGGTAACTTGACAATACTGATGGGTTTTCTTGTTTATATCAACATTAATTGTTATAAATAGGTATATGCCTTTGGAATGGCTGGGGCACGAACACGTTCGGGTCGCCACCATGCACAACATTCCAACAACTATTGTTGTGACTAACAGAAGTCTTTGCGTGCGCGAAGCGACCCGCCCTGCCCGGTCAACGTCAGCAACCCATCAATCCCAACCTGGGCTCAAGCCGATCGCGCCGAGGGACCTGACCGTGTCGCTGTGGAAGGGCATTGATCCGCAGCTGGCAATAACAGGTATTTCGCAATGTCCGGCTTAGTGTTCCGCACTTTGTTGCGCTGTGAGGTATCCTGTCGACCCCCCACCTGATCGCCACCGTGCCCGAGGGCTACGCGCGCGAAGGTATGGCGCCGTTCAAACTGCGTTATCTGCCGCATCCTGTGCATGCGAAGTAACACAACGAGCCGGGGAACCAGTGGCTCAGGAGCGTGATCGCCGAGCTGGCGATCGACGAGGGCGTCAGTCCTGGCCAGGCGTCCCTGCCGTCCTTGATCAGGTTCTTGCGGCAGGCGAATTGCCTGGGCGTTGATCGTCCTTCCAACCACCGCCGAGTGCCTTATACAAAGACACCGTCGCCTGCAGGCGCTTCAGTTTCAATTTCCCCATATCGTCCTGCACGTCCGATAATGCGCGCTGCGTATCGAGAACCGTCATCAAATCTTCGGCGCCCGACTTGTATCGGATTTCCGCCAGGTCGTACGCCCGGCGCGCCTGCTCCAGTTCGGCTGTCTTCAAGCGCCGCTGCTCATCCAGGCTGCGGATCTGGCCCAGCGCCGTATCCACTTCCGACAGGGCGGCGATCACGGTCGCGCGATACACCTGGACCAGTTCCTGTTTTCGGGCGATGGCGAGGTCGCGTTCCCGCTTCAGCCGGCCGCCATCGAAAATCGGCGCCATCAGCGAGGCACTGACATTGGCGAGCAGATTCGGGGCATTGAGCAGCGACAGCAAGGCGCTGCTTTGCGCGCCCATCGCCCCGGTGAGGTTAATGCTGGGGAACAGGTTCGCCCGAGCGACGGCGACGTTGGCATCAGCGGCAGCCAGGTTGGCCTCGGCGCGGCGGACATCGGGCCGGCGCGACAGGAGCTCGGACGGCAAGCCCGGGGACACCTCGGGCAAGGTAATCGTGTCCAGTCCATACTGGCCGACGGAGAATGTCTGCGGCGTTTTGCCGAGCAGGATTGCCAGCGCCGACTGCGCTTCGCGCTCCTGCTGCATCAAGTCCGGTATTTCCGATTTTTGCTGCGCCACGGCGGACCGCTGGCGCGCGAGATCGAGCGTCGAGGCGGCACCCGCGCTTTGTTGTACCTCGACCAGCTTCAGGACATGTTCGGCGTTCGCAACGTGCTCGCGCGCGACGGCAAGCCGGTCATGCAGCGACAACACCTGCAGATAGGTCGAAACGATGCCGCTGGTGACCGTCAATGCCACGGTTTGACGGTCGAAACGATTCGCCTCGAGCGACGCTTCCGCGGATGCCACGCTCGCCTTGTTCTTGCCCCAGAAATCGACTTCGTAGGACACCTGCAGCGAAGCGCCGGCGGAAGTACTCGCGCTGCCGCTTCCGATCGGCATGGCGCGGCTGGCGTCGCCGTAAAAATTTGCAGTCGGCAGCAAAGACACGCCGGCAATGCGCGCCTCGGCCTCGGCCTGCTTCACGCGTGCCAGTGCGCCCGCGAGTTCCAGATTGCTGGACTGGCCTTCATCGACAAGATGCGTCAGTTCAGGACTACCAAACCGCTGCCACCAATTCTTGTCAGGCCACTCCTGATGGTCCGGCGCTCCGGCGAGGGTCCAACCGGCAGGCAGGTCGACCTTGGGCGGCGGCTCGGCGATTGGTGCATGGCTGGCACATCCCGTCAGCACGGAGCAAGCCAACAACGTCAGCGTCAAGGCGCGGTGTGTCATCGGCATGCCTCAGGAGCCCGATGCCGTAGCGGACTTCGTGCCGGCATCCGCTGCGGCCGCCGCCGGAAACACGTCGGGCACGGGGCCGACCAGTACCTTGTCGCCTGCGGCCAGGCCGGACAGGATCTGCACCTGCTGCGCATTGCGCAATCCGACCTTCACCGTGCGGGCGCCGACGTGTTGGCCGGCGTCGAGCACATTGACCTTGTACTGGCCGTCCCCGTCCTGCGCACCGAGGCCGTTCGCCGGCAGCAGCAACGTATCGCGCGCCTGCGCGACGACGAACTGCACCTGCGCACTCATGCCGCTCATCAGTTCATGATCCGGATTCCTGACCTCGAACAGGACTGTATAAAAGGCCTGCTTGCCCTGCTCGCCCGTGCCGTCGGTCGGGATGGGAATGACTTGGCGCAGCTTTCCCGACCAGTGTCTTCCTGGATAGCCAGGGGTCGTGAAACTCGCTGCCATGCCGGGCCGCAAGCGCGTCACATCGTTTTCCGCAACGCGCGCGGCGACCGTCATGTCCGACAGGTCGGCAATCCGGAGCAGCGGTGCGGCGGGCTGCGCGGCAGCGAGCATTTGTCCCGTGCGAACCGCCATCGACACCACGGTGCCGGAAATCGGCGACCTTACCAGCGTTTTCTGACGCGCTTCCTCGTCGATTTTCAATGTTGCTTCGAGTTCGTGGATCTGCGCCGTGATCGCATCGACGCGCGCGGTTGCCGATGACGCGTTCATCCGCGCCGATTCGAAGGCCTCCTCGCGGGTCGCGTTTTGCGCTTTCAACTGGGTCTGGCGCTTGAACTGAAGCTGGGCGAATTCAAGTTGCGCGCGCTGGTCAGCCAGATCCGCCTGCAGTCGGGCCATCTGGGCACGATTGCTTTCGACTTTGGCGGGTTGTTGGATCGGCGTGATTTCGAGCAGGGGCTGGTCGGCCTGGACCGTGTCACCGACGGCGACCAACACCTCTTTCACCTGTCCGCCAATCTGGGCGTACGCGTCGGCCCATTTGTGGAGTTGAAGCTTGCCGGCCGCGTCGACCGTTTGCT
>CAMLFK010000407.1 GCA_946479255.1 uncultured Oxalobacteraceae bacterium
AGCCACATCGACCATATCGTGCTTCGCGTCGTTCATCTCGACGCCATGATCGCGTTCTATTGCGACGTTCTCGGTTGCACGATTGAACGCAGGCAGGACGAAATTGGTCTGGTGCAGTTAAGAGCGGGCAGTTGCCTGGTCGACCTGGTGCCTGTTGATGGCAAGCTGGGCCGCATGGGCGGCGCGGCGCCGGGTGCGCAGGGCCACAATGTCGATCATGTTTGCTTTCGCGTTGAACCGTTCGACGAGGCAGCGATCTATAGCCACCTTGCGGCGCATGGCGTGGATGCCGGCCCGGTCGAATCGCGCTACGGCGCCGAAGGGGAGGGGCCGTCGATCTATTTGCAAGACCCTGAAGGCAACAGCATCGAGCTCAAAGGCCCTGCCCAAGCGCAATCCGCTGTTTCGGTCCGCTGAGACTGGCAAACGCCTTGTCATAGGACCAGCTGATCAGTTCCTTCAGGTAGTCGGCCGGGAAGGCCCGCACATCGACAATCGTTACCCAGTGAAAGCGCCCCATATAGCGTGCCGGTTTGACGCCGGGAATGCCGGTCAGCTCGAGAAAGCGGTCCGGCGTCGTCCGTATGCTGAATCGCCACTTTTCAGGATCGCTGGTCTTGAAGTACGCGAAAGTTTTATCGCCGACCTTATACACGAGCACGTTGCTGGGTTCGCCGGACAGGGCCGCAGTAGCCCCCGGATACTGCTGGCAATGACGTTTGACGCCGTTAATATCCATGGTCTTTCCAGGTCGGGGGCTATGTCGAGAGCCGGCAATCTGCTGTCGATCATTTAAATTTGTCGAAGAATATTTTCGCGTTTCCGCAGATATGCTCGTCTTTGGGCCGCGCGAAGTGTTGCACGTCGCGATAGGAACTGCCACTGCCCAACATCGGAGGAGGCGGAAGTTCTCGCAACGGAAACGCTTGCATGACGTCCTGTAGCGATAGCAGCAGCCTGGGCATGTGTTTCCAGTAGCAGGTGCCTGATGGGCTAGAGTAGAGAATCCGGTCCACTTCAATGAACAAGGGTTCGAGAACGGCTTCGTAGTCGTTTGCTGGTCCATTGAAGCGGTGCAGGACGAGAGTCTTCCCATCGAACCGTGAGCTCGCGACGAAGCGCACCGTTCCCATCGGTACCCTGTCCGTATTGCTTGCCAACAGCGGTACGTAGCCGGGCTTGAAAACCCGGACGAGCGGCTGATCTTCACGTAGATGGCCCTTGCGGGCAAAACGCGGCCCCCAGGATGAAATTCGGAAGTAGCCGTTGGCATCCGTGCGCGCCTCGATCAGCGCCAGCTGGCCCTGCGATGCACCGTTCCAGGAACCCTCCAGATTCCAGTTGACGAGCACAATCGCCTGCGCCACGGGCCTGCCGTCCGGGTCAACGATTCTCCCCGTGATGCCGGGGGAGTACCACACAAAGCCCCCCAGGATCCAGAGCGCGACAATCCAGGCGGCGGCGATCGCAAGACGTTTGGGCACGGAGCGCTTAGTGGACACTGGCATCGGACGGCCGCCCCCTTACACGGTCGATTTGGTGGCGTGCTTGATGACCGGCTTCGGTCTACGCAGGCGCCCCATGCTGCGCTTGAGCAGATGCTCCAGGTCGTCGACGATGGTGAACACCGCCGGCACCACCAGCAGCGACAGCAAGGTCGAGGTGATCAAGCCACCGATCACCGCAATGGCCATCGGCGAACGGAAGCTCGGATCGGCACCCCAGCCCAGCGCCAGCGGCATCATGCCGGCGCCCATCGCGATGGTGGTCATGATGATCGGGCGGCTACGCTTGTGGCAGGCGTCCACCAGCGCATCGAAGCGGTTCATGCCTTCCTTGCGCGCCAGGATCGCGTAGTCGACCAGCAGGATCGAGTTCTTGGTCACGATCCCCATCAGCATGATCAGGCCGATCATCGACGGCATCGACAAGGCCTTGCCGGTGATGAGCAGCGCCACGAAGGCACCGCCGATAGACAGCGGCAGTGCGGCCAGGATGGTCATCGGTTGCATGAAGTCGCCGAACAGCAGCACCAGCACACCGTAGATGCACAGCACACCGATCAGCATTGCGACACCGAAGCTGGCGAACAGCGCCGCCATCTCTTGCGCGTCACCCAGTTCCGCGATCTTCACCGACGGCGGCAGGTTCTTGAAGGCCGGCAGCGCACGCGCTTCCTCGTTGACTTCACCGAGCGAACGGCCCTGCAGTTCGACTTCCAGAATCACGTTGCGGCTGCGGTTCAGGCGGTCGATCTGCGCCGGTCCGCTTTCCATCGTGATGTCGGCCACGTTGGCCAGCATGACCGGGCCGTTCTTGCCCGGCACCGTGAGGCGGCCGATCGCATCGAGGTCTGCACGCACGGCATTGGGCAGCTTGACCCGGATCGGAATCTGGCGCTCGGCCAGGTTCATCTTGGTCAGCGCCTGCTCGTAGTCGCCGGCGGTGGCGATACGCACCGTCTCGCCGATGGCGCTGGCGGTCACGCCCATGTCGGCCGCGCGCGCAAAGTCGGGCCGCACGATGATCTCGGGACGCACCAGCGAGGCCGAGGAACTGACATTGCCCACACCCTTGAGCGTGCGCAGGTCGCGTTCGGCGGCACGCGCCGCGGCGGTCAGCGCCACCGGGTCTTCGCTGCGCAGCACCAGCTGCATCTTCACCCCGGTATCCTGCGGGCCGACGTTAAAGCGCGCGCCGGGAATCTGATCGAGCTTGGTGCGGATCTGGCGTTCGATATCGTCCATCGATTCGTCACGCTCGGTACGGTGCACGGTGGTCAGGGTCAGTACCGCGCGGCGCGCCTCGGCTGCCGCGCCAGGAGCGAAAGCATCGCCGCTGGAGCCGCCGCCGATCGAGCTGAAGATGCCGGTAATGCCAGGCACCGTCATGGCCGCTACACGCGCGCGCTCGGCCACGGCGCGGGTTTCAGCCAGGGTGGAGCCGGGCGGCAGTTCCAGGTTGATCATGGTCTGGCCACGGTCGGCCGGCGGCACGAAGCCGGTCGGCAGCAGGAACACCAGCATGACCGAGGCAATGAAGAATACACCCGAGCCGACTGCCGTGATCCAGCGGTGCTTCAGGCACCACTTCATGGCGCGCATGTAGCGCTGCATGATCCAGCCGTCTTTTTCGTCGGTGTGCGGTACCGGCTTCATGATGTAGGCGGCCATCATCGGCGTGAGCAGGCGCGCCACCACCAGCGAGGCGAGGATCGCCAGCACCGCGGTCCAGCCGAACTGCTTGAAGAA
>CAMLFK010000408.1 GCA_946479255.1 uncultured Oxalobacteraceae bacterium
CGCGCTGGGCGCGCTGGCCGCAAGCTGCGGCCTGTTCTTCGCCGATAGCTTCATCGGCTTCTTCGCCGTCATGCTGGTCCTGTCGATGTTCACCAGCGCCCATTCGCCCCTGGCCGAAGCGCTGCTGCTGGGCGAGATGCGCGGCGACCTGTCGCACTACGGGCGCGTTCGCCTGTGGGGCTCGATCGGCTTTATCGCGGCGGTGCTCTCTGCCGGCTATGCGCTCGACTGGTGGACCGTGGAGGCCTTGCCATGGCTGGCGGCCGCGGTGCTGGCCGGCGTTCTATGGGCCAGCCTGATGATCCGCGAGCCTGGCGGCGCCAGGCATCACGAAGCCGGCGAGCCGCTGCTCGATGTGCTGCGGCGTCCCGAGGTGATCTGGTTTTTCGCCGGCTCGGCGCTGATGTGCGGCGCCCATATGGCGCTCAACGCCTTTTATTCGCTGTACCTGGAACAGGCCGGCTATTCCAAGTCCATGATCGGGGCCATGTGGTCGATCGCGGTGATTTGCGAAGTGGTCTTTTTCTACTACCAGGCGCCGGTGTTCAAGCGATTCGGCGCCCGGGCGGTGATGATGTGTGCTTACGCGCTGGCGATCGTGCGCTTCCCGATGATTGCCGCGGGTGCGGCGTCGGTGGCGGTGCTGATGCTGGCCCAGCTGATGCACGCGGCCACTTTCGGAGCGCATCATTCGGCCTCGGTGATGACGATGCAGCGCTGGTTCTCCGGGCCCTTGCTGGCGCGCGGGCAGGCCCTGTATATGAGCCTGGTGTTCGGGGTGGGCGGCACGACCGGCGGACTGTTGATGTCCTATTGCTGGGACAAGCTTGGGCCAGCCTCGATTTACCATGTGGCAGCCGTGATGGCGCTGCTGGCTTGCGCGTGTTCCGCCTGGTCCTTCCACCTGTCGCGGCGATGACTAGCCGGCTTTGGTGGTTTCAGCCTGCTGGCGGCGCTCGACCGTCTTGACCACCAGCGCCCGCAGGTCGTTCAACAGAGAGAACTCGGTCTGGCTCAGGGCGATGGCGGGGAAGCTCTCATCCCAGTCGCCATAGATGAAGCCGGCCGGCTGGCCGTTGGTGCACAGCGGCAGGATCACGAAGGCGCGGGCGTCGGCCAGGGTGGTCTTCCACCACTCGGGCAGCTTGGCGGCGAATTTGGGGTCGCGCGCGTTTTCGATGAAGATCACGCGGTCGCTGCCGAGCGAGGCATGGAACACGTTCGGCTCGTAGGCATCGTCGAAGCTCATGGCCGGGATGAATTCCTTGACGCCTTCACCAAAACCCATCTTGGCCGAATATTTGTGCTCGCGGCGGTTGCGCAGGAATGCCACCGCGCGCGAGAAGGTCAGGCCCTGGTAGACCGTTTCGAGCGCCATGGTCAGCATCTGGCCCGGGCTGGCGGTGCCCATCACGTCACGCATGTCGGCCACGCCGCTGAGCAAGATCTTGTTGCCTTCCGCGCGCACGCGCGCATTGGCCAGCGCCTTGGCGCGCTTCTCGGCCGGCTTGGCCAGCGGTGCGATCGACAGGTCGGCCGCGGCCACCACCTTGGCCCGTTCGATCGCGCCCAGGATGCTGTCCGGGGCCACGCCGAGCATCGGCGCAAAGCTGCTGGCCAGCACCTGCAGGTTTGCCGCACCGGCCGCATCGTCGTGCCACAGCGAGTCGGCGCATTGGGCCGACATGGTCGACACGGCCGCCAGCCAGTCTTCATGGCTGAAGCTGGAGCCCGGCTCGCCCGGTTCGATGCGGCGCATGCCGTTGATCAGGTTCCTCGGCAGGCCCCAGTGTTCGGCGGCGGCGCGCCCGACCTGTTCGAGCGACATGCCCAGCACGCCGTCCGAGGCCTCGTCCTCGCGGCCTTCGCCGGCCTGCTGCTGCAGCTGGGTCCAGCGTTCCGGCATGTAGAAAGTGATCATCATGCGCCCGAGCGTGTGCAGCATCGAGCAGACCACGGCTTCCTCAGTGTCCCTGGAGGCGGCGCTTGAGGCCACCTGCTGGGCCACCATCCCGGCCAGCACGGCTTTTTCCATCTCGACGTGGGCCACCTCCGACTTGGTCGACGAATTGGTCAGCTCTTCGATCAGTTTCAGGCCCAGGGCCAGGTGGCCGATCGCTTCGGTGCCCAGTACCAGGATGGCTTTGGAGACGGTGTTGATGCGCTGGCCGAAGGCCGAGTACATGCTGCTGTTGGCCAGGCGCAGGACCTTCTGGGTCAGGACCGGGTCCGACAAGACGGTCTGGGTCATCGAGAACTCGTTGTCGTCCTCGCCGCGCATGGCGCCCAGGATGGCGTGGATCGCCTTGGTAAAACCGGGCATGTCTCCCTGTTTGCGGATACGTTCCCACAGCAGGGAGAGGGTGGCGTCGGCGCTTGGCCGCACCGGCATGGTAGCTTGCAGTTTCATAGTATTCCAGCCCGCAGTTCGCTCGGCAGCAGTTCAGCGTACAGGTTTTCCTTCAATGCCGCCATTGCGACATGGGCCGGCATCGGTTTGCCGGTAAGGTAGCCCTGCACGTACTGGCAGCCGCGCTGGTCGAGGTAGCGCATTTGTTCTTCGGTTTCGACTCCTTCGGCCACTACCGAAAGGTTGAGGTGCTTGGCGAGATCGAGCACCGCGTTGGTGATGGCGCCGTCCTTCTGCGATTCGGGCAGGTCCTTGATGAAGGCGCGGTCGATCTTCAAGACCGAGATCGGAAAGCGCTTCAGGTAGGCCAGCGACGAGTAGCCGGTGCCGAAATCGTCGATGGCGATGCGGGCGCGCCGCTCCGCCATCCTGGTCAGTATGTTCTCGGCGTGGGCCGGGTCGATCATCAGGGTGCCTTCGGTGATCTCCAGCACCAGCTTGTGGCCCGACAGGCCGGAAAACGCCAGCGCGTCGTCCAGCACGTCGAGGAATTTATCGTTGCGGAACTGGCGCGGGCTGATGTTCACCGAGATGTACAGCTCGCGCTTGGCCAGTTCTTCGAACTGCTTGAGCTGCACGCAGGCCGCTTTCAGGGCCCAGGCACCCAACAGGTTGATCAGGCCATTGGTTTCGGCGATCGGGATGAAACGCACCGGGGGCACCATGCCCAGGGTCGGGTGCTTCCAGCGCATCAGCGTTTCGAAGCCCTGGATCTGGCGGGTCGGGGCGTCGACGATCGGCTGGTAGTACAGCATGAATTCGCCTTCGCGCACAGCCTGGAACATGGCCGCTTCGAGCGAGATGTCGTGCTCCGGCGGGCCGCTCTGGCGCGCG
>CAMLFK010000409.1 GCA_946479255.1 uncultured Oxalobacteraceae bacterium
CTTGCGCTGGCCGTCGTTCATGATGTCATAGATCATGCCGTGCACATCCTTGTGCTCCAGCGGCGGCAGATTAATGCGGCGCACGTCGCCATGCACCCGGATCATCGGCGGCAGGCCGGACGACAGGTGGAGGTCGGAGGCCTTGTTCTTCACTGAGAATGCCAATAATTCGGAGATGTCCATTTATAATCCCTGTGCCGTCGAAGGGCGCCATGCAGTGTGCTTAAATTCGCAATGACTGTCAGCTTTATTGCCCGTAAAAAACATTATGTCCACAATCACCGATAAACTGCAAGCTGTCGATGCCAGTATCGCTGCCGCTGCCGAGACAGTGGGGCGTTCACGCAACGAGGTCAAACTCCTGGCCGTTTCCAAGACTTTCCCTGCGCAGGCCGTGCTCGAAGCGGTGGCTGCGGGCCAGCGCGCCTTCGGCGAAAACTATCTGCAGGAAGCGCTCGAAAAACAGGAAGCTGTGGCGAAAGCGCTACCCGCTAGTTGCCTCGAATGGCATTTCATCGGCCCCATACAGAGCAATAAGACAAGACCGATTGCCGCCGCCTTCGACTGGGTGCACACGGTCGAGCGCCTCAAGATCGCCCAGCGCCTGTCGGAACAGCGGCCGCCGGACCTGGGGCCGCTGAACATTTGTTTGCAAGTGAACATCAGCGGCGAGGCCAGCAAGAGCGGCGCCGCGCCCGGCGAGCTGCTGGAACTGGCGCGCCAGGTGGCGGCGCTGCCGAACCTGCGCCTGCGCGGGCTGATGGCGATTCCCGAGCCGGAGCTTGACGTGGCGCGCCAGCGCGAGGCATTCGCCCGGGTGCGCGCACTGTACGAGCAGATTCGCGCGGCGGGCATCGCGCTCGACACGCTGTCGATGGGGATGTCGGCCGACCTGGCTGCGGCGATTGCCGAAGGCGCGACCATCGTGCGGATCGGCAGCGCTATTTTCGGATCACGCAACTAATGAGCAACTAAGCTACAACTTAAATAAAGGAACACATGAAGATTGCATTTATCGGAGGCGGCAACATGGCATCGGCGCTGATCGCCGGACTGGCAGGCACCTTGACGACCGGCGCCGAGATCCACGTGGTGGACCCCAACGAAGCCGCGCTGGCCAAGCTGCACGAACAGTTCGGCGTGAGCACCGCGGGCGGCATCGATGCCGCGGTCGGCGCGGCCGATGTGATCGTCCTGGCGGTCAAGCCGCAGCAGATGCGCGAGGTGGCCGCAGCCTTGATGCCGCACCTGGCAGGCGTGCAGCCGCTGATCCTGTCGATCGCCGCCGGCATCCGCGGCGTGGATCTGGCGCGCTGGCTGGGCGGCTACCGCGCCATCGTGCGCAGCATGCCGAACACCCCGGCGCTGATTGGCAAGGGCATTACCGGCATGGTGGCCATGGATGGCGTGAGCGAGCGGCAGAAGGCCGCGGCGGACGGGATTCTGAAGGCGGTCGGGCAGACAGTGTGGCTGGACGATGAAGCGCAGATCGATCCGGTGACGGCGGTGTCGGGCAGTGGCCCGGCGTACGTGTTTTACTTTATCGAAGCGATGCAGCAGGCGGCGGTGGAGCTGGGCTTGTCGGAAGAGCAGGGCAAGCAGCTGGCGCTGGCCACCTTCGAAGGCGCGGCGCAGCTGGCCTCGCAGTCGAGCGATCCGGTGCCGGTGCTGCGCGAGCGCGTCACGTCCAAAGGCGGCACCACTTATGCGGCGCTGACCAGCATGGAGCAGAGCGGGGTCAAGGAAAGAATTATCGAGGCTGTGAAGGCGGCTGCGGCGCGTGGGCGCGAGCTTGGCGAGGAGCTGGGCAAGTAAAAAAAAAAGCCATCGGTCACGATGGCTTTTTTTTATCAGTTCACGCTCTCACGCGAGCGCCGCAGCATGGCCAGCACCGGCTGCGCCATCTTCCAGATCGACAGCGCGGATGCCACCAGCGAAGTGGGCCCGCCACGCTTGACGAGCAGCGCACCAGCCACCGCGCCGGCGGCCAGCAGCGGCAGCCTGAGCTTGCCGCTCAAGAAGCTGCGCACGCCGCCACCACCGCCGGACAAGGGCGACTTCAGCGAGTGCAGCTGAAGCGCAAACACATCGCGCTGCTCCGCGCACTCAATCAACAGCGCCTTGCGGCGCTCGGCCAGCGAAACGGCTTGCTTGGCATGATCAGTCATGGGAACCCCGCAGCATATTGGCGTCCTTGCGCAGCTCGGCCACCGTATCGGCCATCAGGCGCGGCTTGGCGGCGATGCTGGCCTTGAGCTTGACCGCGAACAGCGCGGCGGCTGCGCCAAACAGCAGCGCCATGCCACCGATGGCTTCCAGGCGGTAGCTGTCCCAGAACAGGACCACGACAAACAGGGCCACCATCACGATCGCTACCCCAAGCAGGAACAGCGACAGCAGTGCCCAAACGAGGTAGCCGAGCAAGCGCTGGGCTTCCTCCTGCAGTTCGACCGAAGCCAGTTCCAGCCGCGTATGCAGCATGGCCACCAGCGTGCCGCCCAAACGCCTCGCGCTGCTAAGCATGGCAAACGCCATCCTTAACGGCGCGAGATCAGCAGACCCAGCGCCAGGCCAACGGCGGCGCCGATGCCGACCGATTTCCATGGATTTTCATGCACGTACTCGTCGGTCGCCTTGGCGGCTTCCTTGGTGCGCTCGATCACGGCTTCCTCGATGCGGATCAGGTCGGCCTTGGCGCTGGTCAGGGTGCGTTCCAGCTTGGCCTTGGCGGCCTGCAGCTCTTCGCCCGTCATCTGGCTGCCGGCGCGCAGCCAGTGTTCGGCGTCCTGGATGACCGATTTCAGGTCGCTCATCAGTTGGTCGCGTGCGCCTGGTTTGGTTGGAATTGGTTCGATCATTTTTTTTACCTCATGAATAGTTGGACGGAAACAAACCCTTCCGTGCAAAGGGGACAATATTATCCGAATGCATAGTCTAACGCGACGCCGGCAAAAAGCGCCGCACCCAACCAATTGTTATGGCGAAAGGCCGCGAAACACCGCATACGGTCTCGGTTCTTGATCAAAGTGTAGTGATAAAGTGCGATGCCGGCAGCCACCACAATGCCGGCCACAAACAGCCAGCGCAGCCCGGCCAGCCAGCCGCAGACCAGCACGATGGCCAGCGCGATTCCATAACACAGCATCACTGCGGCCACGTCGAAACGGCCGAAGGTGATGGCGGAGGTGCGGATGCCGATCTTGAGGTCGTCGTCGCGGTCGACCATCG
>CAMLFK010000410.1 GCA_946479255.1 uncultured Oxalobacteraceae bacterium
GCGGCATGCACATCGACGACTTCGCGCCGAACCTGTCATTCTTCTTCTCGAACGGGATGGACCCGGAATACACGGTGCTGGGCCGCGTGGCGCGCCGCATCTGGGCCGTCGCCATGCGCGACAAGTACGGCGCCAACGACCGCTCGCAAAAACTGAAATACCACATCCAGACGTCCGGCCGCTCGCTGCACGCGCAGGAGATCGACTTCAACGACATCCGCACGACCTTGCAGGCGCTGATCGCGATCTACGACAACTGCAACTCGCTGCACACGAATGCGTACGACGAGGCGATCACGACCCCGACCGACGAGTCCGTGCGCCGCGCGCTGGCCATCCAATTGATCATCAACCGCGAATGGGGCCTGGCCAAGAACGAGAATCCGAACCAGGGTTCGTTCGTCATCGACGAGCTGACCGACCTCGTCGAGGAAGCCGTGCTGCAGGAATTCGAACGCATCGCCGAGCGCGGCGGCGTGCTGGGCGCGATGGAGACGGGCTACCAGCGCGGCAAGATCCAGGAAGAGTCGATGCTGTACGAGCACCGCAAGCACGATGGCTCGCTGCCCATCGTCGGCGTCAATACGTTCCGCAATCCCAAGGGTGCCCAGGCACCGGCGACGATCGAACTGGCGCGCTCCACGGACGACGAAAAGCAGTCGCAGCTCTCCCGCCTGCAAGACTTCCACCAGCGCCACGCGGACGCGGCACCGGCTGCCCTTGCTGCGCTGCAGCAAGCCGCCATCGACAACGAGAACGTGTTTGCACGCCTGATGGATGCCGTGCGCGTGTGTTCCTTGGGGCAGATCACGACGGCGCTGTTCGAGGTCGGCGGACAATATCGTCGCAATATGTGAGCCCCCGGTAGAATGGTTCCGGGACCACCACGGAGCCATTCATGCCGATCCAGCCGCAACAACTCGCCGCCCTCATGCGCGAAGTCGAACAGGAAGATCCGATCGACTTCGCGGACCTGCCCTTCCCCGACGACGACCTGCGCCAGCTGGTCGCCAGCCACCTGTGCGAGATGGCTGCCTCGATGGAAAATTTCAGTACCGAAGACCGCCTGATGACGCTGCTGGCCGTGTCGGCCAAGCTCGTGCTCGAGAATCTGGTATTGCACGTGCAATTGTTACGTCGCCATGGCTTGCCCGTCGGGGACAATGTCGAAGCCCTGCTGAGCCGCCTGCGCAAGGGCGGCAGTGGCCCGGAGAAGTAAGATGAGCGTCATATCGACGAGATATCGCGTCAAAAGGGAGCGACTTCTACCACTTTGATGGGGGGATTTGCAACAAGACGTCCAACTTGTACGGCTTTGTTACTATTCCTTCAGGTATTATTGTTGAAGAGGAATCCGCACATCAATGCGGACACGAACCATATCTCGAGGAATCCAGATGCCGCGTCACCCGAACAAGCTCAAACTCACTGCTGCCATCCTGTCCGGCGCTTTCATGGTAGCAGGGCTGTCCGCCTGCGGTCGCTCCACGCAGTCGACCGAACAGCTGCTGACCGATGCCAAACAGTACCAGCAAAAGGGTGACCTGAAGTCGGCAATGATCCAGCTCAAGAATGCCGTCGAAAAGAGCCCGGAAAACGGCGAAGCGCGCATCGAGCTGGGCAGCCTGGAACTCGGCATGGGCGATTTCGCCTCGGCCGAAAAGGAATTCCGTAAAGCCCGCTCGGCCGGTATCGCGGCCGACCGCGTGCTGCCCCTGCTGAGCAAGGCGATGTCGCAGCAAGGCAAATTCAAGGAAATCCTCGACGACGTCACGCCGGAGGCGGCCGCCAAGTCGGCGCCGCTGCTGGCGCTGCGCGGCGAAGCCCTGCTGGCAACCGGCAAGCTCGACGAGGCCAAGCAGGCGTTCGACCAGGCCCTGGCGCTGAACGCCAATTCGGGCGATGCGCTGCTCGGCCTGGCGCGCTATGCCATCGCCAAGCACGACAGGGATGCCGCCACACACTATATCGATGAGGCGGTGGCCAAGGACCCCAAGAATCCGGATGTCTTCATGGCGCGCGGCACCATGCTGCGCACCCAGGGCAAGGCCGACGAGGCGATCGCCGCCTTCGATCAGGCGCTGGCGTTGAATCCGCACCATCGTACCGCGCATATCGAAAAGGCGTACATCGACATCACCCGCGGCAAGTTCCCGGATGCAAAAACGGAAATCGATGCCGCCGAGAAGAATGCTCCGGGCAATCTGCTCGTGACGTACACCCGTGCACTGTACGAATTCTCGCAAGGTAAATACCAGGCCGCCCAGGATGCCCTGCAACGCGTGCTGAAAGTCGCCCCCGACCACATGCCCAGCATCCTGCTGACCGGTGCATCCGAACTGAATCTCGGCTCCCTGCAACAGGCCGACCAGCACCTGCGTAAATATCTGGAAAGCAATCCGGACGACGTCTATGCCCGCAAGCTGCTGGCCCAGGTCCAGCTCAGGAGCGCCCAGCCGGCCGACGCGGCCGCCACGCTGGCACCGGCCCTCAAGAGCGCGGCGGACGATCCGCAGGTCCTGGCGCTGGCCGGTGAAACCTATATGCAGGTACATGACTTCAACAAAGCCAGTGCCTACCTGGAAAAAGCCGCCGTGCTGGCGCCCAAGGCGGCCGGCTTGCGCACTTCGCTCGGCCTGTCCAAGCTGGCCCAGGGCGACCAGGCACGCGGCCTGTCCGAACTGGAAATGGCCACCGAGCTCGATCCGAAATCGGCGCACGCGACGATGGCGCTGGTCCAGACAGAAGTCAGCCTCAAGCACTACGACAAGGCCCTGGCCGCCATCGACGCCCTCGAAAAGCAACAGCCCGACAATCCCCAGGTGCTGACGCTGAAAGGTGCGGTCAACATGGTGAGGGGCGATGTTCCCGCCGCCCGCGCCGCGCTCGACAAGGCCGTGGCCATACAGCCGACCTTCATTCCGGCCGTGCAGAACCTGGCGCGCCTGGACCTCGTCGAAAAGAAACCCGACGCCGCCAAGCAGCGCTACGAAAAAGTCCTGCAGAAGGAACCGAACAACGCCGACGCCATGCGCGCCCTGGGTGAACTGGCGATGATGCAGAATCATGCCGCCGAGGCGACGACGTGGTTCGAGAAAGCCAGCAATTCGAATCCGAATTCGGTGGTCCCCGCGATCACGCTCGGCCGGCACTACCTGCGTACGGGACAGCCGCAAAAAGCGCTGACCCTGGCACGCAAGTTCCAGACCGCCAACCCGACCAATCCCG
>CAMLFK010000411.1 GCA_946479255.1 uncultured Oxalobacteraceae bacterium
TACGCCATCCTGTACCGCGGCAATCACCAGGCCCGGGTGATCGAGCAGTCGCTGCGCAAGGAACGCATTCCGTACACGATTTCCGGCGGCCAGAGTTTCTTCGACAAGGCCGAAATCAAGGACATCATCAGCTACCTGCGCCTGATCGCCAACGACGGCGACGACCCGGCCTTCATCCGCGCGGTGACCACGCCCAAGCGCGGGGTCGGCATGGCGACCCTGGAAGTGCTGGGCGAATTTTCCAAGCAGTGGAACTGTTCGCTGTTCGAAGCCACCTTCAAAGGCGGCATTGAAGCGAAGCTGCCGGACCGCCAGCTGCTGCCGCTGCGTTCCTTCTGCAACTTCATCAACAACCTGGAATCGCGCGCCAGCCGTCCGGGACCGTCCGGCAGCGGCGAGAACGCGGCTGCGGTGCTGGACGACATGATGAAGGAAATCGCTTACGAGAGTTATCTGTACGACACCTTCGAGGAACGTGCGGCGCAAAGCAAGTGGCAGAATGTGTTGGAATTTACCAACTGGCTCAAAGAGCGCGGCAATGGTGGCAAAGACAAGTCCGGCGAGGAAAAGAACTTGCTGGAGCTGACCCAGATGGTTGCCTTGATGAGCATGCTCGAAGGCCAGGACGAGGAGCCGGACGCGGTGCGCATGTCGACCTTGCATGCGTCCAAGGGGCTGGAGTATCCGCACGTCTTCCTGGTCGGGGTTGAAGAAGGCATCTTGCCGCACAAGGGCGATCCGGACGCGCCGGTCGAGACGGTGGCCGCGCGCATCCAGGAAGAGCGGCGCCTGATGTACGTGGGCATCACGCGGGCCCAGCGCACCTTGCATATCACCTGGTGCAAGAAGCGCAAGCGCGCGGGCGAGCAGGTGCAGTGCGACGTCTCGCGCTTCATCAAGGAAATGGCGCTCGACGTCGGCGACGCAGTGCCGAAGGAAACCGAGGTGCTGTCGCCGAAAGACCGATTGGCAAGCCTGAAAGCCTTATTGGCAAGCCCAAAAGCGTAAGACAAGTGTTTGGTTTTTTGATAACAGCCGCACACGATTGAATTTCGTTTGACAGCTTAGTGCCGTCTTGAAATACTGGGGTCACCTCTGCTGAGTACGGCAGGAACAACCTACTGTATTGATTCCGCATGACTACGCTTTCCGACATCACCACCACCCCGCTTTCCGGCTTGAACCACATCGATGCGCTGCTCGACAGCGGACCCGATTGGAACTTCCTCGGCGCAGGCGGCAACACCATCACTTACACCTTTTCGACCAGTTCGGGCAACGAGACCTTCACCGGCAGCGATCCGGCTCACTTCAGCGGTACCCTGGAAAGCATGACAGCCGCCCAGCAGTCGGGCGTGCGCACCGCGCTGGCCTACCTGTCTTCGCTGACCGGCATCACGTTTTCCGAGACGAGCAACGGCGGGGCCGCCTCGCTGCACCTGGCCAATGCCAACCTGAACGACTCGGGCACGGCCGGCCTGTGCAGCTGGGGCGCGAACTATTTCTACACGGCCCAAACCGACGAGGTGACCAAATACGCGGTCAACGCCTATGTGTACCTGGATAATGCCGAGTGGGGCGGGCGCAACTACAAGCTCAACGCGGGCGGCCTGGGCTACGAAACGCTGCTGCACGAGCTGGGCCATGCGCTCGGCCTGAAGCACCCGTTCGAGGGCGACATCCAGCTGCCGCAAAGCGAAGACAGCACCAGCTACAGCCTGATGTCGTACACCGACGTGGGCGGACCCTACGCCCAGATGTCGCCCTACGACGTGGCTGCACTGAACTGGCTGTATGGCGGGGACGGCCTCGGCGGTGCTCTCGGTATCGGCTCGGCCAGCGGCGGGCGCTACCTGACCGGCAGCGCCCGCGGCGACACGCTCACCGGCACCAAGGCCGGCGACATCCTGCGCGGCGACCAAGGAGATGACATGATCAATGGCGGAGAAGGCAATGACACCGCGGTATTCTCCGGTGCATCCAACACCTATTACTTCGATATCGGCAGCAACGGCAGCCTGCTGGTGCAAGGGCCGGATGGCAGCGACTTGCTCAGTTCGATTGAATTCCTGCAGTTCAGCGACGGCAGTTTCAGCCGCGACCAGGTAATCGATGCCGTGGCGCCGAATGCACCGTCGGTGAACGTATCGAAAAATGCCAACGGCTACGTGGCGGGCAACACCCCACTGCTGCTGGGCATCGCTGAAGCCAATGCGACAGTCAAGGTGTTCAGCGGCGCCACCCAGATCGGCAGCGCCACCGCAGACGCCAAAGGCTTCTGGAGCACCACCGCGGGTGCCTTGGTCGATGGCGCTTATACGATCTTCGCGACCGCCACCGACGCCGCAGGCAATATCTCCAAACCCAGCGGCAACCAGAGCTTCAGCGTTGATGCGCACGCCCCAAGCATGCCGACCGGCAGCGTCAACCTGGCATCGTCGAACGCCAACCAGGCCGTGTTCGGCGGCACCGCCGAGGTGGGCACCACCATCAGCCTGCTCAACACGGCCAACGGCCTGAACCAGGTGATCGCCACCACCACCGCGGGCGCGGGCGGAGTCTGGAACCTGAGCACCGATCCGCTGGTAAACGGCAGCTACAACATCACGGTCCAATCGCTGGACGCGGCGGAAAACCGCACGGACGCGGCCAGCCCGCTGAACTTCACCGTCAACAGCAGCCTGAACCGCACCGGCACCGCCAATAACGACAAGCTGAGCGGCGACGCCGCCAGCAACGCCCTTGACGGCGGCGCCGGCATCGACACCGCCGTCTACAGCGGCGCGCGCGCCGGTTTCACGGTGGCCAAGGGGGCCAATGGCTACACCGTCAGCAGCGGCGCGGTGGTCGATTCCCTGGTCAATGTGGAACGCATCACGTTTGCCGACGGCGCGCTGGGGCTGGACATCAACGGCAGCGGCGGCCAGGCATACCGCCTGTACGCGGCGGCCATGGACCGCGCGCCCGACCTGCAGGGCCTGGGCTTCTGGATGCACTTCCTCGACAACGGCATGAGCCTGGCGGAGGTGGCGCAATTCTTCCTGACCAGCCCGGAATTCACCACCAACTTCGGCGCCAACCTCTCCGATCTGCAATTCGTCGACACCATGTACGAACACGTGCTGCACCGCGACGGCGAAGAGGCCGGCGTCAATTTCTACCTGACGGCCCTGGCTGGCGGTGTCAGCCGTGCC
>CAMLFK010000412.1 GCA_946479255.1 uncultured Oxalobacteraceae bacterium
GGGGCGGCCGCCCCCGCGCCATCAGGCCAGCGCCGCGCGCGCGGCGGCGGCGACAAGATCGCGCGGCAAGGCGCTGGCGGCGAGGGTGATCCGGCCGAACCCGTGCGTCCGCGCCAGTTGCGCCAGGCGTTCGCTGGCGGCAACGACGTGTGCGCGGCGCAACACCGAGATGGCTTCGGCGGGCAGTGTGTCGAGCAGTTGTTCAAGGGCGCCGCCACTGCTGAGCATCAGCCAGGCCGGCGCCTGCAGCGCGCGCAGCGCGGCGACCGCGCGCGGCGACGGTGCGATCGCGATCCGTGCATACACGTCGGCCCGCAGCACGGTGGCGCCGCGCTGCTGCAACGTCGGTGCGATCACGCCGCGTCCGCCCGCGGCGGTGACCAGGCCGAGCGTGCATCCGCGTATCTCCTGCAGTCCCGGCAACGCCAGCAATCCCTCGCTGTCCATGCGCGTCGGCGCGATGACGCCGCGAATTCCGGCGCGTCGCAACGCGGCGGCAGTGCCGGCGCCCACCGCGAACCACACCTGCCCCTTGCGCGCATGCAATCCTTGCAATGCCTGTGCCGAGCGCACCGCCGCCGGGCTGGTGAACAGCAACCGGTGGCTCGCCAGCGCCACGCGCAGTGCGGCCCTGGTCGCGCGGTCGTCACAGGTGCGCAGTGTCCAGGGCGACAAGGCCAGCACGCGCGCACCGTGCGCGGCCGCCGCGCGCCGCAGCGGTGCATGCTGCGCGACCGGGCGCAGCGAGAGCACGTAGGATCCCTGCAGTGCTGCGGTAGCGGAATTGGAAACCATGACGGAAAGCTTGGCACAGATGAATTTGATCGATGCCATGGCGCATCTCGACGCCCACTACCAGGCGATGCCGCCGGTGGCGGCGATGCAGCTGCGGATCGCCGGATTCGATGGCGCCTGCCTGCGCCTGCAGGCGCCGCTCGCCAGCCATGTCAACGACAAGGGAT
Source organism: uncultured Oxalobacteraceae bacterium (assembly GCA_946479255.1). The sequence continues at coordinate 963 of CAMLFK010000412.1, forward strand.
GCGCGTTCGGCGGCAGCCTGGCATCGCTGATGACGCTGGCGGCCTGGGGCCTGGTGACGCTGCGGTTGCAGCAGGCCGGATTGACGGCAGACGTATTCGTGGCCGACAGCCAGGTGCGCTTTCTCGCGCCGCTGTTCGCCGATCTCGAGGCGCAGGCGCGGCTGTCCGCAGACGCCCGTTGGGACGACTTCCTCGCCGACCTGCGAGCACGCGGTCGCGCCAGCGTGTCGATCGAGGCGGTCGTGCCCCTGCCTGATGGCGACCTGGCAGCCCGGTGCCAGGCGCGTTACGTCGCGATCGCCAAAGGTTAGGATGCAGCGACGCCACGCCACCGGAGTGCCTGCGATGCGGATGCTGAAGATCGGATTGTTGCTGCTGTTGGCTGCAGTCGCATTGGCCGGCTGTGCGGCGGCCAGGATGGATCGCAACAGCGAACTGGACAGGGTCCAGTACGCGTATTCGGCGGCGATCAGGTGGGGCGATTTCGAGGGCGCCTGGAACCTGGTCGATCCGGAATACAAGAAGACGCACCCGATGACCGATTTCGATTTCGAACGCTACAAGCAGATCCAGGTTTCCAGCTATCGCGACATCGGCGCGCAGGTCGGCGAGGCCGTGGCGATGCGCGAGATCCAGATCGGGGTGATCAACCGCAATACCCTGGTCGAACGCCAGAGCCGCTATACCGAGCGCTGGCGCTATGACGCCGAACACAAGGCCTGGTGGCTGACCTCCGGCTTGCCGAACCTGTGGGACGGGCAATAACGGCAACGGCTGCTTTGCCTCGGAGGCAGCGAGCGGCGACAATCCGCGTCCCCGTGTTCGTACTGGCCTTCCGTGACCCTCCAAGCTGTAACACTGCATGACCTGCTGGCATTCGCCGGCCGCAATCCCGCGTTGTCGCTGGCCCTGGCAGCGCTGACCCTCGCCATCATCGGCAACGAGGTCATGCAGCTGTTGCGCGGCTTCAAGGCGCTGCGCCCGGCGGAACTGACCGCGCTGGTCAATCGCGACAATGCCCTGGTGGTCGACCTGCGTCCCAGCGCAGACTTCGAAAAGGGCCACATCCCAGGCTCGAAGAATGTGCAGATGAGCCAGTTCGACCCCGAGAACAAGCAGCTGGCCCCGGCGAAGTCGCTGCCGGTGGTGCTGGTGTGCAAAGCCGGGCAGACCGCGGGCGATGCCGCCAAACGCTTGCGCAAGGCCGGTTTCGAGCGCGTGCACATCCTCGATGGCGGCATCGCCGCGTGGCAGCAGGCCGACCTGCCGCTGGTGAAGGGCCGCGCCTGACGGCGCCGGTCGCGGCATCACGCCGGCCCTTGTCCGGGCAGCGATCGCCCCCACACCTTGTGCCATGGCCGCGCCGGGTGTGCGTGCCATAATCGCGCCCTTTCCCGCGCTCCAGACCGCGGTTCACCAATATTTCCCGGAGTAGTACGAGATGTCCGAGCAACCCCTCAACGGCGCCACCGCGCCTGCCGACGCCGGTCCGCAGTTCACCGTCGAGAAGATCTACGTCAAGGATGTCTCGTTCGAGGCCCCGGGCACGCCGCAGGTGTTCAATGAAGTCGCCCAGCCGCAGCTGGCGATGAACCTCAACCAGCGCGTGCAGCGCCTGAGCGACAACGCGTTCGAAGTCGTGCTCGGCGTCACCCTGACCTGCAAGCTCGACGACGACAAGACCGCGTACCTGGCCGAAGTGCAGCAGGCGGGCGTGTTCGGCCTGGCCGGTTTCGACGACGCCACCCTGGACGCCATGCTCGGCACCCATTGCCCGAACACGCTGTACCCGTACGCGCGCCAGACCATCAGTGACCTGATCCAGGCCGGTGGCTTCCCGCCGTTCCTGCTGCAGCCGATCAACTTCGAGGCGCTGTATGCCGAGGGCCTGCGCCAGCGCGCCGCCCAGACCGGCAACACCGGCCTTGCCGATGCGGAAACCGTCGGCAACGCCTGATCCTGCATGCCTTCGACCGGCATTGCCGCGGCGCGCTCGGTAACTGTCCTCGGCGCCGGCTCCTGGGGTAGCGCGCTTGCCGCGCTGATCGCCCGGCATGGTCATCCGACCGTGCTGTGGGGGCGCGATCCGGCAGTCGTCGCCGCGATCGCGCAACGCCACGAGAATCCGCATTACCTGCCGGGCATCGCGCTGCCCGACAGCCTGCAGGCCACCACCGACCTCGCCGCGGCAATGGGCACCGCGGAC
>CAMLFK010000413.1 GCA_946479255.1 uncultured Oxalobacteraceae bacterium
CAAGGGCATGAACCCGGCCCAGACCATCATCCTGCAACTGATGCAGATGGTGCAGGCCAATGAAGACATTCCCAAGATCGAGAGCGTGCTCAAGCGCGATCCGGCGCTGTCGTACAAACTGCTGCGTTTCATTAACTCGGCCGGTTTCGGCGCCACGCGCGAGATTCAGTCGCTCAAGCAGGCCATTTCCATGCTGGGTTATGCGCCGCTGTATCGCTGGCTGACCTTGCTGCTGGCCACGGCGAGCACCAGTGGTTACTCGCCGGTGCTGATGGAAACGGCGGTAGTGCGCGGGCGTCTGGCGGAGCTACTGGGGCAGAAGGCGCTACCGCGCGGCGAGGGCGAGAACCTGTTCGTGGCGGGGATGTTCTCGCTGCTGGACCGTTTGCTGGGCCTGCCGATGAAGGAAGTGCTCGATACGATTCAGTTGCCGGATGAAGTGGTCAGAGCGCTGCTGACGCGCGGCGGGATGTACGGGCCGTATCTTGCGCTGGCGGAGGCTTGCGAGTTGAATTCCAACTTGGTGGCCTCGCTGGCCAGGGCACTCAATATTGCGCCGGTGGATGTGAACAAGGCGCATTTGTCGGCGCTGGCTTGGGCGCAGAACGTTACAACTTAGCCACTAACCTGTCATTCCCGCGAAGGCGGGAATGACAGGAGAAATCAAATTTCCAGGTTGTCGATGAGGCGAGTCGTCCCCAGCTTCGCCGCCGCCAGCACCACCAGCGGCGCCCCCTGCGCCAGATCCCCAGCCGTCGGTGGCTGCAAATCATTCTGCTTGCGGATCGAAATATAATCCGGCTTCCAACCCCGCTTGGCCAGTTCATCCATCGCCCGATGCTCCAGCTGGAACACATCCAGGTGTCCTGAACGTACTTCCTCCGCGACCGAATTGAGCGCGCGATACAAGGCCGGCGCCTCAGCCCGTTCCGCTTCCGACAAGTACATATTGCGTGACGACAGCGCCAAGCCATCCTCGGCACGATACGTCTCCGCCGCAATAATCTGCGTCGGCAAGGCAAACTGGCGGCTCATGTTCCGCACCATCATCAGCTGCTGATAATCCTTCTTGCCGAACACCGCCACCTTAGGCTGCACGCAGGAAAACAGCTTGAGCACGATGGTGGTCACGCCGGTAAAGAAACCCGGACGGAACTCGCCTTCAAGCGTATTGCCCAGGTCATCCGGTGGGCGTACGCGGAACTCTTGCGGTTCCGGATACAGATCCTTCTCGGTCGGCGCAAACAAGACGTACACGCCTTCTTTCTCCAGCTTCTCGACGTCGGCCTGGAAAGTGCGCGGGTATTTGTCGAAGTCTTCGTTTGGCCCGAACTGCAGGCGGTTGACGAAGATCGAGGCCACCACCGGATCGCCGTGCTTGCGCGCCAGGCGCATCAGCGACAAATGGCCTTCGTGCAAATTGCCCATCGTGGGCACGAAGGCGGTACGCAGTTGGCCGCTCAGCTGATCGCGCAGTTCGTCGACGGAGGAGATGATTTTCATGGTGAGGTTCTAAAAGGTTTTTTAAAAGTAATGCAAAGCTTACGCCGGCGAATAGGCCAGGCGCACATAAATCGGTGCAAACGGTTCCGCCTGCGTAATTTCGATCAGGGTTTCCTTGGCCAGTTCCAGCATGGCGACGAAATGCACCACCACGATGGGTACGCCATGCTGGCCCTGGAACAGCTCGGAAAACTCGACGAAGCGGGCCGATTGCAACTGGCGCAGAATCGAGGTCATGTGCTCGCGCACCGACAGTTCCTGGCGGCTGATCTTGTGGTGCTGGGTCAGCTTGGCGCGTTTGAGCACGTCCAGGAAGGCGCGCTGCAGCTCGTCCGTCTCGCACACCGGCCAGGCCGGCACATTGCTCTGCTCGATAAAAAGTTGCGGGCGAACGAAGTCGCGGCCCTGCTGGGGAATGGCGTTGAGGTCGTACGCGGCCAACTTGATCTGCTCATAGTCCAGCAGGCGCCGCACCAGTTCCGCACGTGGATCGCCCGCTTCCTCATCCTCGCTCTTGCGCTGCGGCAGCAGCATGCGCGATTTGATTTCGATGAGCATGGCCGCCATCAGCAGGTACTCGGCCGCCAGTTCCAGGTTGTGCACGCGGATCTGGTCGACATATTTCAGATATTGCAGGGTGACCTGCGCCATCGGAATATCGAGAATGTTGAAGTTCTGCTTGCGGATCAGGTAGAGCAGCAGGTCCAGCGGCCCTTCGAAAGCATCGAGGAAGATTTCCAGCGCGTCCGGCGGAATGTACAGGTCGGTCGGCATGCGCAGCAGCGGCTCGCCGTAGAGGCGGGCGATGGCTTCGGCGGGTGGCGGCGTGCGTTCGCCTGTGCAGGGATCCGGCACGGCGGCGAGTGTGTCTGTCGCCGCCTCGTCTGGCAACATGGGCTCGCCCGGTTTGATCAGAGCTTGTTCTGGTACACGTAGGCTTGTTGCTTGACGCGCGATTCAGCGGTCTTCTGCTGTTCGGTCAGGCTCACAGGGGCCTTGTCCCACAGCAGGGCACGGCCGGCGCGCTGGCCTTCCTCGATGTGTGCGTGCTTCGCCTTCAGTTCCTTGATGAACTTGGTGTGGTCAGACTCATACATGGAGTGTTGCTTGGAGAATTTCATTGATGTACTCAAAAGGAAGATACGAACAGGGTATTCTACCGTGCTCCCGGTTCCGGCGCCCGGTTCCGGCGGGAAATCCCGCCGGATGCGGTGTGAATTACTTGTGCAGCTCGGCCAGCTGACGGGCGATGATGTCGTGATTGAGCCACAGGACCGGGCCGATCTGCTCGGCGGCGCCGTGGAACATCAGCGGGCCGGCGGACTCCAGCACCAACGAGCTCAAGTGATCGGTAATCAGGGCCTTGCGGTCCTTGTGCTTGGCGGTGATCTCTTCCGAGGTGCCGATCATGATCTCGGCCAGGGCCGGGGTGTTGTCCATTGGCCAAGCTTCAACATTGCGGAAGCTGGCGCTGGTGGCGTCGTTGTTGTAGGCCGAAATCTGGTCGAGGATGCTTTGCAGCGAGACATCGTCCGCCAGCAGGCCCTGGCAGATCTTCCACTGCTGTTCGGCCCATTCACCGCCGCCTTCTTTTTTGATCGCTTGCAGCAGCGGGAACAGCGACAGTTCCACGCCGACGAAAATGTCGGAGGAATTGGTGC
>CAMLFK010000414.1 GCA_946479255.1 uncultured Oxalobacteraceae bacterium
GGCTTCCATCACGGTCTTGGCGGTGCTGACCGGAATGGCGAAGCCGATGCCGACCGAGCCGCCGGTCTGCGAGTAAATCGCCGAGTTGATGCCCAACAAGTTGCCGCTGGTATCGATCAGGGCCCCGCCCGAGTTACCGAAATTAATCGCCGCATCGGTCTGGATGAAGTTCTCGAAATGGTTGATGTGCAGGTTGTTGCGCCCGACCGCGGAAATGATGCCCATGGTGACGGTCTGCCCGACGCCGAAGGGGTTGCCGATCGCCAGCACCACGTCGCCCACCCTGGCCTTGTCGTCCTGGCCAAGCACCATCACCGGCAGGTTGCGCGCGTCGATGCGGATCACGGCCAGGTCGGTTTCGGGGTCGGCGCCGACCATGCGCGCCGGGGCCTTGCGCCCATCCGCCAGCACGACTTCGATTTCGTCGGCCGATTCGATCACGTGGTTATTGGTCAGGATGTAGCCGTCGGGACTGACGATGACACCGGAGCCGAGGCTGTTTTGCTGCTCTTCGGGCGGCAGGCGGTCGCCGAAAAAGCGCCGGAAGAAGGGGTCCTTGAGCAAGGGATGGTTTTCGTGCATCGCCTTGCTGGTGAGGATGTTGACCACCGCCGGCATGGCGCGCCCGGCCGCCTCGCGGTAACTGCCGGGCGAACCCTGGGCAGGCGACTGCAGCACGGACACCCGGTTGGCCATGGTGTCGACCTGCACCTTGGGAGCACGCGGCCCCAGCCAGTCGGGCCGCAGGGCCGCCGCCACGAAGTACAAGGCGAGCGCCACCGTGACGGTCTGCGCAAACAACAACCAGTAGCGTCGCATCGGGTCTCCGGGGGTTGGGTGGCGCGCTTAGCGGCGCAGCGAATCGCGGATTTCGCGCAGCAGCACCACTTCTTCCGGCGTCACCGCCGGGGCGGCCGGCACATCCTCGGCGCGGCGCAGGCGGTTCATCAGGCGGATCATCTGGAAGATGATGAAGGCGAGGATGACGAAATTGAGCAAGACGGTCAGGAAGTTACCGTAGGCCAGCACCGCGCCGGCCTTCTTGGCTTCGGCCAGGGTCAGTTCCATGCTCTGGCCGTTGAGCGGCAAGTAGTAGTTGGCGAAGTCGAGCCCGCCGAACAGGCGGCCGACCGGCGGCATGATGATGTCCTGGACCAGCGAATCAACGATTTTGCCGAATGCACCGCCGATGATCACGCCGACCGCCAGGTCGACCACACTGCCCCGCATTGCAAACTGCCTGAACTCGCTCATCATTGACATGCTTCATCTCCTAGGGATATGTAAAAATTGCATCACAATCATACCCCGAACAGCTTAGAAACCATATGTGGATGGCAGTTCCGCTGCCGGCCCTCAATTCATCCGAGCCATGCACGGCGGCCATAAAATGCGGGCTGAAGGCCGGCGTTCAAGCATTGGCAACATTTTTTCTTCAATTCGACAAGCGCTTCCCTTATAATTTAAGGTTGCTAGAAGCTTTATGTGGCTATTTACGATTTCGCATTTTGACTGATTGGGGTTGGTATGAGTAACGAAAAGCAGGTCGATCCGGGCCGACGTGGCATGCTCGCCGCTACGTGCGCGGCCGGTGGTGTCGTCGGTTTGGCCACGGCGGGAGCCTTGGTAAGCACGTTCCAGCCGTCGGAAAGGGCGAAAGCCGCTGGCGCGCCGGTGGAAGTCGATATCGCCGGCATGGCGCCGGGCGAAATGAAAACCGTCGAATGGCGCGGCAAGCCGGTGTGGATTCTCAAGCGTTCGCCCGAGATGGTCGATTCGCTCAAGAAGACCGAGGCTGAAGTCGCCGATCCGAAATCGGAACGCGCCCCGAACGAGCTGACCCCCGAATACGCCCGCAATACCCACCGCTCGATCAAGCCCGAGCTGCTGGTCGCGGTTGGCATCTGCTCGCACCTGGGCTGCTCGCCGTCGTCGCGCTTTGCCGCCGGCCCCCAGCCCAACCTGCCGAACGACTGGGCGGGCGGCTTCATCTGCCCATGCCACGGCTCGACCTTCGACCTGGCCGGCCGCGTATTCAAGAACAAGCCGGCCCCGGACAACCTGCAAGTGCCACGCCATATGTACCTGGGCGACAGCAAGCTGGTGATCGGCAAAGACGAGAAAGGCGAGGCATAAACCATGGCAGCTTTCAAGGAAACCAAACTGCCGGCGAACGCGCCGATCGCCGACAAGGCCCTCGGCTGGGTCGATGACCGCTTTCCGCTGACCAAACTGTGGAACGATCAGTGGGGCAAGTACTACGCTCCGAAAAACTTCAACTTCTGGTACATCTTCGGTTCGCTGGCCATGCTGGTGCTGGTGCTGCAGATCGTCACCGGCATCTTCCTGACCATGCACTACAAGCCGGACGCCAACCTGGCCTTCGGTTCGGTCGAATACATCATGCGCGAAGTGCCGTGGGGCTGGCTGGTGCGTTATATGCACTCGACCGGCGCGTCGGCCTTCTTCATCATCGTCTACCTGCACATGACCCGCGGCCTGCTGTACGGCTCGTACCGCAAGCCACGCGAACTGATCTGGCTGTTCGGCTTTGCGATCTTCCTGTGCCTGATGGCCGAAGCCTTCTTCGGCTACCTGCTGCCATGGGGCCAGATGTCGTACTGGGGCGCCCAGGTGATCGTCAACCTGTTCGGTGCGATTCCATTCATCGGCCCTGAGCTGTCGCTGTGGATCCGCGGCGACTACGTGGTCTCCGACGCGACCCTGAACCGCTTCTTCGCCTTCCACGTGATCGCGATTCCGCTGGTACTGCTGGGCCTGGTGGCTGCCCACCTGATCGCCCTGCACGAAGTCGGCTCGAACAATCCTGACGGCATCGAGATCAAGGAAAACCTGGGTCCGGACGGCCATCCGGTCGACGGCATCCCATCGCACCCGTTCTACACCGTGCACGACCTGTTCGGCGTGTCGGTGTTCCTGCTGATCTTCAGCGCGGTGATTTTCTTTGCCCCGGAAATGGGCGGCTACTTCCTGGAGTACAACAACTTCATCCCGGCCGACTCGCTCAAGACCCCGGCCCACATCGCGCCGACCTGGTACTTCACGCCGTTCTACTCGGTGCTGCGCGCCACCA
>CAMLFK010000415.1 GCA_946479255.1 uncultured Oxalobacteraceae bacterium
CGCATCCGGCTATGTTCGCCAAAACTTCACATTTATTTCCGTTCGGGTACTTAGGCCAGTTCGCGGCGCCAGCCCAGGCCGTCGATGGTATCGCTGGCCGGATGGTATTCGCAGCCTACCCAGCCTTCATAACCGAGCTCGTCGAGCAGTGCCAGCAGGTAGCGGAAATTGATCTCGCCGCTGCCTGGCTCGTGGCGGCCAGGATTGTCGGCGATCTGTACGTGCCGGATCAGCGGCAACAGTTTTCGGATGGTATTGGCGAGCTCGCCCTCCATGCGCTGCATGTGATACACGTCGTACTGGAGGAACAGATTGTCCGCGCCCGTTTCGGCGATGATCCCCGCCGCCTGCGCGCTGCCGGTCAGAAAGTAGCCCGGCATATCGAAGTGATTGAGCGGCTCGATCAGCAAGTTCAGGCCGTGTTCGCGCAGCCGCCCGCAGGCGTAGCGCAGATTGTCGACGTAGGTGGCGTGGGCGAGCTCGCGCGGCACATTGGGGGGCAGCTTGCCGGCCAGGCAGTGCAGCTGGCGCACTTCGAGTTCCACGGCATATTCCAGTGCCAGTTCGACGCTGTCGCGAAAGGCGTTCACCGCGCGCGGATCGCAAGCCATGCCGCGCTCCCCGGCGCCCCAATCGCCCGGCGGCAGGTTGAACAGCGCCAGGCTCAGCTTGTAGCGTGCCAGGCGCTGGGCGATCTGGTCGGAATCGAAGGCATACGGGAACAGGAATTCGACCGCATCGAAGCCATTGCCGCGCGCGGCCGCGAAGCGGTCGAGGAAGCTGACCTCGGTGAACAGCATGCTGATGTTGGCGGCAAGTTTCGGCATGAAAAAGGTGATCCGGTTAAAGCGATATCCTACTCCGCCGGCGTATCCGCGATGGCACGGATTGGCGTGGCAAGCGCCGCGCCCATCGGCTGTCCCAGGCTGTCAGGAATTGGCCGCGTGCATGCCAGCAATAATGCCCAGCACCTCGGCCAAGCTATCCATCTGGGCCGGCGGCAGGGCGCGCAAGGCGTCGCGGCTGATCACGTCCACCACGTCGGTGGCGTTGGTGACCAGTTCCAGGCCGGTGGGAGTCAGCACGGCAAAGCCGACCCGGGCGTCGCGCGGATCGCTCTCGCGTGTCACTAGGCCGATCTTTTCCAGCGGCAGCAGGCTGCGCGTCACGCCCGAGGCGGACAGGCCCAGGCGTTCGGCCAGGTCCACGCGGCGCAGGCGGCCGCCGGGTGCGCCGGCCAGGTGCTTGAGCAATTGGAAGTCGCCATAGCTGATGCCATGGTGGCTGCCCAGGCCGCTGTCGAAACGGCGAATCAGAACGGCGTTGGCGCGTGCAATGCGCAGGCAGAGGTCGGTGGCGCGGGTCATGGCGATTTCCTTGTGATGTACTTCGATTGTTCTGCATTTATGCTTGAGTATGCAAGTATATCCACGAACTTGGGCGGTGCGCAAGAAAAAAAGAAGCCCGGCGTTGCGGCCGGGCCTCACTGTGCTGTCAGGAACGGCGGCGCCTGAGCAGGCCGAGTGCCAGCAAGCCGACGCCGAACATGGCGTAGGTAGCGGGTTCGGGAATGGCAGGCGCGAAGGTGGCGTAGGACAGCGAGATGTTGCCCGCACCAGTGCCTGTCAGGTCGAACATGCCGGTCTTGCTGTAGAAGGTGGCGCTGGTGTCGAGGAACATGAAGTTCGACTCGGAACCCGGGGTGAAGTTATTCGCGCCCGAGGCGGAGGTGAACAGGAAGTTGACCGAGCCCGCATCGGCGCCACCGAACAGGCGTGCCGCAACGGGCGCGACATTACCCAAGCCATCGATACGGTAATTGGCGTTGTACTCGGGCGCGAAGAAGTTGCCCACGCGTAGAGCGCCAAGATTGCCGCTGTCGCCGGGGCTGCTGATCACCCGCCAGTAAAAGTCCAGGGTGCCGTCGATGTTGGAACGCACCACCCGCGACTGCACGGTGCCGCTGTGAATGCCGGTGCCGTCGAAAAACGAAAACGCGGTAATCTCATCTTCGAGCACCAGTCCGGCCAGTTGCGGCTCGGCCGCGACCGTGGTGCCCGGCAGCGGGGTGACCACATCGGGCACCAGCGCGACCGCGAACGCGGCCGGCGCGCTGGCGATGAAGGCGATAGATATCAGGGTTTGAAGCAATGTTCTCATAGCCGTTCTCCTTAGTATTTTTGAATGTTGGAATGCTTCAATAAGGGTCGGAACTGTTCGGGCCAGCTGGTCAGTTTGGACTGACAAATGAGTATTGCAGATGCTTCAGCGATATCAAGAAATTGTTTAACATTCCTGTTGGAAATGTAAAACGGCCCGGTCAATGATTCGACCGGGCCGCTATGAACTTAGTTCGCGAAGGGGCGAACGGGTTTTAACTTGAACTTAACGTCCGCGTCCGCCCGAACGATGGGGCGAGGCCGGACGGCCGCCACCAGCACCGCCACCGCCACCGCCGCCACTGCGGCCGCCGCCACCGCCACCGGCGCGCGGCTTGGCCGTGCTGCGGCCCGCGCCGACCTTGATGACCTGGCCACCGCCGCCACCACCCGGACGCCCGCCGCGGCCGCCATGGCCAGGCGCGCCGCTGCGCAGCTGGATCGGCTGGGCGCGTGCGTTCGGATCCGGTTCGAAGCCGGCGATGACCTGACGCGGCAGGCTCTGCTTGATCAGCTTCTCGATGTCCTTGAGCATGTCATGCTCGTCCACGCACACCAGCGATACCGCTTCGCCGGTCGCGCCGGCACGGCCGGTACGGCCGATCCGGTGCACATAGTCTTCCGGAATGTTCGGCAGGTCGTAATTGACCACGTGCGGCAGCTGGTCGATGTCGATGCCGCGCGCGGCGATATCGGTTGCCACCAACACTTGCAGGGCGCCGTCCTTGAATTCCGACAGCGCCTTGGTGCGCGCCGACTGGCTCTTGTTGCCGTGGATCGCCATGGCACCAATGCCATCCGCGCCCAGCTGGTCGACCAGCTTGTTGGCGCCGTGCTTGGTGCGGGTAAACACCAGCACCTGGGTCCAGTTGTTCGACTTGATCAGGTGCGCCAGCATCGGATGCTTCTTGTCGCGGTCGACCGGGTGGATCTT
>CAMLFK010000416.1 GCA_946479255.1 uncultured Oxalobacteraceae bacterium
CGCACGCCGGGATCTGCGCGGGGGGTGATTAGCAATGGTCATTTCTACCGTAACACTCTTGCGTTCACCAACATGGCTACCATTGACATCACAGCAACACCGGAGGACCTGCACCCGTCCTTATGGCGCGCTTCGCAGCTAGCCCATTCGGCGACGCGCTGCGTCGATACCGGCCATCCAAGCTTGTCCCTGCAGCTGCCGGGCGGCGGCTGGCCTACCGGCACGCTGACCGAATTATTGCTGCAGCAGGCGGGCATTGGTGAATTGCGCCTGCTGCGGCCGGCGCTGGCGGAAGCGGCGCGGCGCCGTATTGTCTTGCTGCAGCCGCCGCACGCGCCCCAGGCGCTGGCGCTGGCCGCGCTGGGGCTGGCCCCGTCCCAACTGATCTGGGTGCGCAGCAGCCGCGCTACCGATGCCTTGTGGGCCGCCGAGCAGGTGCTGCGCAGCGGCAGTTGCGGTGCGCTGCTGTTTTGGGCCGCCCATGCGCGTGGCGAAAGTTTGCGCCGGCTGCATCTGGCGGCGCAAAGCGCCGAAACCCTGTTCTTCATGATGCGCCCGCTCGCCGCCGCCCAGGATTCATCGCCTTCGCCCTTGCGCCTGAGCCTGCGGCCTGCCGCGGGCGGCATCGAGATCGGCTTCGTCAAGCGCCGCGGGCCGCATCGCGATGTGCCCTTGTTCCTTCCTTTAACCCCCTCTTTACTACAGCGCCATGCGACTCTGGATCGGCCTCAGCCTGCCCCGGCTCCCGCTCGACGTGTTCTGTCCGAACTGGTCAGCTGACACGGCCAGCGTCGTGCTCGATCAGGAGCGCGTGCTGGTGGTCTCGCCCGCAGCCCACGCCGCCGGCGTGCAGGCCGGCATGCGCAGGGGCGGGGTGCTGATGCTCTTGCCAGAGGCGCGCCTGCACGAGCGCGCGCCCGAACGCGAAGCCGAAGCGCTGCACGCGGTGGCCATGACGCTGTTGCAATACACGCCGCTGGTGGCGCAGGGCGAAGAAGCCACGCTGCTGATGGATGTGGGCGCGAGCCTGCGCCTGTTTGGCGGCATCAGGGCGCTGTGCCGGCGCATCCGCGCCAATCTGCGCGAGATGGGATTTTCTTGCGCGCTCAGTTGCGCGCCGACGGCGCGCGGGGCCTGGCTGCTGGCGCGCCGGCGCGGCGGGCGCTGTCTCAAAATGGCCTCGCTGGTGCGGCGTGCCGACCGCCTGCCCAGCATCTTGCTGCCGCCGGCACAGCCGTTTGCCGCCTGGTTCGAAGGCATCGGCTGCTTCAGCCTGGGCGACATGCGCAAGCTGCCGCGTCCCGGCCTGCAGCGGCGCTGCGGGCGTGCGCTGCTCGACATGCTCGACGCCGCTTATGGCATGACGCCCGAACTGTTCGACTGGATCGAAGCGCCCACCACCTTCAGCGCCAAGCTTGAGCTGTTCGACCGGGTCGAAAACGCCGACGCGTTGCTGTATGGCGCCCATCGCCTGCTGTTGCAGATGACCGGCTGGCTGTGCGCACGGCAGCTGGCGGTGGAGCGCATTTCCTTGCAGCTTGAACATGAACGCGGAAAGGTGGCGCGTCCGCCCACGCTGATCGACATCGTGCTGGCCGAGCCGACCTGGCGCGACGAGCATCTGGTGCGGCTGCTCAAGGAGCGGCTGGGTAAGGTGGTGCTGGAAGCGCCCGTGATCGGGCTGTGCCTGGAAGCGCCGCAGGTGCAGCCGATGGAGCCGCCCAGCGAATGCCTGTTTCCCGAGCCGGGCGGCAGCGACGAAGACCAGGCCCGCATGCTGGAATTGCTGGTGGCGCGCCTGGGGCCGGACAACGTGCTGCAGGCGGCACCGCAGGCGGATTACCGGCCTGAACTGGCCAATATGTGGGTGCCGGTACAAAAGAAAATCCGTCCCGCGGCGATGCAGGCGCAGATGCCGTCCGATGTGCAGACCTTGCCGCGCCCGGTGTGGCTATTGGCCAAGCCGATTGCCCTACTCATGCGCAATCACCGGCCCTTCTATGGTTCGCCGCTCAGGATGGCGTCGAACGCGGAACGCATCGAAGCAGGGTGGTGGAACCAGTCGCAGACGCGCGATTACTTCATTGCCCAAGGGGCGGACAATGCCCATTACTGGGTCTATCGCGAGCGCATCGTCGGCGCGGATAACGGAAGCGAACCGCGCTGGTTTTTACATGGCTTGTTTGGCTGACTGTACCGGCGCCGAGACGGCCAGCGCGGGCGAAGGGACCAGCGTGTTGCTTTCCTCGGCCTTGCGAAAGGCCGATGCCACCTGCTTTCCACAAACGCCAAATTTGCTGAGATCGCTACCCTGGCGCACCGGGATCGACCTTTGGTCGAGATTGAACTGGACTTGAATCGCAGTGCCAGACTCGTTCACGACCTGCCTCCTCAATCTACCGCAGCCTGTTTCGTGGCAGGGCGTTGCTGTGCCTCTACTTGTCGCGATGGCGACGTGGTGCCGCCAGGACGTGTCGTGTCGTGCGCTTGCTTCACCAACAGTTGAACTAGTGCGGACTTGGTCCTGCTCCGCAAGTCAGTCGTGGAAACAGTCTCTGGCATTGTGTCGAGAATCTGCATTGCCATACCCACAGAATTGATGCGTTCGAGCGTATGAGAGTAGTTGATCGCCTGCTGGATAGTCGACCGATAGATGAACAAGAACGTTGCCCCGATGAATTCCGTTACCACGCCGGCTGCCGTCGCCAGCGCCGAAGGGAAGGGAGAAGCTGGCATGACAACAGCCTGTGCAAGGCCCCAGACAAGGATCGAAAAGCCCACGAGCATGACGACAACGCTGAGCCAAAAGATGGCGGAGATTTGCGTCAGATTTCTGTTGAAATAGGCTTCTAGCGTTATTCGTGCCAGATCCCACGCTGGTTTGGCTCTCTCGGGTTCACTTTCGACGCGTGATTCGGCTTGCGCGATTTCCTCACGAGACCTGCGACGTTCCTCGGAATCCTTGCGGGTGTGAAACAGATAGCCAAGGACCGCAGCTGCCGGCGGTGCGAGAACTGCGATCGTGGCGATCGTGGTGAGTGTCTCTGAGAAAAGTGGCATATGCGATGCCTAAAGTTTTGACATG
>CAMLFK010000417.1 GCA_946479255.1 uncultured Oxalobacteraceae bacterium
AGAAACGGTGCGCGATGCTCACCACCACACTGCGTTCAAACACCGCGCGCCCTGGCGCGAAGCCGAATTCCGGGTGGCGCCGGTGCAGCAGGTTCTGACCTGTGATGGTGAAGTCGAAGTCCGCACGCGGCGTCCAGATCCAGTGCAGGTCGAGTTCGCGGTAGCTCGGCACCACCGGCCGCGGCAGCTTGCCGACGTGGCGCAAGGTCAGTTCCAGCAAACTGGTGGGCGACAGATCGTGCGAGGAACGCAGCAGGTAGCGTTGGCGCGGGTCGTTGTTGGCCAGGCCAGTGGTGCCGCTGGTATCCCGGCTGCCTGGCTTGAGGCTGGTGTGCACGCGCTGGATGACGGCGCCGCCGTCCAGGCGCCACGCCGGCCGCACTTGCCAGCGCGCCCACATCTCGGCCCCTTTGGTGCGGCCTTCGCCCTTATTTTCAAACAGCGAGGCGCTGCCCGGATGGGACTCGAACGTGCGCAGGCGGTCGTAATCGCTGAACCAGGCCGTGGCCGACCATGACAGCGTTGGCGCCGGCTGGCCGCGGTAGCCCAGTTCCGCCACGCGCGCGGTTTCCGAATCGAAGCCGGGGCCGCCACCGACGGAAAAGCGCGGCACCCCGTTCACCACCCGCGGCGTGGCGGGCGCGTAGAAATCGCGGTCGATGCGGGAGGGGGCCCGCACGGTGCGCGACAGGCTGCTCCAGAACAGGTGGTGGCTGCCGGGTGTCCACGCCAGGCGCAGGTTGGGCAGCCATTCATTGCCGGTGTAGTGGTTGTTCTCCAGCTTGAGGCCGACGGTGGCGCGCAGCCGGTCGGTGAGCGCGATCTCATCCTGGGCAAACACGTTGGTCCAGCTCAGGTTCTTTGACGGCGGCAGGAAGGCGAAGGCCTGGCCGTTGACGATCCGGTCCCACGAGCGCCGCTGGCCGCCGCCCATGGCCAGGTTGTGGCGGCCGATGCGCAGGTCGTACTGGGCTTCGACTTCGAGCGTATTGAGATGCTCGGAGAAGAAATTGGGCTGGTCGCGCTGGGTGTGGTCAAGGATGAACTGCAGGCGCAGGCCGGCGTTGGCCGACAGCTTGCGGGTGTAGCTGCCGATCAGGTTGGCGCCGAAAATGTCGATGTCGCGCGTGCCCAGCTGGGCCAGCTTGCCCTGGTAGACGTCGCCCGAGATGGTGGCATTGGCATCGCCCAGCGGCAGGTCGGCGCGAAAGCCCGCCTGGTTGCGGTGGAAACCGGTGCGGACCGGATTGCCGGCCTGGTTGACCGGGTGGTCGGCGTCGATGTGCTGGGCGTACAGGCGGTAGTGGCCGGCCTGGCCCAGTTTGCCGCCGTAGCGCGCCACACCGCGATCTTCATGTTCGCCGAAGCTGGCGCTGACCATCCCGCCCTGGGTGTCGGCCGCGCTCTTGGTGATCACGTTGATGACGCCGTTGACGGCGTTCACGCCCCAGATGGTGGCGCCCGGTCCGCTGATGACTTCGATGCGGGCGATGTCGGCCATGACGAGGTCCTGGGCATCCCAGAACACGCCGGAATACAGCGGCGTGTAAATGCTACGGCCGTCGATCAGCACCAGCAGCTTGTTGGCGATGCTGTTATTAAAGCCGCGCGCGCTGATGGCGTAATTGTGCGCGTTGATCCGCGCCACCTGCAAGTTGGGGGCAAGGCGCAAGGCCTCGGGCAGGGTGCGCACGCCGCTGCGGCGGATGTCGGACGCGCTGATGATGTACAGGGAAGCGGGCGCGGCGGACAGGCGGGAATCCTGGCGCGACACCGAAGTGACCACGATATCGCTAAGCTGCTCGAGCGACAGGTCGGCCATCTGGTCGGGTTCCTGGCTCGATTCGGCACGCGCGGATGCACCGCCGAACGCGGCGGCGAGCGTCAGTACAAGCGGTAGCATCCTGAGCATCATGCCTGAATGATACCGCAGGTAACATCGGTGTAGTGACGCCGCTTTCCTAGCGAAACAGGGGGTTAGTCGGGGGTGTAGGCCCCAAGGCATTTGCTGGCCGGGTCGGCGGCGGCCTGGCGCGCGGCGTCTTCGACGCCGGGGGCGGCCATGTCGCCCTTGAAGACCACGCAGGCGCCGTCACGGTCGAGGCGCGCCACGGCGATCAGTTCGCCGGGATTGCGGGTGTCGAGCCGGGTCAGGCGCACCAGCAGGGCGGTCGGCACGCTCTTGCCGTTGCGCCGGCCCATGCGCCACTCGGCCTTCTGGCCGACGCTGGCATATCCGAGCGTGACCACGTCCCAGAACGCCAGCGGGTACACCGCCTTGCCAGGGGCGACCACGTCGACCGAGGTGCGGTCGTCGTCATCGTGGACCAATACGCTGTAGCCCGCCACCCCGGAACAGTGGCGGCTGCCGCCGCGCGCGCTGGTATCGATGGTGCGGCAGTGCTTGCCGTGGAGGTCGGAATAGGCCGCCACCGAGACCGGCTCGTGGGCGCTGGCGGGGTGTGAGAGCAGGGTAAGCAGGCTGGCCATCAGGGCGGTGCGGATCATCGTGGCTCTCCAGGACAGTGGAATCAATCACCATGGTAGAAGTCGGCACACTGGTTGGATTTGCCCTGCATCAATTTCCTAGCCCTGCCAAATCTGGCAAAAACGCACAATTTTGGTGCATCCCAATTGCTGAGTGTGGTTTAATTGCGTTCCTCTTTTTTACCCCATCTCGACGATGTCGCCATTTCGCACCAGTTGGTTTGCCGCGCTGCTCCCATCCGCCACCACCGTCACCCGTACCGAACAAGTGCGCGCCAGCGCCGGCGCCTTGCTGGCACTCGGCCTGACCGCCTTCCTGTGCTCGCTGCTGAGCAAGGACGTCGGCACCTGGCTGGTGGGGCCGATGGGCGCGTCGGCGGTGTTGCTGTTTTGCCTACCGGCCAGCCCGCTGGCCCAGCCGTGGCCCGTCATCGCCGGCAACACCTTGTCGGCCATTGTCGGGGTCGCCTGCGCAATGCATGTCGACTCCTTGCTGTTGGCCGCGCCCTTGGCCGGCGGGCTGGCGATTGCCGCCATGTTCGCGCTGCGCTGCCTGCATCCGCCCGGCGGCGCGGTGGCGCTGAC
>CAMLFK010000418.1 GCA_946479255.1 uncultured Oxalobacteraceae bacterium
TGGGCGCATCGTCAAAGAGACGCCCGTCAAAGTTGGTCGTCGCACCTGCTTGGGTAGTGCACCAGGCGATAAGACTCCCACTTCCCAATGCACGGCTAACAACTCCGCAATTTGCGAAATCGCAAAGCCTACCCGCGTTTGCGCAAGCGCAAGTGGCGAGAGATTGCCTCATGTAAAGTAATTTCCTTGAGGAGATACTTCTCGCACGATCTCAATCAGTACATCTGTGGAGCCCAGCATGGTCGTTCAGCACTGCCAAATCGCATGCGATTGTCGTCGCGGGCGAGCAGGTCACCGCAATAATTTCAGCTTGCGCAGGCGCGAGGCTGGCGTGTTCGCGATCGTTTATGCAAGCATGCTGGCTCTGATCTTCGGCATCTGCGGGCTGGCGCTATCGCTCGGCCAAATGTACAACCGTCAGGTTGAGCTCCAATCGATGGCAAATGCCGTTGCGCTTGCCGCGGCACGCGAATTGGACGGCACCGCGGCAGGCCTTGATGCGGCGCTGTTAAAGGCAGCGGACGCGGCCGCGCGATATCAATTTAACTACTCCAATCCCTACGTCTGGGACAACAACGCAATCAGTTTTGGCAGCTCGCCGAAATCGGATGATGAATGGGTACCTGCAAGTAGCGCCGGCCAACCAGAAAAGCTTTCATACGTCAAAATGGAAACAAATAAGCTGGCGGGGTCGCCTGGTTCAATGCAGCCCGTTTTCCTTAAGCTTGTTTCGCAGGCCTCCCAGGTGCAGCTGAACGCACGGGCGATCGCTGGCCGTGCCAGCGTCAGGGCCTTGCCGCTTGCCATTTGCGCCTTGGATAACGCCCCGGGCAGCAGCCGCGGGCTGGAACTGCTCGAGTATGGATTTCGGCGCGGCGTGGGCTACAATCTCATGAATCTGAATCCCAACGCCGATTCGGCATCGCACTTTGTGATTGACCCGACGGTTAGCCCGGGCCAAACCTCCACCACGCACAATACGTCGGCCGCGATCGTCGGGCCGTTCGTCTGCTCTGGGACGATGTGGATGCCGCGCGTCACTGGCGGCCCAATCCAGATTTCGCGAAACTTCCCACTCGATCCTCTGTACAAGCAGCTTAATTCGCGCTTCGACGAGTATCCCGACAACCTCTGCAAACCGAGCGGTGCCCCCCCCGATTACAACATTCGGCCTTTTACGGGAACCTGGATGAATCCAGCCCAGCTGACGGCAAATGCCAAGGAATATAAGGTCGTCGGCACGAAACTGGTGACGATTGCCGAGGCGCCGTCCAGCGCGCTGGCGGGGAATGAAAAGAACTGGGGCCCATTGTGGTCCTATGCCAAGGCCGTCAAATACTCTTCATACGTGCCGGGCAAGACCGAACCCGTGGCGCCGCTCCCGAGCTATGCCACGTTCGCCACGACGGACTTTTCGACCCTGTACCAGGCTGGGGTCGGTACGACGGGCTATCCGAACGGATTGCCTGGTGGAACGCCGTATAAAGCGAACATCACTACGCCGACCACCAACTTAAAATTTTCCGAAGAGCACCGCCGCGTGCTGCACATACCGTTGCTGTCGTGCCCGGTTCCAGCGGGTGAGCATGTGAGCGCTACGGTGCTGGCAGTCGGCAAGTTCTTCATGACCAAACAGGCAAGCACCACAGTGCTCAGCGCTGAATTTGCCGGCATTGCGGGCGCAAGCGCTGTAGCCGGCCGGGTGGAGCTGTTCCAATGACTGCGCGTCCCGGGCAGCCGACCAGCAAGCGGCAGCGTGGGGTCGCCGCCGTTGAAATGGCGGTGCTCCTGCCCGTACTGATCATCTTCCTCACCATCCCGATCTTCTTCGGGCGCTACTTCTGGCATTACACAGTGGCGCATAAAGCCGCGCACAGCGCTGCGCGCTACCTGTCCACGATCTCGGTCCAGGAAATGCGGACAAGAAGCATGGCTCAAGCCGCCGAAAGTGTTGCCCAAGGCATAGCGGTAGAAATGCTCGCTGACCTCAATCCTGGGGGAATCGATGCGCCGACAATCGCAGTGTTCTGTGGCACAAATAGGCGCTGTACGGGATACGGTGCGAGCACGATGCCCGAAACAGTCGTGGTGGTAGTGGAGCTCGATATGTTCGACAACATTTTCGGCGTTGTGAATACAGGCCGGTTTGGTAAGCGCATCGGTGCCGTGGCGGAGGTGAGCTATGTGGGGCAGTAAGCATGCGTCTTCCAAGCCTTCGCGCCGCCGTTCATCTCAGATGGGCGTGGCAACCGTTGAAGTCGCTATCTTGATCGGGTTTTTCTTTACCGTTGTATGTGGCACGATAGAAGTGGCACGTCTTCTCTATGTGTACAACACGCTGCAAGAGGTGACGCGCCGCGCCGCCAAAGAGCTGGTCAACATGGAACCAGCGGCCGCTGATTCGTCAACGATCCTTGCGGCACGCCGGCGGGCAATTTTCCAGACATCCGGCGATACGCTCGCCCTTGCAGCCCCAATCGGCATTGATCATGTACGGGTCGACTATCAGTCACTGGTGCGGGACGCCTCTGGTAGCCTGACGCGCGTCGCGACCTCGCCTGTACCGGCCTGCGCTGCCGAAAACCGGCGCATATGCTTGGCTGACCCGAATGATCCCTCGTGCATCCGGTTCGTCCGCGTACGGATTTGCGAGCCGGACGGCTCTAATAGTTGCAATGCAGTTAGCTTCAACGTCCTACTCCCGCTCGTGCCGTTAAATATCAAACTGCCGATATCGAGCACGGTGGCCACCGCTGAATCGCTTGGTTTTGTCCCGGGGATGAATACGAGCTGTCCGTAAAAGTCTCATACGAAGAGAGGTTTTTAGTGAGCGCCAAAGTAGACACCCAGTTAGAAAGTGGCACGCTGCTGACAGATGCACGGAGCCCGGGGAGCTGCGAGCAAAATCGGGACTCGGCATTTCGCGTCGTATTCTTCTGGATTTACGGAACATTTCTTTTTGAGTTCGGCGCCTTGCAAGCGACTGGGGAATTGCTCGCGCAAAGCCTGGTGGGACTCATATCCTTGTTCTTTGGTGCTGCGGTTTGCCTGCGGTATCGGCGTTTTCGT
>CAMLFK010000419.1 GCA_946479255.1 uncultured Oxalobacteraceae bacterium
TTGTTAAGGAGGCTCGAAGATGGCAACAGCCAAAAAAACCCCAGCAGCAGCGCCAGCAAAGAAAGCAGCAGCCAAGCCAGCCGCAGCCGCTAAACCAGCAGCCAAGAAAGCAGCTCCAGCGAAAGCCGCAGCGCCAAAGGCCGCAGCAAAGAAACCAGCAGCAGCCGCTCGCAAGCCGAACGCCGCTTTCATGAAAGCGATGACGCCGTCGGCCGATCTGGCTGCAGTGGTTGGCTCGACTCCGCTGCCACGCACCGAAGTCACCAAGAAAGTCTGGGATTACATCAAGAAGCTGGATCTGCAAGACGCAGCCAACCGTCGCATGATCAATGCCGACGACAAGCTCAAAGCAGTATTCGGCGGCAAAGCACAGGTCTCCATGTTCGAGATGACCAAACTTATTTCGGATCACCTGAAGTAATCTGGGTCTGGAATAAGACGACATTCAAGACATTCGTCCAAGCCAAATTGCGAAAGCCCCGATCGATGATCGGGGCTTTTGCTTTTATAGGTGCACGAAAAACCGTCGTCCCCGCGAAGGCGGGGATCCATACCACTTTTGATTTGTGAGAAAAGTTTTATCACTGATCGCAGGTGGTATGGATTCCCGCCTCCGCGGGAACGACGAGGTGCTGGCGAATAACGGGATCGATCTACCCCGCAAACTCCCACTTCTTCCAAGCCGCCAGCACCGCATTCGGATACTGCGGCCTGCCCCGGCTGCCGTTATACCGTCCGAGCGCGAGGTACAAATTGCCGCCCTCCAGATCGATATACAGCCGCAGAATCGAGCAGCCATACCGCAAATTGGTCTGCATATGAAACAGCTTGCTGCGGTCGTTGTCGCCGATCGCCTTGGTCCAGAACGGCATCACCTGCATATAGCCGCGCGCGCCCACCATCGACACCGCGTATTTCCGATAGGCCGACTCCACCTGGATCAGCCCCAGCACCAGGCCCGGATCCAGGCCGGCGCGGCTGGACTCGTACCAGGCGGTCTCCAGAAACTCCAGCCGCACCTGGTCATCCGGCATCTTGCGCTTTAAACGGTTGGACATCTCGCCCAGCCAGCGCTGATACTTCGCCCTGGCCTGCTCGTCGCGAAACACCGGCTGCGGCGGACGCGCGTCCTTGATGGCGTTGGCCAAAGCCAGGCGCACCGAGTCGGCCATCGCCTCTTCTTTCTGGTTCCCGGCCGCAACAAGCCCGGCCGCAAACAGCAGCGCCGCCCCCAGCAGCTTCACGATGGCGGCACGCCCTTTCACTGAGCCAGTTTGCCCTTGATGAAGTCGACCATGGCGGCCACCGGCACGGCGGACGCCTCGGTATCGCGGCGTCCCTGGTACTCCAGGTTGCCTTCCTTCAGGCCGCGCTCGCCGATCACCACCCGGTGCGGCACGCCGATCAGTTCCCAGTCGGCGAACATGGCGCCCGGACGCAGGCCGCGGTCGTCGATGATCGCGTCCACGCCGGCGGCAATCAGCGCTTGGTACAGCTTTTCGGTCTCAGCCTTGACCATCTCGCTGCGGTCCATGCCCATCGGGCACAGCACGATTTCGAACGGCGCAATCGCGGCCGGCCAGATGATGCCCTTGTCGTCGAAGTTCTGCTCGATTGCCGCGCCCAGGATGCGGGTCACGCCGATACCGTAGCAACCCATCTGCAGTGGCGCGGGTTTACCGGTCTCGTCCAGGAAAGTGGCTTTCATGCTTTCCGAGTAGGCGGTGCCAAGCTGGAACACGTGACCGACTTCGATGCCGCGCTCGATCGCCAGCACGCCCTTGCCGTCCGGCGAGGCGTCGCCTTCGATCACATTGCGCAGATCGGCCACGATCGGCTCGGCCGCGTCGCGCACCCAGTTGGCGCCGGTGTAGTGGAAGCCTTCGGCGTTCGCGCCGCACACAAAATCAGCCATGTTGGCGACGGTGCGGTCGGCCACAACCTTGACCGGCTGCAATGCGCCAATCGGGCCGAGGTAGCCAGGCACGGTGCCGTAGCATTCAAGGATTTCGGCTTCGGTGGCGAAGCGGTGCGTGGCCAGGCCGGGCACTTTGGATACTTTCACCTCGTTCAGTTCATGGTCGCCGCGAATCAGCAGCATCCAGTTTTCTTTAGTGACCTTGCCGTCGGCCTCGTTCTCCACGGTCAGGGCGATCGCCTTGACAGTCTGCGAGAGCGGCAACTTGAGCAGCTCGGCCACTTGTTCGCACTTGGTCGCGCCAGGGGTCGGGGTCTTGCTCAGCGCGGCGGCAGCAAGCGCGCGCTCGGCGGCCAGCGGCATGGCTTCGGCCGCTTCCATATTGGCGGCGTAGTCCGAAGTCGGGCAATAAACGAGTGCATCTTCGCCGGTGCTGGCGATCACGTGGAATTCGTGCGAGCCGGTGCCGCCGATGGCGCCATTGTCGGCCGCTACGGCGCGGAACTTCAGGCCGAAGCGGGTGAAGATGGCGCTGTAGGCGTCGAACATGGTTTTGTAGGACGCCTGCATGCCGGCAACGTCACGGTCGAAGGAGTAGGCATCCTTCATGGTGAATTCGCGGCCGCGCATCAGGCCGAAGCGCGGACGGCGCTCGTCGCGGAACTTGGTCTGGATGTGATAGAAGTTGACCGGCAGCTGGCGGTAGGACTTGAGCTCGCCGCGGACCACGTCGGTAATGACTTCTTCCGAGGTCGGCTGGATGGCGTAGTCGCGCCCGTGGCGGTCCTTGACGCGCATCAGTTCGGCCCCCATCTTGTCCCAGCGGCCAGTTTCCTGCCACAGCTCGGCAGGCTGGACCAGCGGCATCAGCAATTCGATCGCACCCGCGCGGTTCATCTCTTCGCGGATGATGCCCTCGACTTTACGAATCACGCGCAAGCCGGTTGGCATATAGGTATAGATGCCGGAGCCGAGCCGTTTGATCATACCGGCACGCATCATCAGCTGATGGCTGACGATTTCGGCGTCGGAAGGCGCTTCTTTTAAAGTTGAAATAAAAAAACGGGAGGCACGCATATCGATGAATTCTTTTTAAAAAGAGAGGGTTATAATCAACCTAATTTTAAAGGATTAGCTGGC
>CAMLFK010000420.1 GCA_946479255.1 uncultured Oxalobacteraceae bacterium
ACAGGCCTTCTTCCAGGCCGGTGATAAACACCGCGTCGAATTCCAGGCCCTTGGCCGAGTGCACGGTCATCAGCTGCATCGCGTCCTGCCCGGCCTGGGCCTGGGCATCACCCGCCTCCAGCGAGGCATGCGACAGGAAAGCCGACAGCGGCGACATCACGGCCGGCATCGGTGCATCGGCGTCCAGAATCTCGACACCATCCTGGTTGACGATCGGTGCGCCCGCCTGCGCTTCGGCACGCGGTCCCATATGGGCCGGCGCGCCCGGCCCGAAGCCCTCTTCCTGCACGAACTGGGTGGCGGCGTTGACCATCTGCTCCAGGTTTTCGATGCGGTCGGCGCCTTCCTTTTCGTTCTGGTAGTGAGTCAGCAGGCCGGACACTTCCAGCACCACGCGCACCATCTCGGGCAGCGCAAGTTGCTGGGTTTCAAAGCGCGCGCCTTCGATCAGCTTGACGAAGCCGTTCAGCGCCGTGCCGGACTTGCCGGCCACATAGGGCACCGCGGCATACAGCGAAATCCCGTACTGCTCGGACGCCGCCTGCAATTGCTCGATCGAGCGCATGCCGATGCCGCGCGTGGGGAAATTGACCACCCGTAGGAAGGCCGAGTCGTTGTGCGGATTGTCCATCAGCTGCAGATAGGCAATCGCGTGCTTGACCTCGGCGCGCTGGAAGTAGCGCTGCCCGCCGTACACCGTGTAGGGAATGGCGGCGGCGAACAGGGCATGCTCGATCACCCGCGATTGCGCATTCGAACGGTAAAGAATGGCAATGTCGCTGCGCGCCATGCCGTCGGCCATCAGGCTCTTGGCTTCTTCGATCAGCCACTGGGCTTCTTCCAGGTCGGACGAGGCTTCGTAGATGCGCACCGGTTCGCCATGGCCGGCGTCGGTACGCAGGTTCTTGCCGAGGCGCTTGCTGTTGTTGGCGATCAGGTGGTTGGCGCTGTCGAGGATGTGGCCGTGCGAACGGTAGTTCTGCTCCAGCTTGATCAAATTATCAACGCGGAATTCGCGTTCGAACTTGGCCATGTTGCCGACATTCGCGCCGCGGAAGGCATAAATGCTCTGGTCGTCGTCGCCCACGGCAAACAGGGCGCCGCCGACCTGCTGCCCCTGCCCCGCCAGCAGCTTGAGCAAGTTGTATTGCAGGTCGTTAGTATCCTGAAACTCGTCGACCAGGATGTGCTTGAAACGGGCCTGGTAATGCTCGCGCAGCGGCTGGTTACGTTCCAGCAGTTCATAAGCACGCAGCAACAATTCGGCGAAGTCGACCACGCCTTCGCGCTGGCACTGGTTGTCGTAGAGCTCATAGAGTTCGACAAACTTGCGTTCGATCGGGTCGTGCGCTTCGACCCGGTTGGCGCGCATGCCCTGGTCTTTGGCGTTGTTGATGAAATACATCAGGTTCTTGGCCGGATATTTTTCATCGTCGATATTGTTAGCCTTGAGCAGGCGCTTGATCATCGACAGCTGGTCTTGCGAGTCGAGGATCTGGAAGGTCTGCGGCAGCGCGGCATCGCGGTAATGGGTGCGCAGCAGGCGGTTGCACAGGCCGTGGAAAGTGCCGATCCACATGCCGCGCGTGCTCACCGGCAGCATCGCCGACAGGCGGGTGAGCATTTCTTTCGCCGCTTTATTGGTAAACGTCACCGCCATGATCCCGGCCGGCGACACCTGTCCAGTCTGGATCAGCCAGGCGATGCGGGTCGTCAGCACGCGCGTCTTGCCCGATCCGGCACCGGCCAGGATCAGGGCGCTTTGCGGTGGCAGGGTGACGGCGGCGAGTTGTTCGGGATTAAGGTTATGGAGGAGATTTTGCATCCCGTGATTATACCGTCCGCGCTCTCGTGTCCGCGCCTACAGCGAGACGGCAACTGTGGTCGTGTGACCGAAGCCTTTGGTGTAATCGAGCACTGAAATAATGTGCGGGGAAATGCGCAGGAAAAGCCCGCCGGCCCAGGGCAAGGCATGCGATCCGGAGATAACTTCATGCAACTGCGGGAAACGCTTGAGCAGAAAGGTGGCGGCACGCTCCATCTCCTCGGGCGTGCTGGCGATGTCTGCCCGGCAGGCCATGGACAGGCCCTGGATGTGCAGCCAGTCGGCATAAGGCGGCGTGATCGTCAGCGACACTTTGCCGTTCTGGCGGATATTGTGCGCTTTCTGGCTGTCCAGCCCGATGCCGGCGAACAAAGTAAGATCATCGTAGGCGTAGCTGACCATTGTGGCCTGGGGAAAGCCGTCCGGCCGCACGGTCGCCAGGCACATATCCGGCTGGCGGGCCATGATGTCCAGTACCAATGCGCGGGTCACCTCATCTAGCAATTGCATGGCAGTCCTCCTCGGTGGTGGATGCGGATGTCACATTCATCACCATAGCAGACCGGCGTGGCATGTCCAGCCGGAGCGCTTGCCTGCAGGCTAGTAAATCACCACGGAGCGGATCGATTCGCCGCTCTTCATGAGATCAAACCCTTCATTGATGCGTTCGAGCGGCAGGCGATGGGTGATCAGGTCGTCGATGTTGATCTTGCCTTCCATGTACCAGTCGACGATTTTCGGCACATCGGTGCGGCCGCGCGCGCCGCCGAAGGCCGAGCCTTTCCAGACCCGCCCCGTCACCAGCTGGAAAGGGCGAGTTGAAATCTCTTGGCCCGCTGCGGCGACCCCGATGATGATAGCCTGACCCCAGCCCTTGTGGCAGCACTCGAGCGACTGGCGCATGGTGGTGACGTTGCCGATGCACTCGAAACTATAATCGGCGCCGCCGTCGGTCAGCTGCACGATGGCGTCGACCACGTTCTCGACTTCGTTCGGATTGATGAAATGGGTCATGCCGAACTTGCGCGCCATTTCCTGGCGGGCGGGGTTGATGTCGACCCCGATGATCTTGTCGGCGCCGACCATGCGCGCCGCCTGGATCACGTTCAGGCCGATGCCGCCGAGGCCGAACACCACCACATTGGCGCCCGCCTCCACCTTGGCGGTAAACAGCACGGCGCCCACGCCGGTGGTCACGCCGCAGCCGATGTAGCAGATCTTGTCGAA
>CAMLFK010000421.1 GCA_946479255.1 uncultured Oxalobacteraceae bacterium
GCTTCAGCTTGCTTTGAGACGCCTGCATTTCTGCGGGAGGCGAACTATAGCAAACACCTCCCGCGCGCGCAAGTACTATTCAGACAAAGTCACGCTCGAATAGTTCGGATCTGATTTGATGGCTGCTACGCTGAAGGGCAACTCCGGCCATTCCTTGCGCGCATACACCGGCACCTGGTCGGCGTAATGCGGCGACTTCGGATCGACCGATTGCCCGTACACCAGCATTGCCTGCGCCACCGGCCCATTCGCGTCGAAGGTGACGGTCTGCACGTAGCTGGTGCCCCACTCCACGTTGCGATAGCCTTCGCGGGTCAACTCGGGATGCATATGGATCGAGTTGTACGATCCATCGATATCGCCAATTCCGCCGTGCAGCCCGACACGCACGCCATTACGGGTCTCGCTCTGATAGTCAGCCGTGCGCGCATCGAGCGGAATGCCCAGCGATTGAAGCTTGAGCGCGGCATTCTTCAAGGCGATCACCATGGCCGGCATCGCCAGGGGTGCCACGCCGCGCGGCGTATTCACCGGGTCGGCGGCGTCGAAGGGTACCGCCCACTTGTTGTTGATCGTCGAGGCGTCGTTCCAGAACTCACGAAACAGGATGGCGCCACGACTGTCGAGATCGGTGCGCTTGTCCCATGCCGCCAGCACGGTGCAGGCTTGCACGATCAGCGGATCGGGCGAGCCCCCGCACGCGGGCAGCAGCTCGGGCAGCACCAGCTCCGCGGCATGCACCCGGTTGGCAAAGGCCAGCCGTTGCAGATCGGCCAGCACCAACTTGTCGGACCGCGCCAGCGCTTCCTCAATCTGCTTGAAGCCGACCCGGGTACGCAACTTCTGCGGCACGGCAATCGGCCCGTACAGCGGCGAGTAGCCGTGCGGCGACGGCCCGGTCAGCAGCGCCCGCGCATTGCTCAGCCAATAGCTGTCGTTGGAGTTGCCGACGTAATCCGTGCGCACGGTCCACGGCCCATTAACTGGCGAGAAGATTCCGGCTGGCGCGGCCTGGTCCTGCCCCCACCCGCAAGCCTCACGCGAACCGTCGAACATCAGCAGCGCCGGCACCAGCAGGCAGTCACCGGCGAACCTGTCGGCGGTGACGCGCGGAACCACGCTGGCATCGGCGAACAGCACATTGCCATCGCGGTCGACCGCAGCTGTGTTCACCCATGGCAAGCCCACCACCGTGTCCAGGGCAGATTTCAGTTCATTGACGTTGCGGGCCGAGCCGATCGCAATCCACTGCTCGATCAAACGCGTGTTGTTGCGATTGGAATCGGCCAGCACATGCACATGGTCCGACGTCCAGGTCACGCCGGCCTCGGGCTTGACGAGCACGGCGCCCTGTTTGGTGAAGTAAAACGTCTTTCTGCGCGTGCGCATCGTGCCATCGGGCTGGAGGCTGTCGACGCTGACGGTGCGCGCGCTCATCTTGACCGGCTGGCCATCCGACATATACGTGGTGCCGCTCGGATCGCGTTTGTCGAGCACGAGTTTGAAGGTGGTGAAGTGCACGGCGGTGGTGACGGTGTGCGTCCAGGCAATGTCGCGATTAAAGCCGATCACCACCGCCGGAATGCCACCCAGGATCACGCCCATGGCATCGTAGCGGCCCGGCACGGTCAGGTGGGCCTGGTAGAAGCGGTCGGTGCTGGTCCACGGATAGTGCGGATTGCCCAGTAACATGCCGCGGCCATTCGCAGTCACGTCCTTGCCGAGCGCCAAAGCATTGCTACCCATTTTCTGGCGGGTCAGTGCCGTCAAGCGCTCCTGCACAAAGTTCGCCTCGGTAATACGAGCAGGCGATGCGGGCCTGGCGACGCCGTCTTCCCTGGCCGCGTCGACGATTTCCTTAGCGAAGACTTCACCGGAAGCATGCAGCGCCTTTTCGGCCAGCACGCGGTACATATCGTCCACCGTGATCGGCCGCACCCACTTGGCATTCGCGCAGGCGGCCGGCAGCTTGTCCGCATAATCCTTCAGGTAACGGTTATAGCCGGCCGCATAGCCGGTCAGCAGGTCGCGCGCGTCCTGGCTGCCGCGGGCGTACGAGGCGCGCAGCTGGTCGATATCGATGTATCCCTTGAAGAAAAAGTCGCTGTCTTCATTGTTGACGTTCAAATAGGCGATGGCCGCGCCATACTCGCCGTTAATCGGCGCGGTGGCGTTGGCGGCCGGCCCAAAGAACTGCGAGCGTTCCCCGCGCACCGTCAACAGGGTGTCGGCGAACATGCAGACATTGTCTTGTGCGTAGGCATACGCCAAGCCATAGCCGAGGCCGCGAAAATCGTCGGCGCGGATGTGGGCGACGCCGTGCGTGGTGCGCGCCAAGGACGCGGCGAACTCGCGTTTGGTCGCCGGCGGCGGGGTGCCGGGATTGCCATTGCCATTGCCACGTCCACAGCCCGCCAGTGTGCCAGCCGCCAGCGATACCAATAGTGCCGCGCGGAGTTGAAACCCCAAAACATTGCTAACCATAATCAGTCCCTTCTCATGATGAAATTTCAATAACCAGCAGGCAATCGTACGAATGAGGGGCCAAGTCGTATTGATTGCAAACAAGTGCTTCATGGCGAGACCAAGCGCATATGTGAAACGTCGAACAGATGAATCCAAGGCATCGGTAGAAGATGCTCGGGGTAGCGCTTTCTCAGCCCGACGCTTTAGGAAAGTTCCCCATGACGAACGACCCGCTTGACGACGCTGACCACGAGAACGGCGACACGCACCTTTCGCGCCGCGGTTTCCTGCAATCGGCCCTGGTGGCTGCAGCTGCCGGCAAAGTTGGTACTGCGGACGCTGCCATGCCGCCGGCGCCGAACCCGCCGTTCATCCCACCCCATCCGGTCAAGCTCGAGATCAACGGCAAGGTTCACCAGCTGTCGCTGGAGCCACGCGTCACCCTGCTGGACGCACTGCGCGAGTCGATCGGGCTGACGGGGACCAAGAAAGGCTGCGACCGCGGCCAGTGCGGCGCCTGCACCGTGCTGGTTAACGGGCGCCGTATCAACAGCTGCCTCAC
>CAMLFK010000422.1 GCA_946479255.1 uncultured Oxalobacteraceae bacterium
CATCTCAGAACTCCCCATCCAGGCCGTCTTGCACTTGTTCGGCGGCGCGCAGCACAGCACGCGCCTTGTTTTCGGTTTCCTGCCATTCCATTTCGGGGATCGAGTCGGCCACGATGCCGGCCGCCGCCTGCACGTACAGCATGCCGTCCTTGATCACGCCGGTGCGGATCGCAATCGCCACGTCCATCTCGCCGCCGAAGCTCAGGTAGCCACAGGCGCCGCCGTAGATGCCGCGCTTGGTCAGTTCCAGTTCGTCGATCACTTCCATCGCGCGCACTTTCGGCGCGCCGGTCAGGGTCCCGGCCGGGAAGGTGGCGCGCAGCACGTCCAGGTTGCTCATGCCGTCTTTCAGTTTGCCTTCGACGTTGGAGACGATGTGCTGCACATGCGAGTACTTTTCGATCACCAGGCGGTCGGTGACGACCACGCTGCCGGTCTGCGAGATGCGGCCCAGGTCATTGCGGGCGAGGTCGATCAGCATCACGTGTTCGGCGATTTCCTTTGGATCGGCCAGCAGTTCCTTGGCCAGTTCGGCGTCGCGTTCGGGCGTGGCGCCGCGCGGGCGGGTGCCGGCGATCGGGCGCAGCGTGACCTTCTTGCTGCCGTCGGCCGCGGTCTCATTGCGCACCAGGATTTCGGGCGAAGCGCCGACGATCTGCATGTCGCCAAAGTTGTAGTAGTACATATACGGCGACGGGTTCAGCGAACGCAGCGCGCGGTACAGGGTCAGCGGATTGTCGACGTAAGGCTTGCGGATGCGCTGGCCGATCTGCACCTGCATCAGGTCGCCGGCCATCACATATTCGTGGGCGCGCGCCACCGCCTTCAGGTAGTCTTCCTTGTTGAAGTCGCGGATCGCTTCGGTGCGCACCGAGCTGGAGGTAACCGGCGCATCGACGCCGCGGCGCAGCATCATTCGCAGGTCCTTCAGGCGCTGGCGCGCCTTGTTGAAGGATTCGGGCTGGCCGGTGTCGGCGTAGACGATCAGGTACAGCTTGCCCGACAGGTTGTCGATCACCGCCAGTTCTTCGGTGACCATCAGCTGGATGTCCGGCAGGCCCAGGTCGTCGCGCGGCTGCGAGTTGGCCAGCTTCTTTTCGATGTGGCGCACGGTGTCGTAGCCGAAGTAGCCGGCCAGGCCGCCGCAGAAACGCGGCATGCCCGGGCTGACGGCGACCTTGAAGCGCGCCTGGAACGATTCGATGAAGTCGAGCGGATTGCCTTCGTGGGTCTCGATGACGGTGCCGTTCTTGACGATCTCGGTCACGCGGCCGGTGGTACGCAGGATGGTATTGGCCGGCAGGCCGATGAAGGAAAAGCGGCCGAAGCGTTCGCCGCCCACCACGGATTCGAGCAGGAAGGTGTTCTTGCCGGAGTTCTGGGTCTGGGCCAGCTTGAGGTACAGCGTGAGCGGTGTTTCGAGATCGGCGAATGCTTCCGCGATCAGTGGAATACGGTTGTAGCCTTGGTTGGCCAGCGATTTGAATTCGAGTTCGGTCATGCTTTTCTCCAGGCCGCCGGATAGGTGAGGGCGGTGGGTTTCAAAAAACCTGTCAGCGCACGTGGGCAGCCGACAGCAATCGTTACGGGTTACTTAGCCCAGGATTGCCAGCGTCGCCAAAGCCAGGCCTCAAGCGAGCCTGTTTGGTTGACATTGTGTTTTTTGATGAAAAACATTGTGTGTGCGCTTCAGTTTGCAGTCGAGTTATGCGAACGAATCAAGCTCGCCGCGTTAAGCAGCGTATCAACTATACCATCGGAATCGGTTTCCTGTATAGCCCGTCCGTGGTTGTAACCGTATGGGACTGTCAACACAAAACAACCCGCCGCGCGCGCCGCTTCGGCGTCGTTCGAGGAGTCGCCGATCGCCACCACTGCCCCCGGCGGCAGGTCGAAATCGCTGCACACCTGCAGCAGCGGCAGCGGGTCGGGCTTTTTACGGGCCAGCGAATCGCCGCCATACACAATCTCGAAATACCCGGCCAGGCCTTTTTGCGCCAGCAGCGGGGTGGTGAAAGCGATCGGCTTATTGGTCACGCACGCCATGCGTAAACCCATGGCGCGCAGCGCTTCGAGCCCGTCGACGACTTCCGGGTAGAGCGTGGAGTGCTGGCCGTTGATGTCCAGATAATGGCGCTGGTAGCTGGCCATCGCCTCGTCAAAACGCTGCTCGACTGTATTGACGTCGAAATCGAGAGCCAGGACGGAGCGGATCAGGTTTTCCGAGCCTTTGCCGATCATCAGGGCGATTTGCTCCTGGGTGATCGGTCCGAGCGCCATTTCCGCGCGCATGCGCATGATTGCCACGTAAAAGTCGGGGACGGTATCGAGCATGGTGCCGTCCAGGTCGATAATGACGGCGCGGATCGGAGTATGGGTGGACTGATTAGCGTTGGTAAACATGGAATCGAGGGGACTTCAACGGTTGATGGCATTCACAAGTTGATTTGCACGTTTCGTTGACTGTGCGTCTGTTGCTGGGAAATGCACCCCAAACGACAGAACCCGCGACGGCATGTTGCCGGCTGTAAGATTCAATTCGTAAAACACCGCTTGCCCATCCCTGGCGGTGGAAGCGTACCGAACTTGAATCAACTTCTCGACTTTGCCCGGGACGTTTTTGCGCGCGGGAACTTCTACCTTGATGCTTTTCCCATCAGGCAGCGTTGCGACAGGATGGATTGTCGAAAAGCCGCCAAGGCTGTCGTCGACGCGCTGCAAAGTACGCTCGGTCACGCCAGCATTGTGTCCTGGCCCCGGTGCGAACATCGCCGCAGCGTCTTGGAATCGCTGATGCTGTAGCGCGTCCACAAACTGGCCGGCGACCATGGCCGGGCTTGGGTCGCCATTGACGGCGGCATGGGACGCGACCGACGTGCAGAGCATAAGAGCGCCAAGGCCAACTAAGCAGAATTTCATGTTTGATATGCCCTATTCCTTGAATGTTAAGCTCAATAGTCCGGTTCCGGGCGAACGCGGCCACTCATGGGCCGGAGCGGTACATTCGCCGAGCGCGTCACCATCC
>CAMLFK010000423.1 GCA_946479255.1 uncultured Oxalobacteraceae bacterium
ACCAGTTCCGGCTCGACTTCGCGCAGGAGCACTATGGCGCGATTCCCGTCAACTTCGACAAGATGGATGCGGCCGAGTACATCCTGGACAACACCAGGCATCGCGGCGTCGATGGCGTGGTCGATGCGGTTGGTTTTGAAGCCAAGGGCAGTACCTTGGAGACCGTGATGACCAACTTGAAGGTCGAGGGCAGCAGCGGTTCGGCGCTACGACAGTGTATCGCGGCGGTGCGGCGCGGCGGCATGGTCAGTGTGCCGGGCGTGTACGCGGGCTTTATCCATGGCTTCCTGTTTGGCGATATCTTCGAGAAGGGGATTGGGATCAAAGCGGGGCAGACGCATGTGCAGAAGTTCATGCCGGAGCTGCTGGAGGCGATTGGCGAGGATAAGCTCAAGCCGAATGCGATCATTTCGCATCGGCTCACCCTCGAGCAGGCGGCTGAGGGGTACAAGATGTTTGATAAGAAGGAGGATGATTGTCGTAAGGTGGTGTTGACGCCTTGAGATGACAGGGTGGGGGAGTGCTTAGAAGTTGTGCAGGAAATCCAGCAGCACCTGTCCGGCAATCTCCGCATCGTCCCCCGTCATGGTCTCCAGCCGGTTATGACTGATCCCGCCATTCCCACACCGGACAAACAGCATCGCCACACTGGTGATCGCTGCCATCTCCATCGCATCGTGCCCAGCGCCTGAAGCCAGGTCAAAACGCGGCAAGCCGGCACGTTCGATGCAAGCTCCCAGCCGATCCATCAACGTCGGCGCGCAAGGTGCGGCTCTGGCCGATACAATCTGCTCCACACTGAACTCCACCTGCCTGCGCGCGCAGATCGCCGCAATCCCTTCCATCACATCCCCCACCGCGGCCAGCCGCACCGCATCATCCGCCGCGCGAATATCCAGCGACAGTTTGCAGTGACCCGGAACCACATTGACCGAACCATTCGGCACCTGAAGCTGGCCCACCGTACCGACCAGCGACGGCGTGGAGCCGCAGCGAGCCTCGACTAGCAGCACGATCTCAGCCGCAGCCGCAGCCGCATCCTTGCGCATGTCCATCGGAGTGGTGCCGGCATGGCTGGCAAGACCCGTCAGCTCCACCAGATTGCGCGAGCTGCCGGCAATGGCGGTCACCACTCCCACCGGAAAACCGCGCTCCAGCAGCACCGGCCCCTGTTCGATATGCACCTCCACAAATCCCAGCAGCTGCGACGGATTGCGCGCAATGGCCGGTATGCCGGCCGGATCGATCAATACGCTGCGCAGGCTGATTCCATCGGCATCGCTTCGCTCCAGCAGCGTCAGGTCGAAACGCCCGGTGATCGCGGTACTGCCAAGGAAGGTGCTCTTGAAGCGCACGCCTTCCTCTTCCGCGAAACCGACCACTTCCAGGTGGTAGGGCAGGCGCTCGCCTCGCTCGTTCAGATGCTTGACGATCGCGATCGGCAGCAGGATCCCCAAGCGCCCATCGTATTTGCCGCCATCGCGTACCGTGTCGTAGTGCGAGCCGGTCATCAAGGTTTTCGCGGCCGGGTCATGCGAGGCATAGCGGCCGACGACGTTGCCGACCGCGTCAATGTAAGCTTCCATGCCGGCCTCGCGCATCCACTGCGCCAGCTGGTCCGCGGTGCGCCGATGCACGGGAGTCATGTACGAGCAGGTGAGGCCGTCTTCGGCCTCGCTCCATGCGCCGATCACCTCGCACCATTGCATCACCAGAGGGCCGAAGTCGTGCGCTATCTTCAGGAGGTCGTTCAAGCGCAGCTCGGCAATCCGGTGAATCTGGCGCAGGCATTCGGCCATTTCGTCGCCACGCTGATTCTTCAGGCGCCGCATGAAGGTCTCAATGATCCGCTGACGCGTCAGGCCATTGCCGTCCGGTCCTTTCACCGCCAGGATGAAGGGAAAGCCAAACTTCGCGTTGTAGTCCGCGTTCAATTTGTGCAGCGTGGCGTATTCCTCCGCGCTGCACAGGTTCAGCCCTGACCTGGCCTGTTCAATGGTCGATTCCTGCGTCAGCGCGCCGGCAATCGCCGCCTTGCCCGCCAATTCAGGGTGCGCGCGGATCAGCCCAAGCTGTTCATCGACCGACGCTTCCATCACCGCAGCCTGCAGCGCAAGCTTGAGCGAGGCCACGCTGGCGAATGGGCGCTTGAGCGCGGCTCGCTCGGGAATCCACGGCGAGTGTTCATAAATGCCGCGCAAGGCGTCGACGAAGGCCGCGGTGTCGCAGCTGTTCAGGTCCGAAAGTAGGGTCATGGTGGCCTCGATCATAAGCGCTGGCAAAGGCGCCGACATATGCGGTCAATGATAACGCGTATCGATACTATTTCTTGACCAGCGCGCGCGCCGCCGCACTGACCTGGTCGCGCAGCCATTTGTGCTCGGGCGCCTGGTGCACGCGCTGGTGCCACAGCTGGTAGAAGCGCATCGGCGGGAACTTGACGGGAACCGTAAAACTTTTCAGAGGCAAGGTCTTTTCATAGAAGCGCATGAACTGGCGCCCGGTGGTCAGCACCAGGTCGGTTTGGGTCAGCATGTAGGGAATCAGGCCGAAGTAGGCCGATTCCACCGCCACCTTACGCTGCAAGCCCTGGCGCTCCAGGAAGGAATCGATCACGCCCTGATACCCCTGCAGCATCTGCGATGGCGCCACGTGCGGCAGGCTCAGATAGTCGTCCAGGGTCATGGCGTCGCTGGCGGTGCGCTTGGCGTAGGGGCTGTCCGCGCGCATGGTGCAGATGATCGGGTCCTCGAACAGCTTGGAGATATGCAGGTGCGCGGGCGGCTCGTCCCAGTTGGCGATCACCAGGTCGAGTTCGCCGTCCGACAACATGCGGATGTAATCCACACCCGGCCCCAGGCTGTGAATCACCACGCGGCTGTTGGGCGAACCGCGCCGCAGTTCGGCCACCACATTGGGCAGGAACTGGCTGTCCAGGTAGTCCGGCGCGGCGATGTGGAAGGTGCGCG
>CAMLFK010000424.1 GCA_946479255.1 uncultured Oxalobacteraceae bacterium
CGGTCGCCAAGACCCACATCCCCGAGCTGTTCTCGGTGGCGAACTTCGGCAGCGACCCTGCGGCCGGCTTCAAGGCGCTTGACGCGGTGCAGAAGGGGCCGCTGATGTGCGGCGAATACTACTCCGGCTGGTTCGACACCTGGGGCGCGCCGCACCGCCGCGGCGACAACACCAAGGCCGTGATCGACATCCAGGCCATGCTCAAGGCGAATGGCTCGTTCAGCCTGTACATGGCGCACGGCGGCACCACTTTTGGCCTGTGGGGCGGCTGCGACCGTCCGTTCCGGCCCGATACCACCAGCTACGACTACGACGCGCCGATCAGCGAAGCCGGCTGGGTAGGCTCCAAGTTCGAGGCCTACCGCGAAGGCATGCGGCCCTTCCTCGCGGCGGGCGAAACGCTGCCCGATGCACCGGCCAAGAAGCCCGTCATCACCGTCGCTCCCTTCGCCTTCAAGGAGTCGGCGCAGGTGTTCGCCAATATGCCAAGCCGCGTCATCAAGGCCGTCTCGCCCAAGCCGATCGAAGAGTACGACATCAGCCGCGGGCTGGTGTCCTACCGCGTGACCTTGCCGGCCGGCCCCGCCGGCATGCTGGCCGCCGCCAAGGTGCGCGACCTGGCCTGGGTCTATGTCGACGGCAAGGAAGTCGGCACCATGGATACGCGCTATCGCCGCTTCGGCGTGGCGCTGCCGGCGCGTACCAAGCCGGTCACGGTCGACATCCTGCTCTACACCATCGCACGCGTGAACTTTGGCGTCGAGATCCACGACCGCAAGGGCATGCACGGCCCGGTCACGTTCACGCCGAAGGATGGCGCCGCCCAGCCGGTGGAGAACTGGGAAATCCGCGCGGTCGATTTCGATGCCGACGGCGTGCTGCCGCCATTGAAGTTCAAGGCAGGCCGCGCCAAAGGGCCAGCCTTCTGGCGCTCCAGCTTCGAAGTCAGCAGCCCGGCCGACACCTTCCTCGATATGTCGACCTGGGGCCAGGGCATCGTCTGGATCAACGGCCGCTGCCTGGGCCGCTACTGGAACATCGGGCCTACCCAGACCATGTACCTGCCGGGTCCGTGGATCAAGAAGGGCAAGAACGAGGTCGTGGTGCTGGACCTGACCGGCCCCGAGACCGCGCGCATGGCCGGCCTGGCCATGCCGATCCTCGATCAGCTGCGTCCCGCCAAGGACCTGGCGCGCCCGCCGAGCACAGTCAAGCCGGCGCTTGCCAGCGTCAAGCCGGCGATGGAAGGCGAGTTCGCCGCCGGCGCCGACCGGCAGGACGTCCGCTTTGCCGCACCAGTCAAGGGCCGTTACTTCTGCCTCGAATCGCTGAATGCATTCGATGGCAAGGAGTTCGCGGCGGTGGCTGAGATTGCGCTCTTCGGCGTAGACGGCAAGACGCTGAATCAATCCCTGTGGCAGATCGCCTACGCCAGCAGCGAGGAAGCCACCAAGGAAGACGGCTCTGCCTTGAACGCCATCAATGGCCAGAATACCGACCACTGGCACACCGCCTACAGCGGCAACGGCGCCAAGCCCGCGCATCCGCACCAGATCATTCTCGACCTGGGCAAGAGCGAGGAAGTGGCCGGTGTGCGTTACACGCCGCGCCAGGGCGCCGTGGGTGTGACCGGACGAATCAAGCAGTACCGCATGTACGTGGGCGAGCGTCTCGTCACCGGCAGCTAGGACTATAAAAACTTAAGGAGACAGAATGGAACGTCGTAATTTCATGCGCGCGGTGGTGGCTGGATCGGCCGCCACGCTGGGCGAGGGCGCGATTGCCGCGACCACACCGGCCAAGGCCGCTGGCAACGACCGCGCCTACATGGCTGGCCTGCTGCAGCAGATGAGCGAGCCGGTGCTATCAAGCATGTCCAAGGGCGAGCTGGTTAAGAAGTTCGAGCTTGAAGTGAGCCCGACCTGGGATGGCCGCGACAAGCGCGTGAGCTACCTGGAGTGCTTCGGCCGCCTGATCGCCGGCGCCGCGCCATGGCTGGCGCTGGCCGACGACGGCACGCCGGAAGGCCGTACCCGCAAGCGCCTGCAGCAGATGGCGCTGCAGAGCTACACGCACTCGGTCGACCCGAAGAGCCCGGACTACCTGCAGTGGAAAGGTCACGGGCAGGTGCTGGTCGATTCGGCCTACTACACCAACGCCTTCATGCGCGCACCCAAAGAACTGTGGGAGCCGCTCGACGCCGTCACCAAGAAGCGCATCATCGCCGAGATCAAATCGCTGCGCCGCATCGAGCCGCCGTACATCAACTGGATGCTGTTCGCCGCGATGAACGAAGCCTGGCTGATGTCGATCGGCGAAGAGTACGACCCGATGCGCATGAACGTCGCCATCCGCAAAATCAACGAGTGGTATGTGGGCGACGGCTGGATCAAGGACGGCGAGACCTTCCACTTCGACTATTACAGCTCGTATGTGATGTACCCGATGCTGGTGGAGATCCTGGAAGTGCTGGCCAAGTTCAACGGCCCGTTCTGGAACGCCAAACCGGAAGAGCTGCGTGCGCAGGCCATGAAGCGCATGCAGCGCTTCGGCGAGCACCTGGAGCGCTTCATTTCGCCCGAGGGAACGTATCCGCCGATCGGCCGCTCGCTGACCTACCGCACCGCCGCCTTTCAGCCACTGGCGCTGCTGGCACTGCGCAAGGAGCTGCCAAAGAGCCTGCCGGAAGGGCAGGTGAGGGCAGCGATGCGCGCGGTGCACGAGCGCGTGTGGGCGTCGCCGGACAACTTCACCAAGGGCGGCTTCCTGACCATCGGCTTCGTGGGCCATCAGCCGGAGCTGGGCGACTGGTACTCCAACAACGGCAGCATGTACATCGCGTCGGAGAGCTTCCTGCCATTGGGCTTGCCGGCGACCGATTCGTACTGGACCGCGCCGGCCCAGGACTGGACCCAGAAGAAGGCGTTTTCGGGGGCGAAGTTCCCGAAGGATTATCACGTC
>CAMLFK010000425.1 GCA_946479255.1 uncultured Oxalobacteraceae bacterium
CGCTGACGGCGCTGGAAGAGCTATCGCGCTGCTTCCGCTTTGACCTCGAGCTGTTGTCCGACGATGCGCGCATTGCCTTGAAGGGCCTGATCGGCCGCATGGTCACTATCACGCTAGTGCGGCAGGACGGCTCGCTGCGCTACTTCAATGGCTACGTGACCCAGTTCAGCTTCATCCGCACCGACGGCGGTTTCGCCTTCTACAAGATGGTGCTTGAGCCCTGGCTGGCGTTCGCCAAGCTACGCATGGACAACCTTGTATTTCATGATCAGAGCGTTATCGGGATCACTGAAACGACCTTCGCCAACTATCGCCAGTGCAGCTGGAAGCCGCTGATCCGGGGCGACTACCCGCAGATCACCTGCGCCATCCAGCATAACGAAAGCGACTACAACCACCTGCACCGGCGTTGGGAAGAACTGGGTCTGCACTACTGGTATGAGCATGACGCCCACGGACACACGCTGTGCCTGAGCGACCGCAGCGAGTTGGCCGAGGCCATCGACACGGCCAGCCTGTCCGGCGTTCCGGGCGAAATACCCTTCCGCAAACACGCAGGCGCGCTGGAGGATGACGGAATCCACAGCTGGCAGGCAACGCGGCAGGTCGGCTCGGGCAGCACGACGCTGGCCAGCTTCGACTACAAGAACCCGCGCCCGCAAAGCGCGACCGGA
Source organism: uncultured Oxalobacteraceae bacterium (assembly GCA_946479255.1). The sequence goes on from CAMLFK010000425.1 coordinate 675, forward strand.
ACCTCGCGCAACAAGCAGGGCGACGTGTTCGGCCACGAAATCTATGAAGACACCGGCGAATACGGGTTTAAAGGCTGGGACGACGGCGAAGCGACCGCCGATCGACGCATGCAGGAGCGCGATGCGACGACACAGCTCTTCGACGCGCGCGGTAACGATCGTGCGGCGCAGGCCGGCCGATATTTTGTCCTTGCAGGCCACTTCAGTGCTGATCCACATATGCCGCGCGGCGACGGATCGGTGCACCCCTATATCGGGGACCGCCACTATCTGATTATCTCCATCGAGCACAGTGCCAGCAATAATTACCACAAGGGGCCGGGTGCTCTGTCGCACTACGAGAATAGCTTTTCCTGTATTCGCAAGGACATCAGCTGGCGCCCTGGACGGCATCACAACAGCGAGCGGAAAAAATATTCGGGAGTGATGACCGCGCTGGTCGTCGGCCCTGCCGGCTCGGAAGTGCACACCGATAGCCTTGGCCGCATCAGGGTGCAGTTTCACTGGGACCGTTTGGGCCGCTCCGATGAACTTAGCTCGGCGTGGGTGCGGGTGATGTCCCCGGCCGCGGGCAACCAGTTTGGACAGATCCGGCTGCCGCGTGTCGGCGAGGAGGTCGTGATCCTGTTCTTAAATGGGAATCTCGATTACCCGATTGTCATTGGCAGCGTCTATAACCAGGAGCGGCAGCCGCCCTGGAAATTACCTGAACAACGCGTCCTCAGCGGGCTGCGGTCCAGGGAGTTCGGCGCCGGCGGCGGTTCGGGCCAACGGGGCAACCATCTCGTCTTCGATGACACTTCCGGACAAATCCAGGCGCAGCTCAAGAGCGACTATCTGCATAGCCAATTGTCGCTGGGTAAAATCACCCGCATCACCAACAAGATCGGGCGCGAAGACGCGCGCGGCGCCGGCTTCGAGCTGCGCACCGACGGCCACGGCGTTGCCCGTGCGGCGCGAGGATTGATCGTCACGACGGAAGCCAGGCGCGATGCCGAAGCGCACATCACCAGCATCGACGAAACCGCGCAGCGGCTGGCGACGGCAACGAAGCGGCATCAGGCCCTGGCTAGCTGCGCGCAGGAGCATGACGCTGAGAACAGCACGGGCAATCAGAACGACCTGGTTTCAGCGATCGAAACACAGCTCAAGGAAGCGCAGGGTTCGCCGAAACCGGACAATCCGTTTCCCGAGCTTGAGCAGCCCCATCTGATCATGTCAAGCGCCGCCGGTATCGCCGCCACGTCGACGCAGTCCACCCATCTGGCAAGCGCCGACCATACGGCTGTCACGACTGGCAAAAACCTGTCGCTCACTTCCGGGGACAGTCTGTTCGCCAATGCGGTCAATGCGATCAGGATCTTCGTCCACAAAGCCGGCATGAGGCTGATTGCGGCGTCGGGCAAGGTATCGATCCAGGCCCAGTCGGACGACATCGAAGCTGTCGCACACAAGGTACTCAGCCTGATCAGCCAGACTGACTGGGTGGATATCCGTGGCAAAAAGGGCATCCGCCTGCACGGGGCAGGTTCGATGCTCGAAATCAGCGACAAGATGCAGGTCTTCACGACGTCGCCGACCCTATTTCACGGCAATCTGGAAACATGTTCGCCTGCTAACCGCCCGCACGGCGCAAGCACCGCCCCGATCCAGTCGGAGCTGGCCGACGAGCAGGCGCCGGTACAAGAACGCTTCATTTACTGCACCGTGCAAGCCCATGCTGACGGCAGGCTGCGCGCAGCCATCCCGTACACGCTCTACATGGGCGCAACGAAAGTCGAGGATGGTGTGACCGACCGGCAGGGACGGATCAAGATAAAGCATGTTGAAGGGACGCCCCAATATCGGGTCGTGCTCGGCGATGACGAGGAAATACTACTGGATGTAAAAGCCGAGCAGCCCTCCAGCGCTGCGAACAATGCGCCATCGGTCGATCGGCGCCAACACGGTCAATTCGACGACTGATCAAAGGAGGACACGATGACAGACGAGATAAAGCGTTGCGAGACGGTCCACATCGACGAGGCCAAAGGATGCGCGACGGTATCGACGCAGTGGTTGCTTGAGAACCACCACCGGGCCGGAACGCATCCGATGTGCAACAACAGCAAACTGAAGGTGCTCATCTGCGGCGAAGAGGGATTTGCCGATATTGCGGCGCAAATCGCGGCGGCGAAAGAATCGATCGATCTTTGCTGCTGGGGGTTCGACCCGGGCATGGAACTGGAACGTTCCCCTACCGCCGAGCATTGGCCACGGGGGAAAACCTACGGGGAACTGCTTGTTG
>CAMLFK010000426.1 GCA_946479255.1 uncultured Oxalobacteraceae bacterium
TCGATGCGCGCCACGGTCAGTTCGCGCAGCTTGAGCTCATGGCGGACGCGGCGGACGACAGGTTCTGCGGATTGCTGCATCGTTGCTCCACATTAGTTGATAGTGTCATCCATTATGCGAAAATCAGTTGATAAGGTCAACCAAAATCTTCCATCGCCCGCGCTGGAGGTGCTGGAACGCGTCCACGCGATCATGCACCTGTACCGCTCGGCCCAGCAGCGCAGCCTGCGTGCCGGGCCGCACGACCTGGCGCACATGGAGATCAAGGTGCTGGGCTTCTTCGCGCGCCGGCCCGGTGCGACGCAGAGCGACCTCGCCGCGCATTCGGGACGCGACAAGGCCCAGCTGGCGCGCCTGATCCGCGGCCTGCGCGACCGCGGGCTGCTCGACGCGGCCGCGGACGAGACTGACAAGCGCAGCACGCGGCTGTCGCTGTCGGAGGCGGGCAAGGCGATGTTCGCGGCGCTGCACCGCCATGACGGCGCGCTGGCCGAGACGGCGCTGGAGGGGATTGCGGAGGCGGACCGCGCGACCCTGCTCGACTTGCTGGAGCGGGTGCGCGCGAACCTGGAGGCGGGGCAGGGTTAAAGCGGGCTGATTGTTCGGACGACCCGGATCGGCACACAATATGCCCTTGTTACTGTCATGGACAGGAACTTACGGAAACAAGACAAGATGAGGCGCAAGCGCGGTTGGGAAGCATGGCTGCTGGCAGCAGCGGGATGTTTAGCCGGTACGACCCAGGCCATGGACGTGCCTGCCGGCTGGGACCTTACATTTGCGGCGCAGCGGGCAGACGCTCCGCCGATCCGTTCCGGCTGGAACGATACCTTCAATTTATATAAAACAATCGACAAACGCGGCTGGCAAATGCGCTACTTCCTGCAGCAGGTGCCGTTCACACGGCCGGCGGAGGCGGTGTTCGTGCAACACGACCTGGGGAAACGTTTTGGCCTGTTCATCGAAGGCGAGCACGCATGGCTGTTGCGCGACCGCGACTATTCATCCGTCGACATGCGCGCAGTGGAGGTCGGCGCGGCGCGCAAGATCATCGGGCAATGTGCGCGCCGAGATGGTCCGACGCGCCACGCCTCGTTCCAGATCACGGAAAGCGCTGCGTGTTCAGCGGAAGTCGCGCATGCCGCGGTCAGTGTCTACGTGAACGGCAAGGCAAAACAATATTGGTTGTCGGGTGCCGATTTCTGCGAGATCCATACTGAACTACTGTCGCCACTCAAACAAGTATTCTGCGGTGGACATTGCCACACGACCAAGATGGTCCCGCTATGGGCGGCCAAACTGGAAGAGGACCTGCAGGCGCTGCCTGCCGTCGGAGAGCCCGTGCCCACGCCTGCGCGGGGGCGGAGTGCGATACTGCAGCAGGCTGATGAACTGCTGGTAAACGCTGGCAGCAGCGAAGCGATGTGTCAGGCGGCAAACGAACTGCTGGATCTGCCGGCGCCCAACCACAAAGGACGTGTGCGCGATTTCGGCCATCCGGACGAGGGCGTCGACGCAGCAATGACGGCGTTGCTGGGGCGGGTGGATACGCGCTGCATGTACAAGACGGGTGCGCCGTTGCTGGAAATTCTGGTGCAGCGGAGTTCTGCCGTCGTGATCGAGGCCGCGTTGAAGGCCGGGTTTCCCGTCAACGAGAAGGAATACCACACCCCGCTCGACGTCGCCATTTTCGAAAAACGCCAGGATGTCCAGGAGATGCTGGAGCGCGCCGGTGGTGTACGTTATACGACGCTTGCCAAGTGATGAAAGGACTATTCATTCTTCATTATTTGCCAATGAAAACGACCATCGGAAGACGTATTCTGATCGCTGTTATAGCGTCCTGCATTTCCTGTTATGCAATTGCAGACACAGAAGCTGACGTCATCAGCTCCGTGAGCTACAACTCAAAAATGAAGCTCGTGTATAAGTTGCCCGCCTTCGATGGGCTGCTGTTGGGGTTTGACGGCGGGGAATGGGGTGGCGCGCTGATCTTCCTGGATAAGCAAGGTCGGGCTACCAAGGTTTATGCCGGCAATATCAAAGGAATCGTAACAGCGGGTAGCCGTACCCTGTTGTTTTCAGGCTTGGCCCACATGGGCGGCAATGAAGGGAAGATCGTCGAAATAACCCAGACCGCGAGCGCTCCCCCGGCAGCGCGCGAACTCGTCGCTCTTCAGGGGGAACCATCGGCTGTACGACAGGTGGACGAGCAGACCGTAGCCTTCCAGGTTTTTACCGGCTTCGATCGCGAGGGCAAGATGACCTACGTCTGCAAGTCGTTCGCCCACGGTTTTGTTTCCAATTGGAATGGCTGCGCGACCGGCCCCGGTAACTAGCATTGGCCCGGTTGCGCCTTGCTGTCAAACGGCAGCTTTTGGTCGACAGTGGCCTATCGTGACCATCCGTGCTCGCTCATCTGTTGGCGGAATGCCGAACGATTTTGTCAGGCGCTGCAAGGCTGGATTTCCGACAGCAGCACTTCCCGCCGTTCCGCCGCGCTGATCCGGCCGGCGTCCAGCAAACGCATGACGGTCAGCGCCTGATGGGCCGGCACGGGATTCGGCGCCTTGCCGAGCAGCGCGTCGCGGATGCCGGCGTAGTACGACGGATACGCGCCGTTTTCGGTCGGCACGGCGGACGACGCCACCTTGCCGTCGTTCAGGACGGCCAGCACGCCGGTCTCGGCGTCCACGCCCCATGCGGCCGCATCGCCGCTCGGCCGGCGGCCCGCGATCAGGTCCGCTTCCTGCGGGTCGAGGCTCTGCTTGACCCAGCTCCCGTTCAATCCATGCAGCGCCACGCGCGGGCGCGCGACGGCGGCCAGCATGCTGGCGCCGAGGTCCACGCGCAGGCCGTCCGCATAGCGCAGGCGCGCCTGGAACTGGTCTTCGCAGCGGC
>CAMLFK010000427.1 GCA_946479255.1 uncultured Oxalobacteraceae bacterium
TGGCGGTGCTGCGCGAGATCGGCGTCGACACCGGCGGCTCGAACGTGCAGTTCGCGGTCAACCCGAAGGATGGGCGCATGATCGTGATCGAGATGAATCCGCGCGTGTCGCGTTCCTCGGCGCTGGCGTCCAAGGCTACCGGCTTTCCGATTGCGCGCGTGGCCGCCAAGCTGGCGGTCGGCTTCACCCTGGACGAACTGCGTAACGAGATCACCGGCGGCGCCATGCCGGCTTCGTTCGAACCCTCGATCGATTACGTGGTCACCAAGATCCCGCGTTTCGCCTTCGAAAAATTCGCCGGCGCCGATGTGCGCCTGACCACCCAGATGAAATCGGTGGGCGAGGTGATGGCCATGGGCCGCACCTTCCAGGAGTCGTTCCAGAAAGCCCTGCGCGGGCTCGATGTCGGGGTCGACGGCCTGCGCCGCATGCATTCCAGCGCCGAGGTGATCGCTCACGAGCTGGGCGCGCCCGGGCCGGAGCGCATCTGGTACGTGGGCGACGCCTTCGCCCAGGGCATGAGCCTGGACGAGGTGCAGCGCCTGTCGATGATCGACCCGTGGTTCCTGGCGCAGATCCAGGACCTGGTGGAAGTCGAGCTGTGGATCGAGACCCAGCAGCTCGACGCGCTCGACGAGCCGGTACTGCGCAAGCTCAAGCAGCAAGGGTTCGGCGACCGCCGTATCGCGGCGCTGCTCGGCATTCATGAAGACCAGGTGCGCGCGCGCCGCCATGCGCTCGGCGTGCGCCCGGTCTACAAACGGGTCGACACCTGCGCCGCCGAATTCGCCAGCAATACGGCCTACCTGTATTCGACCTATGACAGCGAGTGCGAAGCCGCCCCCAGCGACCGCCGCAAGATCATGGTGCTCGGCGGCGGTCCGAACCGCATTGGCCAGGGCATTGAATTCGACTATTGCTGCGTGCACGCCGCCATGGCGATGCGCGAGGACGGCTATGAGACCATCATGGTCAACTGCAATCCGGAGACCGTCTCGACCGACTACGACACCTCCGACCGCCTGTATTTCGAGTCGCTGACGCTGGAAGACGTGCTGGAAATCGTCGCGCTGGAAAAGCCGGTCGGCGTGATCGTCCAGTACGGCGGACAGACGCCGCTCAAGCTGGCCCTGGCGCTGGAGGCGAACGGCGTGCCGATCATCGGCACCTCGCCCGACATGATCGACGCGGCCGAGGACCGCGAGCGCTTCCAGCAGTTGCTGCACCAGCTGGACCTGCGCCAGCCGCTCAACCGCACCGCGCGCACCGAGGCCGATGCGGTCCGCATGGCCGACGAAATCGGCTATCCGCTGGTGGTGCGCCCCTCCTACGTACTGGGCGGGCGGGCGATGGAAATCGTCCATGAGCGGGCCGACCTGGAACGTTATATGCGCGAAGCGGTCAAGGTCTCGCACGATTCGCCGGTGCTGCTCGACCGCTTCCTCAACGACGCCATCGAAGTCGACGTCGACTGCGTGTCCGACGGCGAGCGGGTGATCATCGGCGGCGTGATGGAGCACGTCGAGCCGGCCGGCATCCACTCCGGCGACTCGGCCTGTTCGCTGCCGCCGTATTCGCTGTCGGAACGCACCATCGACGAACTCAAGCGCCAGACCGCCTGCATGGCCAAGGGCTTGAATGTGGTCGGGCTGATGAATGTGCAGTTCGCGATTCAGCAGCAAGAGGTCGACGGACGCCTGCACGATACGGTGTATGTCCTCGAAGTCAATCCGCGCGCCTCGCGTACCGTGCCCTTCGTCTCGAAGGCGACCGGACTGCAGCTGGCCAAGGTCGCCGCGCGCTGCATGGCGGGCCAGTCGCTGGCCAGCCAGGGCGTGCACGCCGAGGTCCTGCCTTCCTATTTCTCCGTCAAGGAGGCGGTGTTCCCGTTTGCTAAGTTTCCCGGCGTGGACACGATTCTCAGTCCGGAGATGCGGTCGACCGGTGAAGTCATGGGCGCGGGCGCCAGCTTTGGCGAGGCGTTCTATAAAGCGCAGCTGGCTGCGGGTGTGCGGCTGCCGCGCAGCGGACAGGTGTTCATGCGGGTCAAGCGTGGCGACCAGGCGCGCGCAGCGGCGCTGGCGCGCCGCTTTGCGCAAGCCGGTTTCACGCTGTGCGCCAGCCTGGCCACCGCCGCGGTGGTCAAAGCGGCAGGCGTGCCTGTGACGGTGGTGGACGACAGCGACCTGGTCGCTCTGTTGGCCAGCAAGCAGATTGCGCTGGTGGTCCTGACGGTCGACGAGAAGCGCACCGTGATCTCCGCCTCGCGTACGCTGCGGGTGGCCGCGCTGGCCTCGGGCGCGCCGTTCTATACCACCATCGCCGGCGCGGAAGCGGCGCTGGCCGCTGTCGCCCATATCGACAGCTTCGGGCTGTATTCGCTGGGTGCGCTGCATGACCGGATAGCCGAGGCGGCCCGGCCGGCCGGCCGCTTGACGCCGAGCGGTGCCGACCAGGCCGCCGCCAGCTCCGGCCTGCCGGAACGGCGCGCTGGCCAGCGCAGCCGCACGGTCGGCGCCCAGGCACTCAAGCTGTTCATCCGCCAGCCGTTCACCGAGTCCGACGCCGAGCAGCAGCGCATGATCAGCGAGATCATGCACCTGATCGACAGCGCCAACGGGGCGCCCTATCCGTTCGACTACCTGACCGGCATGCAGGCCGAAAGCGCGGACACGTTCAAGCAGTCCTTCGAGCGCGGACAGCACAAGCCGTTCACGCCCAAGCACTTCCGCGATCACCGGCTGGCGCTGCTCGACCAGGCCGATGCCCTGATCAACATCCGCGTCGGGATGAGCGAGAGCAGCGCTTTCGAGCTGGCTTATCACATCTTCAAGGGCCGCCGCACGCCGGTGCTGTTCCTGGTGTGGAAGCAGGCAC
>CAMLFK010000428.1 GCA_946479255.1 uncultured Oxalobacteraceae bacterium
GGACTGGCGGCCTACCGGGCCCGCTGGCGTGCTGCGCTCGGATGATGCCCGCGATGCGCGACGGCTCGACCTACCCGTTCCGTACCTTGCTGTTGGCGTACACCCACGTGTATTCGGCGCCAAACAGGAAAATCTGCGCCGAATAGTAGAACCACGCGACGAGGATGACAAACGAGCCGGCTGCGCCAAAGCCCGTGGCCACGCTCGATTTGGCAAGGTACAACCCGATCAGTGATTTGCCGATGTTGAAGAGCAATGCCGTGACTGCGGCCCCCATCCACACATCGTGCCAGGATATCCTGGCGGTTGGCATGATCTTGTAGATCATCGCAAAGAGAACCGTGAAGAGGGCGAACGACGCGATGAAATTCAATACGCTTGCCAGAACGCTTTCCACCGCATTGCCCCCGCCCAGCCAATCGCTCGTCGCTGCGAGCGCGGCGCTGACGACGAGTGAAATCATCAGCATGAAAGCAAATCCGAGAACCAGCCCGAAGGACAATACGCGGCTGCGCAGCCATCCCCAGATACCCGACGGTTTCGCTTTCGCCGGTACCCGCCAGATGCGGTCCAGGTCCGTTTGCAGCTCGGCAAACGTGGCGGTTGCGCCGAGCAGCACAAGAAAACCGCCGACGATACTGGCGACGATCCCGGTGGACGGTTCGCGCGCAGCTTGCAGCAAGCCCTGCACGGCCGTTGCGCCTTCCTTACCCATGATGCCCTGAAGCTGCGCAATGATTGCGCCTTGTGCGGCGTCCTGTCCAAATACCGTCCCGGCGATCGCGATGATCAGGACCAGCAGCGGCGCGAGGGAAAACAGCGTGTAATACGAAAGCGCCGCCCCCATGCTCGGCGCGTAATCATCCATCCAGGCGTTTGCCGCCGCCACGAAGATTTGCCACTGCCTGCCGATCCAGCTCCCCGAGGTTTGCTCGAACATCGGGCGTGGGGGCGCGCTTGTGGATGGTTCCGCGATCTTCGCGTCGGATCTGTTTTCCTCCGCACGCGTCGGCACATATGCCGTTCCTTTCTGGACCGGGGCGGATGGTTCGACACCGGCATCGTCCCTGGCCGAGGCAATGGACGCTGCCAGGGAAACAAGCAAACCACCTGCCTTCAGCATACCGCCAAGGTGGTCGTGGCGTTCTGGTGCTACATCCGATACAGGGGCTTTCTTGCGCCTTAGGAGCGCATAACCCGCAGCCGCGATTCCCAGTACCGCGGCGCCGCGCACGTACGGAGAGGAAAGTACGTCCGAAGCCTGTGATTTCAACACGTCGAATTGCTCGTTCGTTTCCATCGCGGCGGTCGCTTCGCGGGTTTCGGTTTCATGCATCTCGTGAGCGGTAGGGTTCATATCATTTCCTCGGACTGAAACGGAGCGTGTCAGCCGCACTGGAATTTCTTGCTTGGGTGTTTCGTATGGCGGCGGCCATAACGCCGACGTCCTTGATGAAAGCTTTACGATAAGCCTTCCGTGGGTGAAGTTCGGTACGGTGACTCACCGTTTATGGAAACAAAAAAAGATTGTTGCCACCTGAAATGCCACTAACAGTCCTGGCTTTCGGCCTTCTGCTCGACACGGTTTCCGACGACCCGACATACAAGCTCGCCACCACGAGCTGAAGCCTGGAATGCGCGGAGTTCATGCTTTCCCAGGCGGGCACTCCAATACGGTGCGAGTCCGCAATGCGCTCCGCCCGTAACCGGATCTTCCGGTATGCCTTTAGCCGGCGCAAAATAGCGGCTCACGCAATCCCACCGCTGGTCTCCATGAGCGGTCACGACGACGCCCGGACGGTCAAGATCACGGCAGCGGGGTTTCCTCCAAAAAGCCGGCTGGTGAATGCGTCGACTTGATATATTGGCAGACTCGTTACTGGACAATTCATATGCCTGAGCGTTCGTCGATGACTTACGACATGGATGGGTCCGGGTTGAACTGATTGGCGACTCCAGTCTGGCGGAAGAAGCGGTCTATTTCGGCTTGAGGGTATTGCGAGACCCGGGCCGTCTGGAGACCTTTGCACGCCTCGAGGGGACCGAGCAGTTTGTCCGGCGGGCAGATACCAAAAAGTTCCACATGGGCGAGCCCTGGGATTGCCGTGAGCGGCTCGAGCGACCGGATGGTCGTGGTCTTCCCTGACGCGTCCCAGCCAGGAAGCGTCGATAAGGAGAGAGATGTCAGCCGCGTCAGTCTGGCCAGCGGCCCGAGATCGCTAATCCTGGGCATGTGCACTACGCGCAGAAAGCGCAGCTTCTCCAGCCTTGCAAGGAATTCAAACGACTCATCAGGAAAGGTAGCGATCACGAGCTCTTCCACGTCGCGCAGCTCGGCCAGGGGTTCGAGGCTCTTGTATCGGCAGTGCCATACCGTCGCACGACGGACAGCTTCAGGGTGAGCAACGACGGGGAATATACGCGCCGGGTCGCGCATCGCCTTGAGGTGTGCTCCAGAAATTTCCATCCTGCGAATACGTTCCTGTGTTGGCGTGGCGGGCAAAGATCAGCGTGGCTCAGTGTACCGGGCCGCTGCCGCCGGAGCAACTAACGGAGGCCGTACGGGTCGACGTTATGTCACGCGCTCCAGGCGCGCGATCAGGTCGGGCAGCGGCAACGGCCGGCAATACAGGTAGCCCTGCATGCACGGGCGCCCGTTCTCGCCGAGGAAGCGCGCCTGCGCCTCTGTCTCGATGCCTTCCGCGACGACGCGCAGGCCCAGGTGATCGGCCATCGCGAGGATGGTCTGCACGATCGCCGTGCCGTTGGCGTCGTGCGGCGTGTCGCGCATGAAGCTCTTGTCGATCTTCAGTTCGTACAGCGGCATCTTCTTCAGGTAGCCCAGGCTCGAATAGCCGGTGCCGAAAT
>CAMLFK010000429.1 GCA_946479255.1 uncultured Oxalobacteraceae bacterium
TGATCGCCAACGTCCAGCCGGCCGGCGAGTTCCTGACCGAACGGCTGATGACGGCCGGTGGCGTGCCTGCCTTGCTCAAGACGCTGGCTCCCTTGCTGCACCTGGACGCGCTTACCGTTGAAGGAAAAACCATCGGTGAGATCGTGGCGGCGGCCGAGGTACTGGACCAGCAGGTCATCCGCCCACTGGATGCACCGGTCAAGGCGGGTGAAAGCATCGTCGTCGTCAAGGGCAGCCTGGCGCCGGATGGCGCCGTCATCAAAGCCTGCGCCGCTGACCGTACCTTGTTCCAGCATCGCGGTCCGGCGGTCGTGTTCGAGGACGTACAGTCGCTGGCGGACCAGATCGACGACCCGGCCCTTGGGATCGACGAAAACAGCGTGCTGATACTGCGCAACGTGGGCCCGGTGGGCGCGGCGATGCCGGAATGGGGAATGCTCCCGATTCCGCGCCGGCTGATGGAAAAGGGCATCATGGACATGGTGCGGATCTCCGACGCGCGCATGAGCGGCACTGCGTACGGCACGGCGATCCTGCATGTGTCGCCTGAAGCTGCCGCAGGCGGGCCGCTGGCCTGCGTGCGCACCGGCGACATGATCGAGCTCGATGTCGCCGAGCGCCGGCTTGACATCCTGGTGAGCCCTGAAGAGATGGAGGCGCGGCGCGCAGCGCTGCCGGCGCGCGTCGAGCCGCACACCCGCGGTTATCGTGCGATGTTTGCCCGCAGTGTCGAACAGGCGCACCAGGGTTGCGATTTCGGTTTCCTGCGCGGTTCGAACGCCGACACGCTGCCCGAAGGCTTGTTCGAGGGCTGGGTCGGCGGCTGGTGACAAGGAAAATATGATCAAGTCAAAGGAGTTTCAATGAGTGTTCTTTACAGATCGGACGCGCCACGGGCCGCGGCGTGGGCGCAGTACTTTGCCGAAGCGGCGCCCGACCTCGATTTCCGGGTCTGGCCCGATGCCGGTGACCTCGCGCAGGTCGAATACCTGATTGCATGGCAGGCGCCGGGCGACTTCCTCGCTTCCCTGCCCAATCTGAAGGTGCTGTTCTCATCCGGGGCCGGCATCGACCATATCGACTTCTCGGCCATCCCGCCGCAGGTCCAGGTGGTGCGCATGGTCGAACCTGGCATCATCAACGGCATGATCGAATATGTGACGATGTCAGTCCTGGCCTTGCACCGCGACTTGTTCGACTATGTGCGCATGCAGCCGTCCGGCGCCTGGGATCCGATCGAAGTCTTGCCGGCATCGGCGCGCTCGGTCGGCGTCATGGGACTTGGCATACTTGGCCAGGCGGTGCTCGACCGGCTCGGTAGCTTCGGCTTCGAGCGGCATGGATGGAACCGTTCGGCAAAGCAGATCGAAGGAGTACGCTGCTATGCGGGGGAGGCGTCCCTGGCCGAGTTCCTGGGCAATTGCGATATCCTGATCTGCCTTGTTCCGCTGACGGACGCGACCCGCGGCATTCTCGGGCAGCGCCTCTTTGCGGCACTGCCGCGCGGCGCCAGCGTGATCAATGTGGGGCGCGGTCCCCACCTCGACCAGCAGGCCCTGCTTGCGGCACTCGACTCGGGCCAGCTGTCGCGCGCCATTCTCGACGTAACCGATCCGGAGCCGCTCGATCCCGACCATCCCTTGTGGCGCCACCCGCGCGTGTTCATTACACCGCACGTGGCCAGCATGACCCAGCCCGAAACGGCTGCGCCGGTTCTGCTCCAAAATCTGCGACGGCATCAGCGCGGGGAACCCTTGTCCGACCTGATCGATCGCAGCAAAGGGTATTGAGAAAGACAAGCACCGGCACATAAGCTGAACCCCGGAAGTTGGCCTCCAACTTCCGGGGTTTTTCATTTGCAGCGCTCGCAAGTGCCAAGGGCCGAGTCCCGTGTGCTACAGGACTCGGCCCTTGGCTGTGCCGGCGCCTGCTTCCTTACAGTCCGACCAGGGCGGCCAGGCCACCGATGTCCTTGATCTCGGCGTAGTTGTACGCAGGCGCACCCGGCTCATGGCCGCGATTGACGAACGCCTTGTCCTTGATGCCAAGATCATCGGCCGACATCAGGTCGTAGCGCATGCTGGACGACACGTGCAGGAAGTCTTCAGGCTTGGCGTCGAGCTGGTCGATCATATATTCGAAGGCCTGCAGGCGTGGCTTGTAGGCCTTCGCCTGCTGGGCCGTGTACACGCGATAAAACGGAACGCCCAGCTTCTCCACGTTGCTCATGATCTGGTGGTCCATGGCGTTCGACAGGATCACCAGCGGGATCTTGTCGGCGATCCTGGCCAGCCCCTCGGTCACGTCCGGATGCGGGCCCCAGGTCGGCACCGCCTCATAGATCGCGCTGACGTCCGATTCGCGGAACTGAACTTTCCATTGGTTCGCGGTGCGCATCACCGACTCGAAAATAACTTCGTAGTACGGCTTCCAGTCGCACGTCACTTCGTCGAGGCGGAATGAGCGGAAGTCGCGGCAGAAGGCTTCCATATTTTCTGGTGCGATGCGGTCGGCGAACAGTTTGCGCGCCGTCGGGGACATCTGAAAATTGGTCAGCGTGCCATAGCAGTCGAAGCTGATGTATTTGGGCTTGAATGGGATGTTCATGATTTTCCTTTCGGGATGGTGGCGGGGGTGAATGGTGTTTCGATTGGTCGCACGCTAGTGCAGGATGTCCTACAATTTTTCGTCAGCGGCGGCGTTCTCAAAGTTCGTTTTCAGGAGTTCATTACACCATGGCGCACACCTTGGAAAATCGCGTTTGGCCTATGCCGCAAGACACATGCGGCGGTATACGGCGGATCAATCAGCACATCTTGCTGCGCCCCACAATGGCTTGCTGTGGCAGGCAGGCTTC
>CAMLFK010000430.1 GCA_946479255.1 uncultured Oxalobacteraceae bacterium
GGTCTGGATCGAGTCGATCACCGCCACTTCCGGCTTCAGGTCGGCCAGGGTGCCGAGGATTTTCTCCAGCTGGATTTCGGCCTGCAGCTTGAGCTCCTTGGCTTCGACGTTCAGGCGCCGCGCGCGCAGGGCGATCTGGGCACCCGACTCTTCGCCACTGACATATAAAGTACTCTTGATGGCCGAGATATTGGCCAGGGCCTGGAGCAGCAGGGTCGATTTGCCGATGCCAGGATCGCCGCCGATCAGCACCACGCCTCCGGCCACCAGGCCGCCGCCCAGCACCCGGTCGAATTCCTCGATGCCGGTGCCGAAACGCGGCACGTCGACCGCCTCGATGTCGGCCAGCGACAGCACCGGCGCGGTTTGCGCCAGGCTCTTGTGCTGCATGTTCGACATGCGATTGATACCGGGCGCTTCCACCACCGTCTCGACCATCGTGTTCCACTGCATGCAGGCGCTGCACTGGCCCGTCCATTTACTGCTGACGGCGCCGCAATCGCTGCAGGTGAAATTGGTTTTTGCCTTAGCCATCTTGCTGCTTGTCTTCCTGTTCTACTACGCGCACCCGGGACCCGAGCGCGCACATCAATTCGTAACCAATGGTACCGGCGGCATTGGCCACCGTATCGATCGGCAAGCCTTCGCCCCACAACACCGCCTTGCTGCCCACGCGCGCGCTGGCGATGCCGGTCAGGTCGACCGCCAGCATGTCCATCGACACCCGCCCCACCAGCGTGGTAGCGGCGCCGTCGACCAGCACCGGGGTGCCGTGCGGCGCGTGGCGCGGGTAGCCGTCGGCATAGCCGCAGGCGACCACGCCGATGGTCATGGCGCGCTCGGCCACAAAACGGCTGCCATAGCCCACCGAGTCGCCCGGCACCAGCTGCTGAATACCGATAATCTCGCTGGCCAGTGTCATTGCCGGTAACAGGCCAAAGTCTTCGGCACTCGACCCGCCCGGCGTGCCGCCGTACAGCATGATGCCCGGGCGCACCCAGTCGCTGCCGCCCAGCCCCGCCACTTGCTGCATGTGCAGCACGCCGCCCGAGTTGCACAGGCTGAGCGGCCCGGCCAGCCCTTCGGCGCCCGCCTTGAAACGCGCAACCTGCTCGGCCACCGTCAGGCGCGGATGCTGGAGTTCGTCGGCGTTGGCGAAATGGGTCATCAGGGTAATGTTTCGCACCATCGGGATGGCACGCAGGCGCGCATGGGCGGCGCGGAACTGGTCCGGCGGAAAGCCGAGGCGGTTCATGCCGGTGTTCATTTTCAAATGCACATCGATCGGGCCAGGAAATCTTGTCTGTTCAATCAAGTCGATCTGCTCGAAGCTGTGCACGGTACTGTCCAGATTCAATGCAGCCAGTTGCAAGCAGTCGGCGGCATCGAAGATGCCTTCCAATAACAGGATCGGCCTCTTCCAGCCCAGCCGCCGCAATTGCTCCGCCTTGTCGAACTCCACCAGCGCCAGCCCATCGGCCCCGTCGAAGGCACGCACGGCCCGCTCCAGCCCGTGGCCATAGGCATTGGCCTTGACCACCGCCCACACCTTGGCCGCGCCGGCGCAGGCACGCGCCCTGGCCAAGTTATGGCGCAGCGCGGCGAGGTGGATGGTAGCGGTAAGCGGCCTTGGCATAGGGAAAATCAATCGCGATCGAAGCGGCTATTTTACCGGACGCGGCCTGTTCGGCAGGCTTGAATTCTTTGGTTCCAGGTTCATTCATGGTATAAAGCAACCCACACAAGCTTTTAGATCTTCTCGAATGAATCGTGGTTTTTACACCATCATGGCGGCGCAGTTCTTTTCGTCGCTGGCGGACAACGCCCTACTGTTCGTGGCGATCGATCTGTTGACGGCGATGCAGGCCCCGGCCTCGTTGACACCGCTCCTGAAGCTGTCCTTCGTATTATTCTATGTGCTGCTGGCCGCCTTTGTCGGCGCCTTCGCCGATGCCCTGCCAAAAGGCAAGGTCATGTTCATTGCCAACCTGATCAAGGTAGCCGGCTGCGTCCTGATGTTTTTCACGGTTCACCCGCTGCTGGCGTATGCCGTGGTCGGTTTCGGCGCGGCTGTGTATTCGCCCGCCAAGTACGGCATCCTCACCGAACTGCTGCCCCCCGAGAAACTGGTCGCGGCCAATGGCTGGATCGAAGGCCTGACCGTCATGTCGATCATTCTCGGCACCGTGCTGGGCGGCGCCCTGGTCAGCGTGGGCGTCTCGCAATACCTGCTGGCTTTCGATATGCCCTTCATCGATACCGGCATCGACTCGATTACCGAAGCGGCGCTGTGCGTCGTGGTGGTCATTTATGTGCTGGCCACGCTGTTCAACCTGCGCATCCCCGACACCGGCGCGCGCTACGACCATCAGGAGCGCAACCCGGCCAAGCTGATCGCCGATTTCGCCAACTGCTCGGCCACGCTGTGGAAAGACAAGCTGGGCCAGATCTCGCTGTCGGTCACCACCCTGTTCTGGGGCGCCGGCGCCACCTTGCAGCTGATCGTGCTGAAGTGGGCCGAAAAATCCTTGCACATGCCCTTCGGTAAAGCCACCAGCCTGGTCGGTGTGGTCGCCATCGGCGTGGCGCTCGGCGCGGTCGCCTCGGCCCGCACCATCCCGCTGAAAAAATCGCTGACCGTGATCCCGCTCGGCATCGCCATGGGCATCATCGTCATGCTCATGACGATGGTGACTTCGGTGACCCTGGCTTATCCGCTGCTGATCCTGATCGGCATGCTGTCCGGTTTCTTCGTCGTACCGATGAACGCCCTGCTGCAGCACCGCGGCCACGTGCTCATGAGCGCCGGCCACTCGATCGCGGTGCAGAACTTCAACGAGAACCTGTCGATCC
>CAMLFK010000431.1 GCA_946479255.1 uncultured Oxalobacteraceae bacterium
CCTTTGCCCTTTTCATAGTCGTAGCTCTTGCCGTCGTCGTCATACAGGCTGAACTCGCCGTTCTGGCCCGGATACACGCGGATTTCGCTGATCGCCTGACGCTCCGCGGTCGACTGCACCGGGGCGCCCAGCGGAACAATCGAACCGGCCTTGACGAACACCGGAATCTGATCGATCGGCGCGGCCACCTTGACCCAGCGGCCGCCGGCCAGTTTCTCGTTGGTCCAGAAGTTATACCAGTCGGTGCCGGCCGGCAGGTAGACATCCTTCTCGGTCTGGCCCTGCTCGGTGACCGGGGCCACCAGGAAGGCCGGGCCGAACATGTACTGGGTGCCGATATTGGCCACGTTCGGGTCCTTGAAGTCCATCCACAGCGCACGCATGAACGGCGCGCCGGTGTCGTGGGTCATCTTGGCCTGGCTGTAGATGTACGGAATCAGCTGGTAGCGCAGATTGTCGAACTTGGCCAGGATGGCTTCCGCCTGTTTGCCGGTCGACCACATTTCAGTGTGCTTGCGGTTACCGTGCAGGCGCAAGGTCGGGCTGAATACGCCGTACTGGAACCAGCGGGTGAACAGCTCCGGATAGTCGTGGTTGTCGCCCACCAGTTCACGCGCATCGGACGGGTCCAACAGCGGCGCTTTGGTCGCTTCGCTCTTACTTGGCAGGTTCTGCCAGCCACCGATGTCGTTGCCCCAGTAGGCGATGCCGGAAGCGGTCATGTTCAAGCCGGTTGGCAACTGGCGTGCCAGCCCTTCCCAGGTGGCTTCGACGTCCGACGACCAGAACAGGGCGCCGGTGCGCTGCGAACCCAGGTAAGCCGCGCGCGCCAGGATCATGGCGCGCTTGTTCGGTTTCCATGCGCGCATATTGTCGGAGAAGCCTTCAACGTGCACCAGGGGGAACACATTGTAATAGCGGTCACCCGAGCCGATCGAGTAGAACAGGCCCGACGGCACCAGGTCCGGTTCGGTCTCGTCCAGCCACGGATAGTCGAAGCCTTTCGACAGGACGTTGTCGCGGGCTTTTTCCCAGAACCACTTGCGCGCCGCCGGGTTGGTGGAGTCGATCAGGCCGCCGGTACGGTCCGAGCGGAAGGGCAGGCCGTCCTGGGTCTTGCCGTCCTTATCCTTGAGCATGTAGCCCTTGGCGTCGAGCTCGTCAAAGTAGCGGCCCGCTGTTTCAAAGCGCGGCCACAGGGAAATCATGCTTTCCATGCCCATGTCGTGCAGCTGCTTGTTCATGCCGGACGGATCCGGGAACTCGGCCGGGTTGATGTCCATCTGGCCCATGCGGGTCCAGTAGAACCAGTCCACCACCATGATGTCCAGTGGGTACTTCTTCTGGCGATAGGTGTTCGCCACGTTCAGCACTTCCTGCTGGCTGCTGTAACGCGCCTTGGACTGGATCAGGCCGAACGCCGACTTGGGCGGGATCGGGGTCTTGCCGGTCACGCGGGCGTAGCCGGCATACAGTTCCTGCGGGCTGTTGCCGGTCACGATGAAGAAGCTGACGCGCTCGCCGACCTCCGACTGGAAGCGGGTCCTGCCGTTGATGGCGCCGGTGAAGCGGGTCGCGGCCGGATTGTCCCAGATGATGCCGTAGCCCTTGGAGGAGACCATGAAGGGCACGCACACGGTTTCGCCGGCGGGAGCGTCGTACCAGTGTTTGCAGTCGAGCATGCGTCCGCGCAGGGACAGGGCCGACATCGATTCCTGGTTCTGGCCCAGGCCGTAGTAATGCTCGTCGTGCGGCGCATTGAAGGTGACCCCGACCTGGTAGGCCTTTTCGCCATTGACCGTGTGGGGCGACATCTCCCAGCCGCCCATGTCGAGAATCTGTTCGCCCTTGGCGTTCTTGACCTGCAGGGAGACCGGTGCCAGCGACGGCGCGAAATACTTCGCGCTCTGGCTCGGGATGCTCGGCGTTGCCGACGGGTTGATGCGCACACTCATGCCGGAGGAGGTGAAGGTGTCGCCGTCCTTGCCGCCGGCATGGCGGAAGGCGCTGTTGTCGGCGTGCTTGGGCAGGATGCCGTAGCCCGGGCCTTTCAGTACTTCAGTCTTGTCCACCGCGATGGTGACATGGAGAACGTTCGGCCCATAGGCTTCGACGGAGACGAAAGCGCCGTCGCGGTCCAGCGTGGTGAGCGGTGCTGCGAAGGCGGCGGCCGGTAACGCGGCCAGTGTCAATACGGCGGCCCGGATGCGGGTTGGTGTCATGCAGGTGTCCCTTTAGTGGATTGTTATGTCAGGGGCGCAGCGCAATGAAGGGCGCAACCCCAGCCAGCGCACATTGTGAGGACCGCCGTGACTGGCGGCAAGTACGAAAATCACCAGCGGCAGGAATGATTAGTGACAGGCAGGCTGGCGTTTTGTTCGATTCATCAAGCAAGAACAGCGGATTGGTAAATTTCGATGCCCACGCTGATGAAAATCATAATATTGCCAAGCGGGAAGGCGCGTAGCATGCTTGTCGGATTCGCCGCCCGTCCGAGGGGCAATCAGGGTAGAAACCCAGCAACAAAAACGGAGACGACATGGCCACACTGAACATCAACGGACGCGACCAGCAGGTCGATGCCGATCCCTCGACGCCGATCCTGTGGGTACTGCGCGACGAGCTCAATTTGACGGGCACCAAGTTCGGCTGCGGCGCGGCCCTGTGCGGCGCCTGCACGGTGCACCTCGATGGCACGCCGATCCGCTCCTGCGTGACGCCGATCTCCAGCGTGGCGGGACACAAGATCACCACCATCGAAGCGATGGAATCCGACAGAGTCGGCAAGGCCGTCCAGGATGCCTGGGTGCGCCACGACGTGCCGCAGTGCGGCT
>CAMLFK010000432.1 GCA_946479255.1 uncultured Oxalobacteraceae bacterium
CTGCTGGCTTTGAGTCCCGGCGAGCGTCAAGCCATGGGGCTGTGCGGCAAGCGTTTTGTCATGGAGAACCATATTTATCCAATCCTGAGCGAACGTTTTCTGGCTGCCTGCAGTGCCTGAAAGACAGGCCATGCGTATTGCCGATCGATGAGGTGAATGAAATGTCAAAAGCCGACATTTTATTTAAAAGAGCATTTGATATCGTTGCATCGCTTGCGGGGTTGCTGTTGCTCGCGCCAGTCATACTCTTATGTTGGTTGGTCGCTGCGATTGAAACCCGAAGCAATGGTTTTTTTATACAAAAGCGCATTGGGCGCCATGGCCGCATCATCCGCGTTTGCAAAATCAAGACCATGTATCCGGGCGACACCCGGCGCAGTCCCATCGCATCAAGAAATCTCGCTTCGATTTCGCAATCCGGTCGCATTCTCAGGAAATATAAACTTGATGAATTGCCTCAGCTGTTTAATGTTCTGGCTGGAAGCATGAGCTTTGTCGGTCCCAGGCCGGATGTGCCTGGGTATGCAGACCGTCTGCAGGGTGACGACCGCATCATTCTCTCATTGCGGCCAGGAATTACCGGTCCGGCATCCATCAAGTACAAGGATGAGGAGGCCATATTGGCGTCGGTCGATGATCCAGAGACGTATAACGACCGGATCATCTGGCCCGACAAGGTAAAAATAAACCGGGAGTATTTCAATAATTATTCCCTGCTGCGCGATCTGCGCTATATTTTTTACACCATTTTCGGATAAGGTCATGAGTACTTCATGCGCTACCTGGCCAAGCTTCTCACTCGAGGAAGCAACCGCTGTCAAGAATGTCATCCTGTCGAACAAGGTCAATTATTGGACGGGCACGGAATGCCGGGAGTTCGAAAAGGAATTTGCGGCTTGGGTCGGGACCCGGTACGCCGTCGCGCTGTCGAACGGTACGCTCGCGCTGGACGTGGCTCTCAAGGCACTCCGCATATCGCCGGGCGACGAAGTGATCGTGACGCCAAGGACCTTCCTGGCTTCCGCGAGTTGCATCGTCAATGCGGGCGCGGTTCCCGTGTTCGCTGATGTGGACCGGGACAGCCAGAATATTACGGCCGAGACCATCCGGGCCGTGCTGACACCACGTACCAGGGCCATCATCTGCGTACATCTGGCGGGCTGGCCGTGTGACATGGACCCTGTCATGGAGCTTGCCGAGGAACGCGGCATCTTCGTGATCGAGGATTGTGCCCAGGCCCACGGCGCGCGCTACAAGGGCCGGATGGTGGGCGGCATCGGCCACATCGGTGCCTGGTCGTTCTGCCAGGACAAGATCATGACCACGGGCGGGGAGGGCGGCATGGTGACCACCAATTCCCGCCAATGGTGGACCACCATGTGGTCGTACAAGGATCATGGCAAGTCGTGGGAGGCCATGTACGAACGTCAGCATCCCCCCGGCTACCGGTGGGTACACGAGTCCTTTGGTACCAATTGGCGGATGTTGGAAATCCAGGCCGTTATCGGGCGTATCCAGCTCCAGCACATGCCCATGTGGACGACCCGGCGGCAGGCGAATGCATCGAGGATCGCTGCTACATGCCGGGAATTTGCGGCATTGCGGGTACCCGTCGTGCCGGCTGACGTGCAGCACGCTTTCTACAAGTACTACGTGTTCGTGGAGTCCGAGAAACTGGCAGGCGGCTGGACGCGTGACCGGATCATCGAGGAAATCTCTGCAAGAGGTGTCCCGTGCGTTCAAGGCACGTGTTCCGAACTCTATCTGGAGAAGGCCTTCGATAACACAGGCTACCGCCCAATGCACCGGTTGCCGGTCGCGAAGGCGTTGGGCGAGACAAGCCTGATGTTCCTCGTGCACCCGTCGCTGAGCGAGCAGGATATGCAGAAGACCTGCCGGGTCATCCGGGAAGTCATGACCATGGCGGAAGGCGCAGCATTGCCGACGAGTCCATGATGGCGTGGATGCATGTCATCGATATTGGCCATACGGCGGTGATGGTGCCAACGGCGGGTGCGATCGCTGTCTGGCTCATCTGCGGCCGGGCGTGGAAGCTGGCGTCATGCTGGTGCCTGATCTTTGCCGCAGGCCTGGGGTTGGTGGCCCTGTCCAAGATTGCCTTCCTCGGGTGGGGACTGCATGTGCCTTCGCTTGGTTTCAAGGCGCTCAGCGGTCACGCGTGGCGGACCGCGGCGGTACTGCCCGTTCTGTTGTTCGTCCTTCTGCAGGGCGCCCCTGACCGCTGGCGCGAACGCGGATTCGCGGTCGGTGTGGCGCTCAGCATTGGTCTCGGCGCACTGCTCATTCTTTTCAGGTTCCACACGGCTTCGGAGGTTCTTGCGAGCCTGGTGCTCGGCGTCGCTGCCGGCCGTGTGTTTGTACGTCTGTCGGCGACACTGCCGGCACCCGGTGCAAATCGCCAGACCGTGGCGATGAGCTTGCTTGCTTTCTTTTTTATCTGCAGTTTGAAGCCCTCCACGATCAACCACCGGCTGGTCGACGTCGCGCTCTATTTCTCTGGGCGTGACCAGCCTTATCGATGGACCGGCGGTGTGGACGCATGTGCCGCTCGGCAACCGCGAGCACTGCAAGGTGCGTCGAAAGTGGGCTTGCACAGTCCGGGTTAATGTCCGGCAGCCCCAATGCTGTATGCCCCGAGCTCTGCTCGCGTTTCGTGGGAAGAAGCGGTGGCGTATTTGCGGATGGCTGGCGAGCTTTTCCGCAAACGATAATCGCCAGTGCCGTCAGCCTGATAATTCACGAATTCGGGATCAGCTGAGATGGTGCCGCTGATGTGGCCGGCCGCGCGCACACTGGTTCCGCTCAA
>CAMLFK010000433.1 GCA_946479255.1 uncultured Oxalobacteraceae bacterium
ATGCTGGGCGCTTTCGTGTATGGCAAATTCTGCGGCGAGAACGCGGCCGACTACATCGCCGGGCGCACTGGCTCGCCACAGGTCAACGCCGACCAGGTCGAGGCCGAGCGCCGCCGCATCGCCGCCCCGCTGGCGCGCAGCGAGGGCCTGACGCCTTTCCAGGTCGAGTTCAAGACGCGCCGCATCGTCAACGACTACCTGCAGCCGCCCAAGATCACCCGCAAGATCGAGATCGGCCTGGAGCGCTTCGGCGAAATCCGCGACGACCTGGAGATGATGAGCGCGGCCAATCCGCATGAACTGATGCGGGCCATGGAAGCCTACACCATCCGCGACTGCGCCGAACTGGCGGCGCGCGCCTCGCTGTTTCGCACCGAGAGCCGCTGGGGCCTGTACCACCTGTGCGTCGACCATCCCGACAAGGACGATGCCAACTGGTTCTGCCACTCCAACGTTGGCAAGAACGCCAGCGGCGACATGGTGTTCCGCAAGCGCGAAGTCGAGCCCTACATGGTGGAGCTGAACGAGGACGAGAAGGCCGCCTACCAGCGCCTGCGCGTCGCCGGCACCAGCACCGCGGCCTGACTCATTACAACTCACCCTTACGACTCTTTTAAGGAGCACCATGAGCATCTCTACTACCAGAACCCAGGCGCCGGTCGTCATCGACCAGTCCAAGTGCATCGCCGACAAGGGCTGCACCGTGTGTGTCGACGTGTGTCCGCTGGACGTGCTGGTGATCGACATGATCTCGAACAAGGCCGTGATGCGCTACGACGAATGCTGGTACTGCATGCCCTGCGAAAAGGACTGCCCGACCGGCGCGGTGCACGTCAACATCCCCTATCTCGTGCGCTAGGAGGCCGCCATGCAAGCGACCAGCATTCATGACAGGCTGTCCAGCCTTGACGCGGCGGTGCGCCGCATCGCCGTGCTCGACCTGCCCTACTGCGAGGACGAGGACGACGTCGCCCCATTCCTCATTACCGCCCTGGGCGACCCCGATGCCGGCGTACGCCTCGAAGCGGCCAAGGCGCTCGAAGGCTTTGAAGAAGCCGGCGTGGTGGCGGCCCTGGTGCCACTCCTTAAGGACAGCGACGCCGAGGTGCGCGCCACCGCCGGCCTGACCCTGGCAGAACTCAAGCAGCCATCGTCGGCCGTGCACCTGCTGCCTTACCTGGCCGATCCCGATGCCCAGGTGCGCAGCATGGCCTTGCGCGCGGTGCGGGCGCTGCGAGTGGATGCGGCGTTCGCCCCAGCCATCGAAGCGCTGCAGGCCGAGGACGCGCAGGTGCGGCGCGAAGCGGTGGGCGTGCTCGGCTACCTCAAGAAGCCGGAAGCCATCGGTGCCCTCACCCACGCCGCCGCCTTCGATCGGGACGATGAAGTACGGCGCGTGGCCGTGGGTGCGCTCGGCTATGCCTCCGACGTCAGTGTGCAGCCGGCCCTCTCAAGGGTGTTGTCCGACCCGGCCTGGCAAGTGCGCGAGGAAGCCGCCACCACCGTCGGCAAGCTGCAGCTGAACCTGGCCATTCCGGACCTGGTCACGGCCATGGACGACGACTACTGGCAGGTGCGGGTGAAGGCCGCGCGCGCCCTCGGCAAGCTGCATGCGCGCGCCGCCGTGCCGGCCCTGTGCGAGGCGCTGCGCCACGAGATGAGCAACCTGCGCAAGGAAGCCGTGATCGCGCTGGGCGAAATCGCCGACCCGCGCGCCATCACCCATCTGGAGATGGCGATGCGCGACAGCGATCCGGACGTGCGCAAGCTGTCCCGCCTCGCGCTGGCCACCATGGTGCTCAAGGGAGGTGCGGCATGACCCACGTCGTTACCGAAAACTGCATCGGCTGCAAATACACCGATTGCGTGTCGGTCTGCCCGGTCGAGTGCTTCCACGAAGGCGCCAACTTTCTCGTCATCGACCCGGAGGTGTGCATCGATTGCGGCATCTGCGTGGCCGAGTGTCCGGTCGAAGCCATTCTCGACGCCGCCGACCTGGCGC
Organism: uncultured Oxalobacteraceae bacterium; assembly: GCA_946479255.1. The sequence goes on from CAMLFK010000433.1 coordinate 2,003, forward strand.
CTGAACAGCTTGAGTACGCCGCCCTGAACGTGCGCCTGGCTGCGCAGTGGCCCTTGATCACCGCCGCCCACGAGCCCATGGCGGATGCCGAATCCTGGGCCGACAAAAAGGAGAAGCGCGCCGCCCTGTTGGAGACGGCCTGACCGGCTACACGCGTACAAGCATCGTTTATTCGTTTCAATCACATGAAAGAACGCGAACATGACTACCTCACTTGCACTGAATCGTTGTAGCGGAAGGATCCGCGCCGGCATTGTCGCCTTCGCGGCACTCTTGTCCCTGGCCGCCGGGGCGAAGGAGAGTGTCATCATCGGCATCGGCACCCAGAACACCACCACCAACACCGTCACCGGCGGCATCCTGATCAAGCAGCTCAAGCTGCTCGAAAAGTACCTGCCCAAGACCGGCAAATACGCCAACACCGAGTTCCGCCTCGACTGGCAGAACTTCACTTCCGGCCCGCCCATCACCAACGGCATGGTCGCCAACAAGATCCAGATCGGCATGATGGGCGACTACCCGCTGCTGGTCAATGGCGCCACCGGCCAGCAAAGCAAAGGCAACGAGACCCAGCTGGTGGCCATCATCGCCTACAACGCCTTCGGGGCCGGCAATGGCGTGGTGGTGCACAAGGACAGTCCCTACTACGAGCTCTCTGACCTGAAAGGCAAGTCGCTGTCGGTGCCGTTCGGGTCCGCCGCCCACGGCATGGTGCTGCAGGCCATGCAGGCGCGCGGCTGGCCGGCGGACTACTTCAGCCTGGTGAGCCAGACGCCGGAAGTCGGCACCACCAACCTGCAGGAAAAGAAGATC
>CAMLFK010000434.1 GCA_946479255.1 uncultured Oxalobacteraceae bacterium
GAAAGCTGCAGGCGATGCCCATCTGCTTCTCGAATTCCTTGAGCTGCCATTCCAGCGCCGGCACGATGCCCAGGTCCAGCATGGACGGACGCAGGTCGAGCGAAATGCGGTGTACCGAGTCGATGGTGCGGTCCACCAGCGAGTCGACATAGTTGGCCTTGTCGAGCAGTTGCTGGTCGTCCGGCAAGCGCTTGACCAGCATGGCCAGCGCCATCTTGATGGCGGTGAGGTTGCCGCCCAGGTCGTCGTGGATCTCGCGCGCGATGCGGGTGCGTTCCTGCTCCTTGACCTGCTCGATGTGGGCGGTCAGCTCGGCCAGGCGGGCGCGCGAGCGGATCGTTTCCTGCTGCTCCAGCTTGCTGGCAGTGATGTTGGTCATGATGCCGTCCCACTGCACGCCGCCAGGGATGCTGCGCGGGGTGGCGCGCAAGTTGATCCACTTGATGTCGTTCCATTCGGCGATGGCGATCTTGCCTTCCCAGTTCCAGCTCGACAGGGTGGATGCCGAGTCTTGCATGGCATCCAGGTAGCTCTGGCGGTCTTCCGGCACGATCAGTTCCAGCAGGCGTTGCGGCTCGGCCTGGAGCTGGGCGGCGGACACGCTGAGCAGGGCGGAGCAGCCATCGCTCAGGTAGGGAAAGCTGCTGCGGCCGTCGCCCTGCAGCACGAACTGATAGAACAAGCCGGGGGTATTGCTGGCAAAAGCCTGCATGACATCGGCGACGGATGGCGGGACTGGGCGCATGGCGAGGTCGGCAGGAGAATGTCTGGAATAAATGGTTGAATAATACGGGAAAAGCTTGAGCCCGTTTGGGGCAATTTTAACAATCCCTCGCTGCGCCACGGCAGCCTGCCTCGTAGTGCTGCCGCGCTAGGCTACAATAGCCAAATGAACAAAGCCTTTGTCAAAGAGTCCGACAATGACGACGATGACGCCGAAGCGCTGGCGCTCGCCCAGGCGATTCCGGCTGGGTCAAAGAATTACATCACCCCGGCCGGTTACCAACGCATCAAGGACGAGCTGCTGCAGCTGATCGATGTCGACCGGCCGGAAGTGGTACGCATCGTGCACTGGGCCGCGTCCAACGGCGACCGTTCCGAAAACGGCGACTACATCTACGGCAAAAAGCGTCTGCGTGAAATCGACCGCCGCATCCGCTTCCTCACCAAGCGCATGGACTCGGCCGCCGTGGTCGACCCCAGCGTTCACTACGGCAACGACCAGATCTTTTTCGGCGCCACCGTCACCTACGCCAACACAGCCGGCCAGGAGCACACCGTGACCATCGTCGGCATCGACGAGCTCGATCCCCTCAAGGGCAAGATCAGCTGGGTGTCGCCGGTGGCACGTGCACTGACCAAGGCGCGCGAAGGCGACCTGATTACCTTGCAGACCCCGCTCGGGGCCGAAGAACTCGAAGTGCTGAGCGTGACTTACCCGCCGCCTGCCGAGGAATGAATTTATATTATTGAGCGAGTAGTCGATGTCGATTGTGAACACCAGCCTGAACCACGTGCTGCGCATCCCGCTGGCGGCCGAAATCCATTCGCGCCCGTCGCTGCGGCTGTCTGGCCCGGAAACCCTGACTCACCTGGCCGTGTACACGCGCGAGGACGCCAGCGTCGATGCCGACCACGGCCCGCTGCAGCTCGCGCTGTTGTCGTCGCTGTGCCAGCACTTCGGCGTGTCCGGCCCGAGCGGCGGTGCCAAGTACTTCTTCCATGACTTCGGCAACTTCCGCCTGCAGTGGGAAGCCCACACCGAATTCGCCACCTACACCTTCGCCGAAAGCCACACGGCCGTGCTGGCGCTCGATTCCTGGGCCGACCAGGTACCGCTGCGCCACGTGCCGCAGAAGTGGCTGGAAGGCCTGACCGGGCGCGTGCTGGTTGCCAGCCATGTGCTGGTCCAGGAGAGTAGCGAAAGCCTGGCCGACATGCGCAACGCATTTTCCGGCAATCTGCTGGTTGGCTCCGACAGCCAGAATTTCGCACGCGTGTGGACCGATTTTGCGATCGCGCCGGACGGTTTCGGCCGCGTTGTGGTGCAGGACCTGGGCATGCAATACCAGCAGGCCGGGCGCCTGGTGCAGCGCGTGCTGGAAGTGGAAACCTACCGCATGATGGCGCTGCTTGGCCTGCCGAATGCGCAGCAGGCCGCGCCGGTGCTCAACGCGATTGAAGCCGAGCTGGCGCGCCTGTCGGCCGGGATGACCGATTCGACGGACGACGAGTCCACGCTATCGACCAGCGACGAGCGCGCGCTGCTGCAAAAGATCACTGCGCTGGCCGCGCGCATGGAGAAGCTGGCGCTGGAGAACAGCTATCGCTTCGCCGCTTCCAAGGCCTACTGGCGGCTGGTACAAGCGCGGATCGAAGAGCTGCGCGAGACGCGTATTCCGGGCGTGCCGACCATCCGTGAATTCATGGACCGGCGCCTGGCGCCGGCGATGAATACCTGCGAATCGATGGTGCGCCGCCAGGAAGAGCTGGCCGAGCGGATCGGCCGCACCAACGACCTGCTGCGCACGCGCGTGGGCATCGTGCAGGAGCAGCAAAACCGCCGCATCCTGGAGTCGCTCAACAAGCGCGCCGCCCAGCAGCTGCGCTTGCAGCAAGCGGTGGAAGGCTTGTCGGTGGTGGCGATTTCGTACTACTCGATCGGCCTGGTGAGCTACGCGGCCAAGGCGGCCAAGATGGCTGGCGCGCCGATCAATCCGGAGATGGCGACCGGGATGATGGTGCCGGTGGTGCTGGGGATTGTGTGGCTGGGGCTGCGCCGCATGCACCATCACGTAACGCG
>CAMLFK010000435.1 GCA_946479255.1 uncultured Oxalobacteraceae bacterium
GAAGACGGATTTCGGCGGCACCTTGCGCAGCGCGGAGGAGGTTCATCTGATGGCGTTGGCGAACCTGCATGGCGAGTATGCGGACGTGCGCGCGACCGACGAGGTCCTGCGTTTGGCCGCTTAGAACTTTGTGACGAATTCTCTATTGGTCGGGAGCAGGTCTTGATCGACCAGCCTGGTCTCGATCGCGTTCGCCTTTTTGATGTGCTCAGGATTTTGCGCGTCGAAGGTTTCCGCTACGGTAATGATGAGGCTGCCTTGCTGGGCTTTACCTTTGTCATCCATGATCTTGATGACGTCAGCCGCTTCCGGAACCTGATGGGCATTGATCGCAAACGGTAGATAGAGCATCCAGCCTGCGCCAGGTCTGTCCGGGAAAACACTATTGTCCGAATAATCCGCTGGACCGACTTGGACAAGCATAGGTTTCCATATGCCGACGATATTATGAGTCAATTTGATAATATTTCGATAATCCTGCAGGGCTCCGACGTTTCGGGTTCGAAAACGCAAACGAGACGGAATCCGACCCGTGTCGTAACTGGTCGTATAGGTTGCGCCCTCGTCACCTTCTTTGCCGTTCCAAACACCTAAGCTTCTCAGATCTGTGGCAAGGTTATCCTTGTCAGCTTTGGCCATTGCAAGTGCTGCCATGCTTGGGCCGGTGTCTGTGAATGCGCTGTTCAGTAATGCTTGCTCTTGCGTGTCGGCTGGTGGGTACCATTCATCAAGAGGAAAGCCAAGGCTCTGCAAGGCAATGGCAAGTTTCCACAAATCTGTATATTGCGACTCGATTGAAGGGAGGACCGATCCGGTTCTGAAGTTGCAGCTAATTGTAAGGTTATAGCTCATGGCGTGAGGAAGGTGACAACAGGGAGAAAGGACTCTCGAAATTGCTTCGCGAAATAAGCACGGCTCAGTGGCTGCATAAAATGCCAGTGCAACTCTGAAGGTGGCGATGCGTCGATAACTTTGCTTTGGCGTCCTGCTTCGTCGAGGATTTTTTGCAGTCCAGTGTATTCAAAGAAAAATTTTGGCTCCATGGCCGACTCAAAAAATTGGTCGTAAAGTGCCTTTGCCTCCAACAGCAGGCAGTCCTGTGACTTAAAGCCATCAAAATCGATGCCTTGAAAATTCCATTCTGTGTAGGGCGCGAAACCAGAAATACGGGCCTGATAAGCTCGCGATACCTCGGACATACTCCAGTTGCGCTTGACCAGCATACCGCCATCCGGCGGACACCTGTCACACCTATCTTTTGTCTTGGCATGTGTCCCAGCCTCCGCAATCGGCGCAGATTTGGCCTTGTCCGCAGATTCGACCTTGTTCTTGGTCACTTCATTGACCGCGACCGCACCGGTACCGGCAACAGCGGCAACACCGAGCGCCCGCAACAGGGCGCCGCCGGCGGCTTCGAGGATGGGAACTGCGAGCGTTGCCATTAATTCTCCCCCAGTCTGGACTTCACCCACGCGATCATGTCGGCGAACCGTTGTTCGACCGGCTGGCCCGGTTTCCTGAGCCAGGCATCGATCGCCGGTTCACGATAAAAATTCGGGGCAAAGGCTTCGTAATAAAGAAACTGGGTAATCGCGCCGCCATCCGTGAAACCCAGCGCTACGGCGTGCGCATACGCGCGTTCGAGGCGGTCCGGCAAACCCCTGTCGCTTGCGAGTTCGGGATGTTCCCTGACGATGTTCTTGCAGACTTGCTTGATGTACTGACGCTTTTCCAGCAGGTCCAGATGCGAGAGCTGTTCTTCGCTCAGTTTAAGCACGAGGCCCTCCCATGCATACTCTGCGGCCATCGTGGATGAAGTGCCATTCGTCGATGAGGTGGACGAACTCGGCGCGCTGCGCGTTGTTCATCGTCTGCATCAGGTTGCCCAGCACGCGCGGATCGTAGAACCGCAGCAGTACCTTGCGGCCATCCGGCAGTTGCGCGTCGAGTTTGAGTTGCAGCAGTTGGCTCAGGCCTTCCAGATCGATCGCCGAGATTAGCCACGACACCGATGGCAGCGCTTGCTCAAGGTCGTGCAGCGACTGCAACTGGTCAGGCGCCCTGACGACGTCGATGAGCCACGGGCCGGCGTGAGCGAGAGGCTCATCTTCCGTACCGAGAAAAATAGGACGGTTGATGCCGCGCTGATAAACCAGACGCTGACCGGTATGCTGTTCATACTGGAAGCCGTCAACCAATGCATAGAGCCATAAGGCAGTGTCAGCCTGTTGAAGGGCCCGGAAGTGCTCGACGATATCCACGCTAGCTTCTCACTACCATGGCCGATCCTGCGGCAGCGGCTTTGGCGAGGCACTCCAGGCAGATGGTTGGCGCCTCCTGTGCAACCAGATGACTGGACATGTCGGTCTTTGCGCTGGCAACAGAAGCTGCGCCGTCGGGGCCGGAATGGTTGTCCCACCAGGCCGACGACTGGCCGGCGATCAGCGTCGCACCGCAGGCAGTCTTGTCGCCATGTCGCGCAACGGCCTGCCCGAAACCCGTCAGGTCGTCTGCGCCGGTGGTAATCGCAAACACGCCTTTGCACTTCGGGCATACCGTCAGGTCGCCCACACGCGCGACGGCTTTGCCGTAGACCTCCCACGTCATGTCACCGCTGATGACGGTGCCGCCGTGACTGGTGCGATCACCCATGCGAGCCAAAGGTTTGCTCATAGATTTCCGCTAAGACAAATGTGAAATAGTTTAACGGTTGAGTGGCAAAATGCCAACCTCATTCGATCACTCCCGCCTGAAGCCCGACCTCACCCGCACGAGCACATCCGCGAACCGCTGCTCGA
>CAMLFK010000436.1 GCA_946479255.1 uncultured Oxalobacteraceae bacterium
CCCGCGATCTCGAACGATTCAGCTTTTGAATATTTGACACATGGCCAAGATGGATACCTGCATGATAAGGTTTTTGAAAAACAGTAGCGGCCCAAAGTGGCTGGCTTTGCTATCGGTATGCGCGGCCGCGCTTACCGTTCCAGCATACGCACAGCTCAAGCCCGGCAATGCCGCCGGCGCGAACCCGATCATCCGCGATAAGTTCACCGCCGATCCCGCCCCGCTGGTCGTCGGCGACACGCTCTATTTGTATGTGGGCCACGACGAAGCGCAAGGCGACGAAATGTTCACCATGCGTGACTGGCTGGTCTATTCGACCAGGGACATGAAGACATGGACCGAACATGCGCCGATCATGAAGGCGAAGGATTTCAAATGGGCCACAGGGGATGCGTGGGCGTCCCAGGCAATCGAAAAGAACGGTAAGTTCTACTTCTACGCCGCCGTCTCGCACAATGACACGCACCCCGGCATGGCCATTGCTGTGGCGGTCTCGGACAAGCCGACCGGCCCGTTCGTCGATGCGCGCGGTTCGGCCCTGGTCACCAACGAGATGACGCCGAAGGGCCCGCACAACTGGGAAGACATCGATCCCACCGTGTTCACCGATGACGACGGCACCAGCTGGCTGGCTTGGGGCAATGTCAATTGCTACATCGTCAAACTCAAGCCCAACATGATCGACATCGACGGACCGATCCGCGAAATCACACCGCCGCACTTCGTCGAAGGCCCGTGGCTGCACAAGCGCGGCGAGCTGTATTACTTGACCTATGCGTCGATGGACAGCAAGACGCAGACCTCCGAACACATTTCGTACTCGACGGCGCCAAGCATCGACGGCCCCTGGACTTATCGCGGCCTGTTGACGGGACCGGCAAAAAACAGTTTCACGATCCACGCGGGCATCGCCAATTTCAAGAAGAACTGGTACCTGTTCCTGCATAACGCCGCATTGGAGATCGGTGACGTGAAGGGTTCAGGCGGCCGGCGTGCTGTTACCGTCGAGCATCTGCAATACAATCCGGACGGCACGATGAAGCCGGTCGTGCAGACTGAACTCGGCGTCAGTGTTCCGGCGCCGCGCTAGGACCTCGCCCCAGGGCGAGGACGCCGCGTCCGCCGTGGCGCCTGTGTTCTTGCGCAGGGGATCTGACCGCGATCTTGAAGGGCGCTGGCAAGCGCTCAGAATTACAAAGTGCAACACCAATGGAGAATCGAATGAGTAACAAAAAAATCGCGGCGATGCTGCTGGGCACCTTGTTGGCCTGCGGATCACACAGCTGGGCACAGGATCGCGTCATCGACATTGACGTCAAAGCCGTCAAGGGCAAGTTGAATCAGACGTTCAATCTGACGATCGGTGCCGGCCGCGCGAACGAAGGCTTGCGCGCCGACTGGCAGCAGCAGCTGGCCGAGATCAAACGCGACGCCGGCTTCAAGAACATTCGCATGCACGGCCTGCTCAACGACGACATGGGCGTCTATGGGGGGACGGACGCGCAGGGCAATGAGCGATACAACTTCCAGTACATCGACTCCCTGTTCGACTACCTGCTCAGCGTCGGCGTCAAGCCCTTCGTCGAACTTGGCTTCATGCCGCAGGCGATGGCCAGCGGCAGCCAGACCATCTTCTGGTGGCGGGGCAACGTGACGCCGCCGCGCAGCTACGAAAAGTGGGAAAAGCTGATAGGCGCCCTGGCCCAGCACTGGACCGAGCGCTATGGCAGCAAAGAAGTGGCCAGCTGGTACTTCGAGGTCTGGAACGAACCGAATCTGAATGACGGCTTCTGGATGGGAACGCAGGCGGACTATTTCAAGCTGTACACCCACGCCGCGCGCGGGATCAAGAGCGTCAACCCGAGCTACAAGGTCGGTGGCCCGGCCACCGCCGGTGCCGCCTGGATTCCGGAGATGATCGCCTACTGCGCACAGAACAAGGTGCCGCTCGATTTCGTCAGCACCCATACCTATGGCGTGGGCGAGGGCTACCTCGACGAGTTCGGCACCAAGGGCACCGTGCTCAGCGCCGACGACAATGCGATCGTCGGCGACGTGCTCAGGAACCGCAAGGAGATCGAGGCCTCGGCCATGCCGGGGCTGGAACTGCACTATACCGAGTGGAGCTCGTCATATACGGCCTCCGATCCGACGCACGACAGCTACCACCAGGCGGCGTATATCCTGGACAAGCTGAAGCAGGTCGGGAACGCGGCACAATCGATGTCCTACTGGGTGTTCACCGACATCTTTGAAGAGCCAGGCCCGCGCTTTGAAGTGTTCCACGGCGGTTTTGGCCTGATGAACACGCAGGGGATCAAGAAACCGGCCTACTTCGCCTACCAGTTCTTGAACCAGCTGGGGCAGAACGAGCTGGCCAACCCCGACAAACGGTCGATGGCGACCACCGATGGCAAGGGGAATGTTCAGGTCCTGCTGTGGGACTACACCTACACGCTGCCGGAGAAGGTCAACAACCAGCAGTTCTTCATCAAGGATTTGCCGCCCAAGAACAAAGGGGACGTGCAGCTCAGCCTGAAGGGGCTGAAAAAGGGCGCGTACACGATGGAAATTTCGCAGGTTGGCTACAAGCGCAACGATGCCTTCACCGCCTACATTGGCATGGGCTCGCCGAAGCAGCTGACCAGGCCGCAGGTGGCCACGCTCAAATCGATTGCCAACGGCAAGCCGACCGAGCGGAAGAAGGTGCAAGTCGGCGCCGATGGCAAACTCAGCATGAAGCTGCCTTTGCGCGAGAACGACGTCTACCTGCTGAACCTGCGCGCGGCG
>CAMLFK010000437.1 GCA_946479255.1 uncultured Oxalobacteraceae bacterium
GAATTCTTTTTTGCACATACATTTTTACACCCTCAAAGAGAGGCTATTTGTCTGTGAAAACAGGCAAAGAAAGTGATCAAGAAAGTACCGGCGCAGGCATGCCGATGGAGGTGGAAGTTAGTTGTTTTGCAATGTCGAGTGGACCCCTTTCGTAATGTGTGGAAGATAAGGCCGCGAACGCCGGAATGCCGAATTTTCGATGCCGATTTTGCAGCTCAGCAAATTTCATAAGAAAGCATCATGGCGTTTCTGCCAACTATATCGAAATTCCATGCGCGAGGGCGTACTGTTGAAACGGTTTTCCCCCTAGATCAGAGGGCTCGGCCATAACAAGATCTTATGTGGTTACAGGCGATTGATATGGCTCACTAACCACGTCCGAGGTTAGTTGAACTACATCACAAGGGGAGAAGGGTGTCAACAGGATGGAAGAAAAAAATGCCCGCGCCGAGTAGCGCGGGCCGGGATGTCAGTAACGTGCGCGCTTCTCGCGACGGCACTCCAGGCTGCTGACGACGCGCCCGGATGGGTCAACGGTCTCGAGGCGTACATCGAAGCCCCACAGACGTGCAACGTGCTTCAGAACCTCATGGGCCTGCTGGTTCAGCGGGCGGCGCTGGAACTGGCTATGACGCAGCGTCAGCGCCCGGTCGTCCCGCGTATTGACCTGCCAGACCTGGATGTTCGGCTCGCGGTTGCCGATATTATATTGATCGGCCAGTTGCTGGCGAACGTAACGGTATCCGGCTTCGTCGTGGATGGCTGAAATCGTCAGCTTGTCGCTGCGGTCGTCGTCCAGCACGGCGAAGAAGTGGAATTCCCGGATCAGCTTGGGCGACAGGTACTGGGCGATGAAGCTCTCATCCTTGAAATTGCGCATGGCAAAATCGAGCGTTTTGAGCCAGTCGCTGCCCGCGATGTCGGGGAACCAGGCGCGGTCCTCGTCCGTCGGCTCTTCGCAGATCCGCTTGATGTCCGTCATCATCGCGAAACCGAGCGCATACGGATTAATGCCGTTGTAATAGGGGCTCGTGGCCGGCGGCTGGTAGACGACGTTCGTATGGCTCTGCAGGAATTCCAGCATGAAGCCGTCGCCGACGATCCCTTCCTTATAGAGCTCCTGCAGGATCGTGTAGTGCCAGAAGGTCGCCCAGCCTTCGTTCATGACCTGGGTCTGGCGCTGCGGATAGAAATATTGCGAGATCTTGCGCGTGATCCGTACGAGTTCGCGCTGCCACGGTTCGAGCAGGGGTGCGTACTTCTCTATAAAGTAGAGCAGGTTTTCCTCGGGCTCGAGCGGGAAGCGCGGCGGCGGCTGGTCGCGGATCTGTTCCTCGCGCCGCGGCAGGGTACGCCACAGCTCGTTGACCTGCGACTGCATGTACTCCTCGCGCTCCTTCTGGCGCGCCGCTTCCTGTGCCACCGACAACTTGGCGGGCCGCTTGTAGCGGTCGACGCCGTAGTTCTGGATCGCATGGCAGGAATCGAGCAGCTCTTCGACGGCGTCGATGCCGTGGCGCTGTTCGCACTCGGCAATATAGTTCTTCGCGAAGACCATATAGTCGACGATGGCGTCGGCATCGGTCCAGGTCCGGAACAGATAATTGCCCTTGAAGAAGGAATTATGGCCATAGGCCGCGTGGGCAATCACGAGGGCCTGCATCGTCAGGCTGTTTTCCTCCATCAGGTAGGCGATGCAGGGATTCGAGTTGATGACGATTTCATAGGCGAGGCCCATCTGGCCCCGCTTATAGCTCTTTTCCGTCGTCAGGAAATGCTTGCCGAACGACCAGTGGTTGTACGAGACGGGCATGCCGACGGACGTGTACGCGTCCATCATCTGTTCGGCCGTGATGATCTCGAGCTGATTGGGATAGGTGTCCAGGCCGAACTTCCTGGCCACCCGGCGGATTTCCTCGTGCGCCTGTTCGATCAGGTCGAACGTCCATTCCGACTGTTCGGGCAGGGCGCGCGGGTTGTTGGGATCTCTTGGCATAGCGGGCCTCGCTACTTGGGCTGCTTCTTGAACAATTCGCGGAACACCGGATAGATGTCCGCCGGCGTCACGATCTTCTGCATGGCGAAGTTCTGGTGATCGGCCGCCACCTCGGCGTACTGCTCCCACAGGTTCTGGGGCGGGCCGTCGGTGATCTCGACATACGTGTAGTACTGGACCATGGGCATGATCGCGTTGGTCAGGATCTGCTTGCACAGCACGGAGTCGTTGTCCCAGTTGTCGCCGTCCGAGGCCTGGGCCACGTAGCTGTTCCAGTCGCCGTTGCTGTAGCGTTCGGTGATGACCTTGTTCAGCAGGTGCAGCGCCGACGACACGACCGTGCCGCCCGATTCGCGCGAGTGGAAGAACTCGTTTTCGTCGACCTCGGCCGCCGCCGTGTGGTGGCGGATGAAGACGACGTCGATCCGTTCGTAGACCCGCTTGAGGAACAGGTACAGCAGGATGAAGAAACGCTTGGCGGTGTCCTTGCGGCTTTCGTCCATCGATCCCGACACGTCCATGATGCAGAACATGACGGCCGCCGTCGACGGCTTCGGGATCTTGATCCGGTTGCTGTAGCGCAAGTCGATTGGATCGATGAACGGAATTGCCAGCAGGCGCGTATGAAGGTGATGGATCTTGTGCTTGAGCTCGATCACCTGCGGGTCGCCGTCTTCGACACCCTGTTCCTGCAGTTCGCGCAACTGGTGTTCGAGGGCCGTCAGCTGCTTGCGGGAGGGACCGCCCACCGCGATGCGCCGGCCGAGCGCGCCGCGCAGGGAGCGCAGCACGT
>CAMLFK010000438.1 GCA_946479255.1 uncultured Oxalobacteraceae bacterium
GCTTGGCCAGGCGCTGCGCCAGGATGCCGAGCAGGGCGTCGGCGAAGTTGAACGGATCCATGCCCATGTCGAGCAGGCGTACGATCGATTCGGGCGCGCTGTTGGTGTGCAGCGTGGCCAGCACCAGGTGGCCGGTCAGCGAGGCTTCGATGCCCATGCTGACGGTCTCCTTGTCGCGCATCTCGCCGACCATGATCACATCCGGATCGGCGCGCAGGAATGCCCGCATCACGGTGGCGAAATCCAGCCCGGCCTTGCGGTTGACCTGCACCTGGCGCAATCCCTTCTGGGTAATCTCGACCGGGTCTTCGGCAGTCCAGATCTTGGTTTCGGGCGTGTTGAGGTAGTTCAGCACCGAGTGCAGGGTGGTGGTCTTGCCGGAGCCGGTCGGCCCGCACACGAAGAACAGGCCATACGGTTTGTCGATGGCGCTGCGCAGGCGTGCCAGGTTGGCGGGCAGTACGCCAAGCTTGTCGAGCGGGATCGGTTCGCCCGCGGCGAGGATGCGCATGACGATGTCTTCCACCCCGCCCGACGAGGGAATCGTGGCCACGCGAAGTTCGATGTCGAGCGGGCCATATTTCTTGAACTTGATCTTGCCGTCCTGCGGCTTGCGCCGCTCGGAGATGTCGAGGTCGCACATGATCTTCACGCGCGCGACCAGGGCGCTGCGGTAGCTGGCGGGGATCTCGATATACGGCACCAGCGAGCCATCCTTGCGGAACCGGACCGCGGTCTTGCCTTTCCCGGGCGAGGGTTCGATGTGAATGTCGGACACGCCCTGGCGGTAGGCGTCGGTAATGATCTTGTTGAGCAGTTTGACCAGTTCGTTCTCGACCGCTTCGGAGACTTCGGTGCCGTCATGCTCGTCGCCGTCGTCCTGATCGAGGCCGGAGAGCAGTTCGCCCACCGAGCTGGTGTCGCCGCCGCCGGCGCTGCCGAAGAACTGCTCGAAGGTGCGGACGAATTCGGCGCGCGTGGTGACGCGGTAGGCCAGCTTCGCGCGCGGGAATACCTGGCCTACGATGCGGCTGGCGTTGATGCGCTCGGGGTCGAGCGCCATCACGACCATGCCGTCGCTGTTTTCTTCCAGCGGCAGCCATTCGTTCTCTTCGACGTACTGCGCCTTCAGGTTGCGCAGCAGTTCGAGCGGCTTGATGCGGTCGGCCTTGAAGGCTTCGTAGGGCACGCCGAAGAAGCGCCCGAGGGCGCGCCCAATGTCGGCCGGCTTGACATGCAACTCGTCGATCAGCACTTCCTCGATGTCGCGTTCCTGCTTGCGCGCCGAGCGCAAGGCCAGTTCCAGCTCGGGCGCCGACAGTACCGCGTCGGTGACCAGGGCGTCGTAGCGGGTCGGCAGGGGCACACTGCTGCGCAGGCGCTGGCTCAGGGCGACCGACAGGGTCTCGCACAGCTGCTTGACGCCTTCTAAGGCGATGCTTGAAAACGGCTGGCCGTCGCGCGTGTTGATGAACTGGACCACGCCGAGCAGATCGTGCGTGCGGGTGCCCATCAAGGGCGCGACCAGCATCTGGCGGGTGCGGTAGCCGGTGCGCTGGTCCACGCCGTTCTGGAAGTGCAGCTCGGGCGACAGGCGTTTGAGTTCGGCATCGTCGTAGACGTCGGCGATGTTGACGATCTTGCGGCTGTGCGCGACGAAGCCGGCGATGCTGCTGGCCGATATGCGCAGGCGCAGGTCGCGGAAGGTGGTCAGCCCGGTCTTGACCTTGGAGATGATGTGGTCTTTCTCCGGCGTGACGGCGTACAGGGTGAAACGGTCGGAGCCGAACAAGTCGCAAAATTCCATGCCGAGGTCCAGCATGATTTCGTCGAGGTTGCTGGTGGCGTGGATCTTGGTGGTGACCGTCTGCAGTTTGCGGAAGAACTCCAGGCGCAAGCTGGTGTCGCCCGCCGCAGTTGCACCCGGGGCGCTGTGGCTGATCATGGCAAGTCAACCTCCAGGCCTTCGTAGGCCAGTACGACCTTCAGGCCGGGTGGCAGCGGCGCGTGGCGCGCCATCACGTCGGCAAATACCGCTTCGAGTTCGTCGTCGCCGCGGGTCGGCTCATGATGGGTGCAGTACAGGGTCTTGGCGCTGACGCGAATGGCGGTGGCGATGGCGGCGTCGAAGGTGCCGTGGCCCCAGCCCTGTTTGGCCGGGTACTCTTCGCGCGTATACGAGCAGTCGACGATCAGCGCGTCCACGCCTTCCATGGTGCGGTCGATTTCGTTCTGGCGTTCCGCCATGTGCAGGGCGTAGGCGGCATGCCGTTCGTCGCCTTCGGGGTAAAGGTTATAGAAGGGTTCATGGTCGCCGGTGAAGAACAGTGACTTGCCGCCGCAAGAGATGCGGTAGCCCAGGTTGGTGACCGGGTGGTTCATCAAGACGTTATCGACCGTGGCGTCGCCCAGCGTGATTCTCTCGCCCAGTTCGAGCGTCTGGTATTCGATGGTGGCGTCCATCTGGGTTTCCGACACGGGGAAGTAGCTGTTCTGGAGCTGCACGCCCATCACGTGTTCGATGCCGTTGCCGGTGACTTGATCGACCGCGCCCAGCAGCCGCACCTTGCTGCCGCGGATGAACAGCGGGGAGAAGAAGGGCAGGCCGTGGATGTGGTCCCAGTGGCTGTGGCTGATCAGGATGTTGGCGCTGATGGGCAGGCGCTTGAGCAGGCTCTGGGCGAGCGGGAACAGGCCGGTACCGCCGTCCAGGATGATCAGGGTGCCGTTGTCGGTGCACACTTCGATGCAGGTTGTATTGCCGCCGTAGCGTGC
>CAMLFK010000439.1 GCA_946479255.1 uncultured Oxalobacteraceae bacterium
TGGTGGTGCACCGCTGCGGCGTGGGCGAGCACGGCGGCTTCCTGCAGCGCCTGCGCGAAGGCACCTGGTCCGGCCACGTTCTTGAGCATGTGGTGCTTGAACTGCAAAACCTGGCCGGCATGCGCACCGGTTTCGGCAAGACCCGCTCCACCGCGGACCTCGGCATCTACAAGATGGCCTTCCGCACGCGCGATGCGCAGGTCGGCATGGCCGCGCTGTCCGCCGGGCGCGAGCTGCTGATGGCCGCGATTGAAGACACGCCGTACGATCTGCCCGCCACCGTCGCGCGCCTGCAAGAGATGGTCGACCAGCACTGCCTCGGCCCCTCCACCGCGCACATTGTCGAAGCGGCCACCGACCGCCGCATCCCTGCCCTGCGCCTGACCGACGGCAACCTGGTCCAGCTGGGCCACGGCTGCAACCAGCGCCGCATCTGGACCGCCGAAACCGACCGTACCAGCGCAATCGCCGAAAGCATCGCCAGCGACAAGGACCTCACCAAGACCCTGCTCAAATCCTGCGGCGTGCCGGTCCCGGAAGGCATCCTGGTGCGCAGCGCCGAAGAAGCATGGGAAGAAGCGCAGGACATCGGCCTGCCGGTGGTGGTCAAACCCTACGACGGCAATCACGGACGCGGCGTCTCGCTCAACCTGATGACCCAGGCCGACGTGGAAAAGGCCTACCACCTGGCTGCGCGCAAGGGCGAGAGCCAGAGCGTGCTGGTGGAGCGCTTCATTCCCGGCGACGAACACCGCCTGCTGGTGGTCGGCACCAAACTGGTCGCCGCCGCCAAAGGCGAATCGCTGTGGGTGACTGGTGACGGCACTTCCAACATCATCGAACTGTGCGACGCGCAGATCAACACCGACCCACGGCGCGGCCTGACCGAAGACGCGCCGCTGAACGTCGTCATGCCGCACGAAGCGGCCGAGATCATCCTGGAACTGGAACGCCAGGGCATGAATGCGCTGTCGGTACCGCAGGCCGGCCAGAAGGTCCTGATTCAGCCGAACGGCAATGTGGCCATCGACGTGACCGACGAGGTCCATCCGACCGTCGCGCACGCGGCCGCGCTGGCCGCCCGCATCGTCGGGCTGGATATCGCCGGCATCGACATGGTCTCGCAAGACATTACGCGTCCCTTGGCCGACGGCCTGGGCGCCATCATCGAAGTCAACGCCAGCCCGGGCCTGCTGGCCCACCTGAAGCCCGCATCCGGCGAAGCGCGTCCGGTCGGCACCGCCATCATGGCGCACCTGTTCAATGAGGGCGAAGACGGCCGCATTCCGATCGTCGGCGTGACCGGCAGCCGCGGCACCAGCCTGGTGGCGCGCCTGACCGGCAGCCTGCTGCACCTGGGCGGACGCCACACCGGCGTGGCCAGCCGCGACGGCCTGTATCTCGACCATCGCCAGGTTTCAAGCGGCAATGCCATGAAGTGGGAAGACGGCCAGCGTTTGCTGATCAACCGCACCGTGCAGGCCGCGGTGTTCGAGAGCGACGCGCGCATGATCCTGACCGAAGGCCTGGCCTACGACAAGTGCGCGGTCGGCATCGTCACCGACCTCGGTGGGCAGGCTGACGTGGCGGACCTGTATATCCGCGATCTGGACGCGATGTACAACGTGATCCGCACCCAGATCGACGTGGTGCTGCCCGATGGCTGGGCGGTACTCAACGCGGCCGACGGCGCGGCGGTGGAACTGGCCGAGCTGTGCGACGGCAAGGTGATTTTCTTCGCGCTCGATCCCGAGACGCCCGCATTGGCGGAGCACCTCGCGGCCGGCGCACGCGGCGTGACGCTGCGCGGCGAAAAGATCGTGCTGTTGGAGGGTGCTGCCGAGACGCCGCTGGTGCGCATCTCGTCGCTGCGCCCTTCCACCGCGCAGGACCCGGCCAGCGTGCTGGCCGCCGTGGCGGCGGCGTGGGCGCTCGACGTGCCGGCCGAGATCATGTGCGCCGGCCTGCGCGCGTTCGATGCGCAGCCAAAGAAGTCCAGGTTCTAAAAGTTCTAAACAGGATTTATCAAAGCAGGCCGGACGGCGAAGTCGCCCGGTCACCGAATGCAGCGCCAAGCGTATGCTGCTTCATATCGAGGATTGAAGGTTTATGGAAGTAACTCGCGTACGCGCCCTGCGCGGCCCAAATCTCTGGAGCCACCACACATCGGTCGAGGCCATCGTCTCGTGCACCGAGGCCGAACGCTGCATCGGCGCGCTGCCTGACTTCGAAGTACAGCTGCGCGCACGTTTCCCTGCCTTGAGTCCCCTGCAGCCGACCGGCCACGACGACACCATCCCCATGGCCCACGTGCTCGAACTGGCCGCCCTCGACCTGCAGGCGCAGGCCGGCTGCCCGGTCACCTTCAGCCGCACCGCGGTCACGCCGGACGCCGGTGTCTACCAGGTAGTGGTCGAGTACAGCGAAGAAGAGGTCGGCCGCCTGGCCCTGGAGCTGGCCGAACAGCTGTGCCGCGCGGCGCTGGAGGACAGCGCTTTTGAGCTGAACGATGCGCTCACGCGCCTGCGCGACCTCGACGAAGACCTGCGCCTGGGGCCGAGCACCGGCGCCATCGTGCAAGCCGCGGTCGAGCGCAACATCCCGTATCGCCGCCTGACCAGCGGCAGCCTGGTGGTCTTCGGCTGGGGCAGCAAGCAGCGCAAGATCCAGGCCGCCGAAATCGACAGCACCGGGGCGATTGCCGAAGCCATCGCCCAGGACAAGGAACTGACCAAGCGCCTGCTGCACGCGGCCGGCGTGCCGGTGCCGCT
>CAMLFK010000440.1 GCA_946479255.1 uncultured Oxalobacteraceae bacterium
TCGCGCGCCAGGCGCAAGGCGATGGCCTTGCCGATCCCGCGCGACGATCCCGTCACCAGGATCCACTGGTTGATACTTCTTGTGCTGCTCATTTAAGAACTCCGCTGCAAAAATTCGTTGACGTTATCGGGCTGGAAGACCGTGATGGTCGCATTGGCCAGCGTGGCGCCGTCCGCCGCGTCGTTGATGACGCAGTCGAAGGCCGCCAGGCCGTTCTCGCCCTGTAGCACGTGCTTGGCGTGCACGTGAAGTACGCTGCCGGCTTTGAACTGCGGCACGCTGCACTGATAGCGGCGCGCCCCCAGCAAAAAGCCCACCCTTACGGGCTCGCCGCGCTGTTGCGCTACAAAACCCGCTTGCGCCGCAATCGCCTGCGCCATGTATTCGATGCCGACCCAGGCACCCACGCCCGAGCCGTCGTACAACACGCTGTTGGGGCCAATGGCCACTTCAGCGCACAGGCTGTCGGTACTGGCGGAGACGACCCGGTCCAGCAGGACCATGTCGCCTTCATGCGGCACCAGCGCGCGGATCGGCGGATAGACAGTATCGCTCATCGGCTTCTTCCCAGCACCAGCGCGGCATTCGAGCCGCCGAAGGCAAATGAATTACTCAAGGCCCGCTTGAGCGGACGGCCGAGGCGCGCACCTGGTTCGGCCACCCGCAGCGAAGGCAGCGCGGGGTCGGGCTGGCCGTCCCACAGCTGCGGCGGCAGCAGGCCTTCCGGGTTATCGTCCTGCATGGCCAGCCAGCACAGGCCCGCTTCCAGCGCGGCGGCGGCGCCGAGCGCGTGGCCCGTAAAGCCTTTGGTGGAGCTGACCGGCACCTCGCTGCCAAACAGCTCGTGCACCACGCGCGACTCCATCGCGTCGTTCTGCAAGGTGGCGGTGCCGTGCAGGTTGACATAGTCGATCTCTTCAGCGGCAACGCCGGCCTGCGCCAGTGCGGCCTTGATCGCCAGGCGCGCGCCGCTGCCGGCCGGATCGGGTGCCGACATGTGATGCCCGTCCGACGCCTCCCCCCAGCCCAGCAAAGCTACCGCGGCCGGCTCGCGCGTCATCAGGAACAGGGCCGCGCCCTCGCCGATGTTGATGCCGTGGCGGTTGGCGCTGAGCGGATTGCAGCGCGCCACACTGACCGACTCCAGCGCCGAAAAGCCCGCCACGGTGAACTGGCATAGGGTGTCCACGCCGCCGGTGAGCACCGCGTCGCACAATCCCATGCGGATCATGCGCGCCGCGCTGGCCAGCGCCTTGGCGCCGGACGCACAGGCGCTCGAATGCACGTAGGCCGGGCCGTTCACGTTCAATTCATCGGCCAGCATGGCGGCGGGCGAGCCCATCTCTTGCTGCGCATAGTCGAAGCCAGCCGGCAGGCTTGCATCCGCCGCATGCGCCGCCAGGGCGCGTTCGGTTTCGCCGATGCCCGACGTGCTGGTGCCGACCACGATGCCGACCCGATGGGCGCCGTAGCGCGCGATGGCCGCGTCCACGGCCGGGCGGATCTGGTCGAGCGCCGCCAGCGCCAGCTGGTTGTTGCGGCTGCGGTGCTGTGCGGGCAGGCGCGCCGCGTCGGGCAAGGTGCCCTTCACCGAGCCCACTGCCAGGGTCCGGCCGGGCGAATAGGCGTCGGTCTCAATCAGGCCGCTTTCGCCGGCAAACAGGGCGCGCCGGATTTGTTCCGGTGCGTCGCCCAGCGCGCACAGCATGCCGCATTCATTCAGGTACACAGTCGTCATGGCGCGGTCTGCACGGTCAGGCGGTAGCCGTAGCGCCGGTTGTCCAGCACCACGGTGCCGCTCCAGCGCGGCATGCCGCTGTAGGTGATCGAGGCAACCACTTTACCGTCCAGCGACAGGGTGCGCTCCAGGCCTTGCTCGTTAATGGTCCAGCCGGCCGGCAGGCTGGCGGCGATCGCCTCGGCCGGCCACAGGGTCAGCTGCACGTCTTCCAGCACATCCTCGGCGCGCACCTGGCGCGGCAGCATCACGTGGCGCCAGGACTTGAGTTCCTTGCCGTCGTAGCTGACGGTCAGCACGCGCTGCCCGAGTGCCAGCCCGACCAGTTGCACCTGGGCCGGGTCGACCTCCAGCGCGGCATCGAGTTCGTCGGTGCGTCCATTGCGTTCCACCGTCAGGTGCTGCTGCACGCTGAAGGTCTCGTTCAGCGCCACCGGCGCCAGTTTGAGGCCGAGGCGTGCGATTGGCGCCGGCGCGGTCGAGCATCCGGCCAGAAGCACGGCGGCCAACAATATCGATGGCTTAAGCATCCTTGTACTCCTTGGTGAGGCATGGGATCAGCAGCCAGGCCAGCGTGATCCCGATCAGCATGGTGGTGCCGAAGGCTTGCAGGGCCGGCGTTTTGGAGAGGCCCAGCAGACCGAACGACAGGATGGTGCTGGCCGCCGACAGGCCGACCGCCACCCAGGGCGCGCCCTCGCGCCGCCCGGTGTGCTCATGCATGAAGATACCGTAATCGACGCCCACGCCCAAGAGCAGCATCAGCGCCAGCACGTGGAACATCTGCAGCGGCTGGCCCACCAGGCCGAAGATCGCCAGCGCGGCGATGCTGGCCAGCGCGGTGGGCGCCAGCACGCGCCAGGCGCTGGCCTGGTAGCGCGGCCACAGCAGCACGAATACTACCGCGTACGCCGCCAGCACCGCCCAGCCCATGTATTGGCGGTAGCGGCCCAGCACCGATGAAATCTCTTCGACCTTGTCGACCCACTGCACGCCGCGCAAGCCCTGTCCCGCCGCGCGCAGCTCCGGCAG
>CAMLFK010000441.1 GCA_946479255.1 uncultured Oxalobacteraceae bacterium
GTGTTCAAGCGCGAACTTGGCTGCACGCCGCGCGCCTACCGCGACCGCGTGCTCAGCGAGCGTGGACAGGAGTCGCCAGCGTAGAACCTAACGCGGTTTCACCTCCAATACAGCGCCATCGAAGCAGCTGATTGACCGTTATCGATAATAAAAGCAGGGAGACAGGACGTGCACCTCAAGCTCGTTCAATGCGGCAGCAAGCTGCCCGCAGACCTTTCCAACGTCCGCCTCGCGCACAGCCAGGCCAAGCCGGCCGGATCCGGCCGGCGCGACGCAGGCCGGCCCCCGCCGCCTCCCCGCGCAGCGCGCGTGTTTCCAATCCTGGCACGCTGCTTGTCCTGTGTTTTTGAAAACGTTTACATAACGACAGCGAGGCGACGCCAGTCCATACATCCTTGACCGGGACCATCGTCCATGCCGCCTAGCGGGGCAGGGACCATCTTTCCTTGTCATCGGCGTCGCCGGTGGCGAGCATTTTTAGAAAACGCAATAGAGAGGAAACATTAAAATGAGGAGACATACCATGGGATTCCAGCTTTCGGCCATCGGCCTTGCCTGCGCCACGCTGCTGGTCGGCTGCGGCGGCGGCGGCGCGGCCACGGGCGGCAAATCCCAGTCCATCGAATTTGCTTTCCCGGGCTCGCACTATCTGATGACGCCGGCCGCACCGCTGGTGGCGACCGCGTCGTCCGGGCTGCCGATCACCTTCACGTCGAGCACGCCGGC
Source organism: uncultured Oxalobacteraceae bacterium (assembly GCA_946479255.1). The sequence goes on from CAMLFK010000441.1 coordinate 727, forward strand.
CACCTGCACCATGGATGGCGACAAGCTGGTAACGGTCAAGGCGGGCGAATGCTCGATCACGGCCAGCCAGGCCGGCGACAGCACCTACATGGCGGCCTCGCAGCAGCAGTTGTTCAATGTGCTCAAGCATACGCAGTTTGTCGACTTTCCCTCGCCCGGCTTCCAGTCGATCACCAAGACCCCGGATCCGCTCGTGGCAACTTCCGAGTCGGGCCTGCCGGTGACCTTCGCCTCGACCACGCCCGACGTGTGCACCGCCAGCGGCACCACGCTCACCCTGGTCTCCAAGGGTACCTGCTCGATCACCGCCGCGCAGGCGGGCAACGACACCTACGATGCCGGGTCTGCCAAGGCCGTCTTCATCGTTGGCGATGACAAACCGCCGGTACTCACCATCATGAACGGCGTCGAGGCGGTCGACCGCACCGTCGACGGCGATCCGATCAACCGCTGGGCCGGCAGTAGCGTTGACGGCTGGGGTTGCGGCGACCCGAACTGGTGCAGCACGACGTTCAACGCCGCCGACAGCAGCTTCACCTACAAGTACGTGATCCAGACCAAGGACCCCAAGCATCCGTGGGACGGCAGCGATATCGGTGCCTACTTCGGCTTCGACGTGGTTCCCCACGGCGTGAAGGACGGCACCAGCGACGGCCTGCGCGTGAGCAATCAGACCACGATCAAGATCACGCTGGGCCAGAACGACGAGTGGGTCCAGACCGGCAACAATGACCTGTATCTGATCTTCGTGCTGGGCCACGTCAACAATAACTGCAACGTCGCCCCGCACGTGCTGCTCAAACCCAAGGGCGGCGCGGTCGCCACGTATGAAGTTCAACTGAGCGACATCAAGGGCTACGACAACTCGTGCGGCTTGTCGAACCTGAATGAGGCCGACGAGATGAAAAAGTATCCGATCGTCGATTTCAAGGTGTACGGGCCGCGCTCGAACACCTCGGTGGCGGGCGCTTCACCGACCACGCCGGGCTATCCGACCGCGCTCACCGTCAAAGGCCCGATCACCATCCAGTAAGCCGGGGCGCCGGGAAGCGCTCGCGTTTCCCGGCCACCAGGCCAGATATTGCTTCCATGCCGCAGCAGCGCGCGGCTGGGCATTCGAGATTCGATCCAGAAAAGAGATAATGACATGAAGAGACCATTCAAAAAAACCGCGCTGTCCATCGCCGTGGCACAGGCCGCACTCATTTGCGGGGGCGCCGCGTTCGCACAAAGCGCACCGGCGACCGAGGGCGGCGCCGTGAGCACCAACAGCGACGGCACCGTAACCGTCGTGGTGACCGGCCAGCGCGCGGCGCTGCAGTCGGCCGCCAAGCTCAAGCAGAACGCCGAAGAGATCATCGACGGCGTCGTCGCCGAGGAAGCCGGCAAGCTGCCGGACAAGTCGATCACCGAGGTGCTGCAGCGCGTGGTCGGCGTGACCATGGACCGCAACAGCCGCGGCGACCCGGAGCACTTCTCGGTCGAAGGGTCGGGCATCTCGGTGCGCGGCCTGACCTGGGGCTCGTCCACGCTCAACGGGCGCGAGTCATTCTCGGCCGGCTGGCCGGGACGCGAGCTGAGCTGGGGTGACGTGCCGCCAGAGCTGATGTCGGCCGTGATCGTGCACAAGAACCCGCCGGCCGAACTGGTCGAAGGCGGCGTCAGCGGCCAGGTCGACCTGCGCACCGCGCTGCCATTCGATTACAAGGTCGACAAGTTCGCCATCTCGACCAATGCCAATTACAACGCACTGGGCAAGAAATCCTCGCCGGGCGTGTCGGCCCTGGCCTCGAAACGCTGGGAAAACGATTTCGGCCAATGGGGCATGCTGCTGGACCTGTCGGCCAACCGCAGCAACGAGCACAACGACTCGATCCAGATCGACCCCTACTATCCGCGCACCAACGTCGTCGATGGCAAGACCGTCTGGGCGCCCAAGTCGGGCTCGTATCGCACCAACACCTCCCGCTACGACCGCGTCGGCGAGTATGCCGCGCTGCAGTGGAAGAAGAATGGGGTGGAGTCCTC
>CAMLFK010000442.1 GCA_946479255.1 uncultured Oxalobacteraceae bacterium
GATCACAAGCGGATCAAGTTCCTCACCGACGACGCCTATTCGGCCGAAGTGTTCTACGTCGAGGACAACCGCAAGGTCAGCAAGACTAACGTCTTTTCGATCAATTCGCAGCGCTATGAATGTCCAGTCGACCTGCGCGAAAAGACCATCCAGGTACGCCATGACCGCATGCGGCGCGACCGCTTCATCGTCTACTTCGACGGCCACCGAATGGGCGAAGCCAATCTGCTCGACTTGGTCGCCAATGCGCGCCTGCGCATGGCGCCGATCGAGGAGGACCGCCATGATTAAGTCCACCTTCGGCGTGACCCGCGAACCGTTCTACCGCAGCGACGTGGCCTTGCTGGCGCAGCAGGCCGAGGCGATGGAGATGATCCGCATCCACGCCCAGCACGGCGGATTTTGCGTCGTCGTCGGCAACCCCGGCGTGGGTAAATCGGTGCTGCGCGAACACATCGAAAAACTGGGCCAGGAGCGCGACACGGTGGTCGTCTCGTTCACCCAGACCATGCACACCTACCAGCCCATCCTCAAGCAACTGGCGCAATCGCTGCAGCTGTCGGCGGCGCCTGGCGAGATCGAAAAAGAGCTGGTCCAGGCAGCCTACCGCCATGTACAATCGCAGAAAACGCTGTACATCGTCATCGATGAAGCGCACCTGCTCGACGTCGCCATCTTGCGAAAATTGCGCCTGCTGTTCGAGCGCTTTCCCAAGAAGCACAACCTGGTGTTGCTGGGCCAGCCAGAACTGATGTTCCGCCTGTCGCTCAGCTGCAACGAGGACATCAAGAGCAGGATCAGCTACTCGAAGCAGATGCCGCTGCATGACGCGGACCTGGCCAACTTCATCGTCGCCGAACTGGCCGCTGTCGGACTGGGTGCCAACACCTTCGACGAGGCGGCCATCCAGGTCGTACTGCGCGCCGTGCAGGGCAATCTGCGCCTGTGCCGCAACCTGTGTTACGCCACGCTGATCGCGGCCTGCCTGGACCATCAGCGCATTTGCACTGTGGCGCATGTGAACGCCGCCCTGCAACAGCCGCATTGGCGCTCGCATGAAGCCTTGCTCAAGCAGCAGGTCAAGCCGGATCGGGTGCAAAAATGAGCATGCGCGTCAATACCGTCATTACCCATCTGCGCGCCGAGGATGCCATCACGCTGATTGAATTCCTCGATCAGTTGCGCGATGTACTGGCCACAACGTATGGCCCCGACATCATGGCGATGATGCGGCAGGTCGATGCGCAACGGCAGGCCGCGCAGGCGTCGGATGTGGATGTGCCGTTTTAGGGGGGGCCAACATCGCAAAACCAAGGGGACTTCGTGCCCCCTTTTTTTTGCAGCGACGCTACGATGAGAATGCGGCTGGCGCTACGACAGCAGCTTGGTTCAGGTTATGAAAACGTATGACGGCAATGTGAAAAACGGGCCCGCATCCCGCCAAAATCGGTCGATAGAAATTCGGCCGGGAGTTCGACGAAAGCGAGGTACGCTACACTACTCCCAGGACGAGCTCGACGCCATCGCCCTATCGCTCAACACTCGGCCACGCGCAAGGCTCAATTACGAATCGCCACTCGTCGTTTATACTCAGCACATCGAGCTGTTACAGCACCCGACTGACACTGTTAATTAACCCAGTGTTGCGCTTGGTATTTGAAACCGCCAAGCATCTGCATTTTTCTTGTAGAAGAAGGCACGAGCTTCATTAACCCTTCTTGCCTGCATCATGTTTGTAAGCGACCAGCCGGCCCACCTCCTGTCTTGATCGAGGCGATAGTTTGGCGGTGTCGATTAGGAATTCATAGATGGGGCGGCTGGACGCTTACGGAAGATCGGCTAAAGATGCGACGGGAGCGAGGCGCGCAACACCTCGTTCCGCGAACCCGCAGGGCGCGCAGCGGTCGTCCCACCAAGTGGAGCGCAGCGCAACGACTGGGCGACTTTGCGGAATGACGCCTTATGTTAAAGCGGCCGCGCAGCGGACGATTTACCCCGAAGCGGCTGTGCACTTGCGTAGCGGGTAACCAGTTGACGGCGAAGCGCGGCGGCAAGCGGTGCGTGGCACCGCGCGCCCTGCAACCCACTTCCGCAGCAAGCGTGGCCGTTGCTATCCGCGAGTGCGGCTGGCAGTACCGCGCAGCGGCTGACCAGGTCGTTCAACTGGCTACGGCTGAGTCCGTGTCCGTTTGTCGGCACTGACCCCATCGCCCCGGCTGGCGGTACCGCGCAGCGGCTGACCAAGTCGTCCGCTCTCTACAGCTGAGCCCGTGACCGTTTGTCGGACCCCGTGCCGCGCGCTGCCCCAAGCGCCCCTGTAGACAGCTAATCCTGTGCAGACGGGGCGATTTCAATTCCTTCATGCATTACGGTAACAATAGAATCTATCCAACCGTAAACGATCAACTCTTCAGCCGACTGCACTAGTTCGAAACCGCCCGACTCCCCTCCGACTCCCACAATTTCAACTTTCATTTTCGGTTTAATCCAATAATGTTCAGCCCAAGGCTCCACGATCAAAAGCATCGACCTCTCTTGGGCATTTGTATAGCTGAGCGATTGTTTTGCAACTTTCATACATTCCTCACTTCATCAAGCCGATTATTTTTTCCATTAATTGCGTGCGATATTGTGCGGTCGCATTAGCCCCATTTCGAGCCAATTCATTGGAATAGAAATCGCGTATTTGCCCTGCTGCTGAGGTGTACTGTCAATAGCGGACACTCTTGTTTCAAGCCGCCCATGGCGCTTTG
>CAMLFK010000443.1 GCA_946479255.1 uncultured Oxalobacteraceae bacterium
ACCGCGCCGCTGGAACGCCGCTTCGGCCAGATGTCCAGCCTGCAGCGCATGAGTTCCACCAGCGCTTCCGGGGTCTCCATCGTCACCCTGCAGTTCGGCCTCGGCATGACACTCGATGTGGCCGAACAAGAGGTGCAGGCGGCAATCAACGCCGGCGGCTCGCTGCTGCCGGCCGACCTGCCGGCGCCGCCGGTCTACGCCAAGGTCAACCCGGCCGATGCACCCGTCCTGACCCTGGCCATCACCTCCGACACCGTCCCGCTCACCGAAGTCCAGAACCTGGTCAACACCCGCCTGGCCCTGAAAATCAGCCAGGTATCGGGCGTTGGCCTGGTCACCTTGGGCGGCGGCCAGCGCCCGGCCGTGCGCATCCAGGCCGATACCGATGCGCTGGCATCCTTCGGCCTGGGCCTGGACTCTTTGCGCAGCGCGATTTCAGGCGCCAACGCCAACAGCGCCAAGGGCAATTTCGATGGGCCGACGCGCTCCTACGCCATCAATGCCAACGACCAGCTGACCACCGTGCCGGACTATCAGAACCTGATCGTTGCCTACCGCAATGGCGCGCCGGTGCGCCTGGGCGACGTGGCCAAGGTGGTCGACAGCGCCGAGAACGTGCGCCTGTCCGCCTGGTCGGGCTTGAAGCCGGCCATCATCCTGGACGTGCAACGCCAGCCCGGCGCCAATGTGATCGCCACCGTGGACGCCATCAAGGAACGCCTGCCCGAGCTGCAGGCGAGCCTGCCTGCCACCCTGAAACTCGAAGTACTGTCCGACCGCACCAACGGCATCCGCGCCTCGGTCAAGCACGTCGAGATCGAACTGGTGCTGGCGGTGGTGCTGGTGGTGTTGGTCATCTTCGCCTTCCTGCACAGCGTGCGCGCCACCGTGATCGCCAGCCTGGCCGTGCCGATCTCGCTGATCGGCACCTGCGGCGCCATGTACCTGCTCGGCTACAGCTTGAACAACCTCAGCCTGATGGCGCTGACGATCGCCACCGGCTTCGTGGTGGACGACGCCATCGTCATGATCGAGAACATCGCCCGCTACATCGAAGAGGGCGAAACCCCGATGGCGGCGGCAATAAAGGGTGCGGCGCAGATCGGCTTTACCATCATCTCGTTGACCGTGTCGCTGATCGCCGTCCTGATCCCGCTGCTGTTCATGGGCGACGTGGTGGGCCGCCTGTTCCGCGAGTTCGCCGTCACGCTCACCATCACCATCCTGATTTCGGCGGTGGTGTCGTTGACGCTGGTGCCGATGATGTCGGCGCGCTGGCTGCGCAGTCCGCACGAGGAAAAACAGAGCGCCTTTGCGCGCCGCTCGCAAGCCTTTTTTGAGCGGGTCGTCGTGCGCTACGACCATGCGCTCAACTGGGTGCTGGCGCGCCAGGGCCTGACCCTGCTGGTGGCGCTCGGCACGCTGGTGCTGACCGTCGTGCTGTACCTGCTGATCCCCAAAGGCCTGTTCCCGACCCAGGACACCGGCCAGCTGCAGGCCCGGGTGGAAGCGCGCGAGGCGATCTCGTACGAACGCATGGCCGAACTGCAGCAGGCCGTCGCCAGGGCGATCCTGGAAGACCCGGACGTGCTGACCCTGAGTTCCAACATCGGCGTGGACGCGGCCAACAACACCATGCTGCATACCGGCCGCATGCTGATTAACCTGAAGGGCGAACGCAGCACCAGCCAGGCCGAGACCATGGAAAGGCTGCGCGGGCGTGTGGCGCAAATCGCCGGTCTCACCTTGTACGTGCAGCCGACCCAGGACCTGACCATCGACGCCGAATCCGGCCCCACCCAGTACCGCCTGTCGCTGGAAGGGGCCAACAATGCGGTCGTCACCCAAGCGGCCGAGCGGCTCGCGGCCAAGCTGCAAACGCTGCCGCAGCTGCGCAATGTGGTTACCGACGCCGGCGCCACCGGCACCTCGGCGTTTGTGAGCATCGACCGCGATACCGCCTCGCGCCTGTCGATCACTGCCGCCGCCATCGACGACGCGCTCTATAACGCCTACGGCCAGCGCATCGTCTCCACGATCTTCACCGAAACCAACCAGTACCGTGTGATCCTCGAAGCCCAGCGCGATGCCGACATGAGCCTGGCGGCGCTGGGCCGTTTGCAACTTAAAACCGGCTCGGGCCAGACCACGCCCCTGTCCGCGGTGGCCACCATCACGGAAAAAGAGGCGCCGCTGCAGATCACCCACGTGGCCCAGTATCCGGCCACCACGGTCGGTTTCGACACCGCGCCCGGCACCTCGCTTGGCCAGGCGGTGGCGGCGATCCGCAGCGCCGCCGAGGAAGCGAAGCTGCCGGCCGCCGTCAGCATGTCCTTCCTGGGCGCGGCCGGGGCCTACCAGGCATCGCTGTCGAACCAGCTGTGGCTGATCCTGGCGGCGGTGGTGTGCGTGTACATCGTGCTCGGCGTGCTGTACGAAAGTTATATCCATCCGCTGACGATTCTTTCGACCCTGCCATCGGCCGGCGTGGGGGCCTTGCTGGCGCTGATGGTCACTGGCCAGGGCCTGGGTGTGATCGGCATCATCGGCATCATTCTCCTGATCGGCATCGTCAAGAAGAACGCCATCATGATGATCGACTTCGCCATCGAGGCCGAGCGCGACCGCGGCATGGCCCCGCGCGAAGCCATCCACCAGGCTGCGCTGCTGCGCTTCCGGCCGATTTTGATGACAACCCTGGCGGCGCTGTTCGCCGCCGTGCCGCTGATGCTGGGCTGGGGCGAGGGCGCCG
>CAMLFK010000444.1 GCA_946479255.1 uncultured Oxalobacteraceae bacterium
CTGCCGACCGTCAAAGCCGTCAACGATGTGCGTATCGCCAAATTCAAGGACCAGATCACCGAGGCGCGCGCCGCCGGCGGGCTGGATGTGTTCCGTTCGCTGATCGAGGAATACGAGCGCGAACAGAATGTGCCGGCCATCGAGATCGCCGCCGCACTGGCGCGCCTGGCGCGTGGCGACGTGCCGCTGCTGATCGAAAAACCGGACCGCTCGGCCAAGCCGGCTCCGTTGGCTCCGATATTTCAGGATGAGCGTCCGGCGCGTGCGCCGCGCGCCGATACCGCCCCGGCGGCGCCCTTCAAACGCGAGCGTTCCTCGCGTCCGCCGGAAGACGGCATGGGCACCTTCCGCATCGAGGTGGGCCATTCGCATGGCGTCAAGCCGGGCAATATCGTCGGCGCGATCGCCAACGAGGCGAACATCGACTCCAAGTTCATCGGCCGCATCGAGATCTACGACGACTACAGCATGCTCGACCTGCCGGCCGACATGCCGCCGGACCTGATCGATCATCTGAAAGGCGTGTGGGTCGCCGGACAGCAGCTCAACATCACCCGTGACGGTGAAGCGCCGGCGCCGAAGAAGGCCGGCTTTGCGAAGAAGGCGGGCGACCGCCGCTTCGCCGAGAAGGCGGATGCGGCCAAGGGCAAGAAGCCGCATCGCAAAGGACCGCCGAAAGGCGTGTAAGCCCTCCTATCTCCCGCCGCGGCGCGGCGGGATCTGCACCTCGTTCTCTTCCTCATTCGAGCGGCGCTTGCGACGGCCGCAGTCGGCAAGATCCGACAGGCAGTCGCAGGTATCGCAGGCCTTGCCCTTGTCGAACTCGCACGGCCAGTCGCAGCCTGGATCGCACTCGCCGGCCTGGTAGTTGATGACTGCCGGAGGCCGCCGGTAACGGCGATGGGCGACGCCACAGCGGAACAGGCGCTCTTGCAGCACCCCTATCCCATCGTAGACGCCGAACCGGCGGATGGCCCGGTAGCCCAGGGCGGAACAGCTCGCCCTGCCGGTATGTGCGCAGTAAGCGCAGCGAAATCCCTTGTAAGGCGAAATATACCGTTGGTATGCCACGATTGCCGCCAGGAGCAGGGACCTCATTTGCGGTCTGCCGGGGTTTTCCTTCGCATGATGACGATGCCCGCCAGTTCAAACGCAGCGCCGCAAATCCCCAGCAAGGCGGCCACCGGCTTCGGCGCGGTGGATGAATACAGCAAAATCGCTGAAATAAACAGCACCACCGCCATGAGCCGGTAACGAATCACGATATCCCCTCGGGTTGAACGATTCCGAAGGGTAGCGCATATTTACAGAACGTCTACTTAGGCCTGGCTTAATCCTTGCCACAGGTCCTAAATTCGAGCACCACCGACAGCCCGCGTGCATCCGCACCATCCATCAGGCGGATGCTCGCGCCATTGCGCGCCGCCGCGCGCTCCGCGATCGCCAGCCCAAGTCCGCTGCCCGGCTGGTCCTGGCCGGGAACCCGGTAGAAGCGCTCGAAAACCTTTTGCCTCAGCGCCTTGGCTATGCCCGGTCCCTGATCGGCAATACTCAGCTGCACCAAGCCTTCGCTCGTATCCAGCCCTACCTTGACCTGCCCACCATCGGGCGAATACTTGAGCGCGTTGCCGATCACGTTATCGAGCAGGGCCGCCATGCTTTCGCGGTGCAGCGGCAACATGCAGCGACTTGCGCCAAGCAGTTCGATCTCGATCGCGCGCTGCATCGCCAGCGGCGCCGCCAGCGCCAGCCGGTCGCGCACCATCGCCGCCAGGTCTTCGGTCGGCAAGGGCGCTTGCGTGCCGCCCGCGCGCGTGCGCTCGAATGCCAGCAGCTGGTGGACCGTGTGGCTGGCGCGCGCCACGCCCAGGCGCAGGCCGGCATCGGCGCCGGCGCGCTGGGCCTCGTCGGCGGCGCTGCCCAGCAAGTGGGCGTTCAACTGGATCACCGACAGTGGCGTTTTAAGCTCATGCGCCGCATCGGTTAAAAATTCATGCTCACGTTCGAGCCGCTGAGAAAGGCGCGCCATCAGGCGGTTGATCGCATCGACCAGCGGTGACAGTTCCCGGTATGGGGACCCGGGCAAGGGGGCCAGGTCGTCGGCGGAGCGGCGCTCGATTTCGCCACCCATGGTGCGCAGCGGCCGCAGTCCGACGCGGGCGATCAGCCAGGCCGGCAGCAGCAGGAAGGGAAGGCTGTAGAGCAGTGGAGTGAGCAGGTAGCGCGCCGCGGACGGCGTGAACATCCAGGCCGGGTCGGCCCGCTCCGCGCGCACCACGGTCAGGCCGGTGGCGGCATCGTGCTCGGTCCATGCAACCCAGCCATGCTGCCTTGGCTCGGCCGGCCTGGATTCGTACAGCAGCCGCCCGTGCATTCGCACCTCGGTGCGTGCACGGGTTTCGAATCCCAGCTGGCGAAACATGTCCAGCCGCAGGGCCTCGATCCGCTGCGCGATGCGCTTCACTTCGGCCGGGTCGTGCGCCACCGAGCGCACGTTGAGCATGATCTGGCGCGCCCAGCCCTGGTTGACGATGGCGGTCTGGCGTTCCTGGTCGGCCTGGGCCTGGAAGGCGATATGCGCCAGCGCGGCCAGCCAGATGAGCAGCATCGCCAGCATGAAGCCGCCCAGCAGCCGCCTGAGCAGCGAGCCTGCCCTAGGCGCCGTCATGCTGGACCATGTAGCCGACGCCGCGCACGGTGCGGATGTAGCCGTCGCCGATCTTCTTGCGCAGGTTCGA
>CAMLFK010000445.1 GCA_946479255.1 uncultured Oxalobacteraceae bacterium
GCGCTGCGCCGCTACCCCAACGGGGAAGAGCGCTGCATCGCCTGCAAGCTGTGCGAAGCGGTGTGCCCGGCCATGGCGATCACGATCGAATCGGAACAGCGCGACGACGGTTCGCGCCGTACCACCCGCTACGATATCGACCTGACCAAGTGCATATTCTGCGGCTTCTGTGAAGAGTCCTGCCCGGTGGACTCGATCGTCGAGACCCACGTGCTGGAGTACCACGGCGAGAAACGCGGCGACTTGTACTACACGAAAGAGATGCTGCTGGCTGTCGGCGATCGCTACGAAAGTGACATCGCCGCCGCGCGCGCGGCCGATGCTCCTTACCGTTAATCTGCAAGTCTTCTGGGTAAGTTATGGAATTTTCAACTGCTTTGTTCTACGTGTTTTCGGCAATCATGATCTTTGCCGCAACGCGCGTTATCACGGCCAGGAATCCGGTGCACGCCGCACTGTATCTGGTGCTGGCCTTCTTCAACGCGGCCGGCATCTGGATGCTGCTGAAAGCCGAGTTCCTGTCGATCGTGCTGGTCCTGGTTTATGTCGGCGCCGTCATGGTGCTGTTCCTGTTCGTCGTCATGATGCTCGACATTAATACCGACCGCATGCGCGAAGGCTTCTGGTCCTACCTGCCGATGGCCACCGTCATCGGCGTGGTGATCGTGCTGGAAATGGCGGCCGTGCTGTGGAAGGGCTTCATGACGGTTCCTACCAAGGAAGACGCGGCCCGCTACGTCGGCAATACCAAGGACCTGGGCATCCAGATCTACAGCCACTATGTATACGGCTTCGAGATTGCCGCGGCCATCCTGCTGGTGGCGATCATCGCCGCCGTGGCCCTGACCCTGCGCAAGCGCAAGGACACCAAGGCCTTCGATCCGGCTGTCGCCGTGCGCGTCAAGCGTAACGACCGCCTGCGCATCGTGAAGATGGAGACGGTGAACCAGCCTGCGCTCGACGCGGCATCGAAAGCGGCAGAGGCAGAAACAGCGGCCACGCTGGCCGCCGCCGAAGCCGCCAACAAGGAGACCAAATGACCTTATCGCTCTCACACTACCTGGTCCTGGGCGCGATCCTGTTCGCGATCTCGATCGTCGGCATTTTCCTGAACCGTAAAAACGTCATCATCCTGCTGATGGCCATCGAATTGATGCTCTTGGCAGTGAACCTGAACTTCATCGCGTTTTCGCATTACCTGGGCGACGCGGCCGGGCAGGTCTTCGTGTTCTTCATCCTGACCGTGGCGGCTGCCGAATCGGCAATCGGCCTGGCGATTCTGGTGGTCCTGTTCCGTAATCTGGACACGATCAATGTGGAAGACCTCGACAGCCTTAAAGGCTAAGGTCGCTGGTTAAACAACATCACTCGAATACATAACGATTAAGGTTCAACATGGCGGGGCAACTTCTCAACCCTAACGTCCTTCTAGCCGTACCGCTGGCGCCACTGGCCGGCGCGGCGATTGCAGGCTTGTTCGGTACTAAATTTTTCGGCAACGTGGTCGGCCGCAAGGTCTCGCACACCGTCACGATTTTGGGCGTGCTGATCGCCCTGATCCTGTCGGTGCAGACCCTGATGGCCGTACTCGACGGCGCCACCTTCAACGGCACCATCTATCGCTGGATGACGGTCGGATCGCTCAATATGGAAGTCGGCTTCCAGATCGATGCGCTGTCGGCGATGATGATGTGCGTGGTGACCTTCGTGTCGCTGATGGTGCACATCTACACGATCGGCTACATGGCCGAAGACGAAGGCTATAACCGCTTCTTCTCGTATATTTCGCTGTTCACGTTCTCCATGCTGATGTTGGTTATGGCCAACAACTTCCTGCAGCTGTTCTTCGGCTGGGAAGCAGTGGGCCTGGTGTCTTACCTGCTGATCGGCTTCTGGTACACCCGTCCTACCGCGATTTTCGCGAACATGAAGGCATTCCTGGTCAACCGCGTGGGCGACTTCGGCTTCATCCTGGGTATTGGACTGCTGCTGGCAGCCGCCGGTTCCCTGAACTACCAAGAAGTGTTTGCCAAGCGCCTGGACCTGGCCGGCATGACCGTGCTGGCCACCGGCTGGCCGCTGCTGACCGCCGCCTGCATTTGCCTGTTCATTGGCGCGATGGGCAAATCGGCCCAGTTCCCGCTGCACGTCTGGCTGCCTGACTCGATGGAAGGCCCAACCCCGATCTCGGCACTGATCCACGCCGCGACCATGGTTACCGCAGGCATCTTCATGGTGGCCCGCATGTCGCCGCTGTTCGAACTGTCCGACACCGCGCTGTCCTTCGTGCTGGTGATCGGCTCGATCACCGCGCTGTTCATGGGCTTCCTTGGCATCATCCAGAACGACATCAAGCGCGTGGTCGCTTACTCGACCCTGTCGCAGCTTGGCTACATGACCGTCGCGCTGGGCGCTTCGGCTTACTCCGTGGCCGTGTTCCACCTGATGACCCACGCCTTCTTCAAAGCGCTGCTGTTCCTTGGCGCCGGCTCGGTCATCATCGGCATGCACCACGACCAGGACATCCGCAACATGGGCGGCCTGCGCAAGTACATGCCGATCACCTGGATCACATCCTTGCTGGGTTCCCTGGCACTGATCGGCACGCCGTTCTTCTCGGGCTTCTACTCGAAAGACAGCATCATCGAAGCGGTGCACGCGACCCACATCTGGGGTTCGGGCTTCGCCAACTTCGCCGTGCTGGCCGGCGTGTTCGTGACCGCGTTCTACTC
>CAMLFK010000446.1 GCA_946479255.1 uncultured Oxalobacteraceae bacterium
TGGCAACCACTGGCAGAGGCTGCAATCGCGTGTATAATTTATTAACTAACAATGTTGTCTGTTTGAATACTTTTTCGCGACGTTTTGCCGGAAGCTTATCCCATGATCCAGTTCGAAGGACACCTTGTCGAGGCTGCCTGCAGAGGTGATGCCTCCGCCATCGAGAAACTGCTGGTCCAATCCCAGCCCGACCTGCGCCGTTTCGCGCGGCGTTCTTGCGCCACCAGCGAGGATGCCGACGACGCGGTGCAGGTCGCCCTGTGGAATTTGCAGCGCAATATCGGCTCCCTGCGGGTGATCGCCGCACTGGCTGGCTGGATGTTCAAGATCATCGAGCGCGAATGTTACCGTTTGCTGCGCATCCAGCGTAAAACCGAAGAACTGACCGAGGTCATGGCCGATACCTTACAACAGCCAATGACGCCGCATGCCTTGAGGCGCGACCTGGCCTGCGCCATGGCGGCGCTGCCGGCCGATTACCGCGAAGTGCTGATCCTGCGCGACGTGGACGAGCTGACGGCGCCCGAAGTTGCCGAACACCTGCAAATCTCCATCCCGGCCGTCAAGAGCCGGCTGCACCGCGCCCGTGCCATGATGCGCGAGCGCCTGGCCGCCAGCGGCTATGCTTCCGCCAAAGGCGAGCTGTTACATTAGCTGGCGCTGAGCTGATTCCAGGCCAAGCCGAAGCGTGCAAGGTACTTTTTCAGGCGATCCGCGTCATTCGGCTTCGCCTTCGCATCGCGCGACACGGCGAACAGTTTTCTTCCCGCCTCCGATAAGGAGTTCGATTGGCGGCACACCTTGACCACCGCCGCCAGCTGAATGGCATCGAACAGGTCCAGCCCTGCGGCCGCTTCTGCCCCGAGCAGATCTTCCAGAACAAGGGCGCCGGCATTGACCGGCTGTTGATGATGGCGCCATTGATGCCGCAGGCGCGCCGTTTCACCCGTCACAATGTCGTCGGTAATGCGGCCCGACTCAGCGAGGGTGGCCATGCGCGTCACCGACGCCAGCAGGTCGCGGAAGTTACCGGTCCATAGCGCCTGTGCGGACATGGCGAACTTCATATACCGTTCGCGCGCCTCCTTGTTAAACCGGACCATCTGCCCATACTCCTCGCTGAACTGGGCAAGCAGGTAGCCCAGGTTCGGCTCGATATCCCCAGGCCGGTCGACCAGTCCCGGCAGCGCGTAAGTCCAGAGATTGATCCTCGCATACAGGTCGTCGCGAAAGCGCCCGGCCACCACGTCCTTCGACAGGTCGCGATTAGTGCCGGCAATGAGCTGAAAGTCGCTCGTGACTTCGTTGTCGCTGCCGACCGGCAGGAAGCGCTTTTCTTCGATCGCCTTGAGCAGCATGGCTTGCTCGTCCAGCCCCAGCTCGCCGATCTCGTCCAGGAACAGCAAGCCCTTGTGCGCCGTGCGCAGCAGGCCTGGCCGATCCGACGCGGCGCCCGTGAATGCGCCCTTGATATGCCCGAACAGTGTCGACGCGGCACCATCGCCGTGCAGGGTGGCGCAGTTAATCTCGACGAATTTGCCATCGATCTGGTGCCGCGCCTTCTTCAATTCATAAATACGGCGGGCGAGGAAGGACTTGCCGGCACCGGTCGGTCCCATCAACAGCATCGGGGCTTTCGACTTGATGGCCACGCGCTCGATCTCGTCGATCATCGTATTGAATTGCGCGTTGCGGGTGGCGATCCCCGACTTGAGGAAGGCCACGCCTTCCGCCTGCTGGCGGGTAAAGCGCTGGGCAATCTGGTCGTAGCGCGACAGGTCCAGGTCGATCAGCGCGTAGCTGCCCGGGTCGCACACGCTGCCCTGGCGCTTCGGCGGCGAGGTCTGCACCAGGCGGCCGGGGAAGAAGCGCGCCTCGGTCATCAGGAACAAGCAGATCTGGACGACGTGCGTGCCGGTCGTGATGTGAATCCAGTAGTCCTCGTGGTCGGGGTCAAATGGATAGGCTTGGGCGAAATCGAACAGCGTGCCATAGACGTCTTCGAAATCCCAGGCGTCGCGGATCGGCAGCGCATATGGGACAACTGTCGTTTCGGGCGACACCGCAACGATATCCTCGCTCACCTGCTCGATCAGCCGTTCGAACGGTCCGCTATAGAGCAGGTCAAATCGGTCGATGACGACTTCCTCGTGCTGTGCCAGCGCGACGCTCGGCCGCCATTTTTCCCAGCGTGCACTGCCCTTGCCATTGTCCAGCTGGGTGCCGGCAAAGCCGATCACGACTGTCTTTTTCAGCTTCATGCTATATAAATTCTTATACGATAGGATAATTTATCACGGTCTGTGAGTGCAGTCCACCGCAGCTGCGATCTCAAGTTATTACAATAATCGTATAAAAATCAGTAGCTTAGCTGAGTTGAAGTGGTCCCCGGTCTTTCCTGGCACAGCGTTTGCAATATATTCGGCACAACACTAGGAGAAGAATAGATTATGAAAAACCAAGACTACGATGTCATGAACGTGGAAGGCGGCCGGCCCGTCAAAATGTGGACCAATGGCGTTCCGGTGGAAGCCGAAGCCAAGCAGCAGCTGGCCAATACCGCCAAGATGCCCTTCATTTACAAGCACATCGCGGTGATGCCGGACGTCCACCTCGGTAAAGGCTCGACCATCGGCAGCGTGATTCCGACCCTCGGCGCGGTGATTCCGGCCGCCGTGGGCGTGGACATCGGCTG
>CAMLFK010000447.1 GCA_946479255.1 uncultured Oxalobacteraceae bacterium
AAAGGCACCATCGACGCGGCCGAGTGGGTCGGCCCCTACGACGACGAGAAGCTCGGCTTCGTGCGCGTGGCGCCCTATTACTACGCGCCGGGCTGGTGGGAGACCGGGCCGCAGCTGTCCTTCTATATCAACCAGAAGCAATGGGCCACGCTGCCCAAGCAGTACCAGGGCGCGCTGGAGGCGGCCAGCTTCGAATGCCACGTGACGATGCAGGCCAGCTACGATGCCAGGAACCCGGCCGCGCTGGCGCGCCTGCTCAAGAATGGCGCCAAGCTGCAGTACTTCTCCAGGCAGATTCTCGACGAGGCCTACAAGATCAGCACCCAGGTGATGGAAGAGGAGGCGGCCAAGAATCCGCGCTTCGCCAAGATCTACAGCCCCTGGAAGCGCTTCAGGAGCGACCAGAACACCTGGGCATCGGTGGCCGAGGCGACGATGCAGAATTATTTAATAAATGTAGGCAAAAGGTAACTCTTAAGTCACACTTTGCGCTACATCAAACTGTTAAACGGTTTATTTGCGTACCTTGTAGAGCGCGCATCAAAGGCGTTAGCGTCGAGGAGGAAGTCATATGACAGGCATTAGTTTTTCATTCGCCGAAGTAACCAGCATCAATCGCAACGGCTTTTGGGTTCAGTGTGGCGAAGAGGAGTTGTATCTGTCCTTCGCCGAATTCCCCTGGTTCGAGCATGCCACCGTGGCCAAGATCTGCAATGTCCAGTGCGCAACTTCGAGCCGCCTGTACTGGCCTGACCTCGACCTGGACCTGCCGCTGGACGCCATCCGCTATCCCATGGCGTTTTCGCACAACGGCATCAGCTACGACTGTTAGTACAGTCCCCCGAAGCGTTCGTAAAATCCCGCATCCGCTTCCGGCGCCGCCGGATCCTCGCGCCGCAGCAGCGCCATCACATACTCTTCCGCCGCTTCAAAGCTCAGCCGGTACACGGCGCGCGCCACCTCAAAGGCTGTTGAGCCAAGCCACGGCGACGGCAGCAGCTCGACCGGCAGCATCGGGTCGTGCAGCTGTACGCGCCGGTAGGCGTGGACCAGCAGGGTGCGCAGCATGTAGGCCTGTTCCGGCTCCAGGACGCTGCCGCCTTCGAGCAGGGCCAGCAGCGGGCGGAACTGCTCGCAGAAACGTTCATAACGCCCCGTCACATCCGACAGGTCCCAGCCGTCCGCCACCAGTTCGCGGAGTGGCTTGGACGCCACGCCGTGCAGGTCGCTGGCGCGGCACACGAACAGCCGCTTTTCCAGCCCGGTGCGCTGCAGGATCTCCTGCGCCAGCTCGGTATGCGGCCCCGGATGGCCGAACAGGTTCGGCCCCAGCATGGCGAAGCCCTCCCATAACAGCTCCTTGCGCAGCGCCAGCCGTTCGGGCGCGTCGATGCCGTTGGCGGTGCCGAACAGCAAGGTCCAACTGCCATCCCAGCGCCGCGCCAGCGGGGCGAACACGCGGGCGTTGGCGCGCGCGAAGCGCGCCTGGGCCGAGGGCAGGATCGCGTAGCTGCTGCGCCGCCCGTCGCGGCTGGCCACCAGCCAGCCTTCCTGCACCAGCCGGAACACGCTGGTGCGCAGCAGGCGGTCGTTGATGCCGAAGGGTTCGAGCAGGGCGATCAGGCTGCCCAGCCAGGTACTGCCGCCGTGCGGCGTGATGGTGTCGCCGAAGACGGTCATCACCAAGGACTTGGAGCGGGGCGGATCGATGCCTAGGAACTGGGCAGTCCATTCCTTGGTGGTGAGTTGTTTCATGGCGGCATTGTGCATTTTCAGGCGGAGCCAGAGTTTACTTGCCTTAGGGTAGGTCTCGGCTTACTTTTTTTATCATCTTGTGTGCTGAATACGTTTTCAGATCATGATACGATACAAATAATCAGCATACATCTTAATTTGCGTATCGTATAATCGTGTCAAGCATCCTCACAAGGGAGAAACACGATGTACGCACAGTTGGTGGAGACCGGCCTCAAAAAGGTCCAGGCACCGGAGGAGATGAGCGCGCAGGAGCGCGCTTTCCAGGACCGGATCGATGCCGGCGTCAAGATCGAGGCCAAGGACTGGATGCCCGAGGCCTACCGCAAGACCCTGATCCGGCAGATTTCGCAGCACGCCCACTCCGAGATCGTCGGCCAGCTGCCTGAGGGCAACTGGGTCACGCGCGCGCCCACGCTGGAACGCAAATCCATCTTGCTGGCCAAGATCCAGGACGAGGCCGGCCACGGCCTGTACCTGTACAGCGCCGCCGAAACGCTGGGCGTGTCGCGCGACGAGCTCCTTAGCGCCCTGCACAGCGGCCGCGCCAAGTACTCCAGCATCTTCAACTACCCCACGCTGTCGTGGGCCGACATGGGCGCGATCGGCTGGCTGGTGGACGGCTCGGCCATCATCAACCAGATCCCGCTGTGCCGCTGCTCGTACGGGCCGTACGCGCGCGCCATGATCCGCGTCTGCAAGGAAGAATCCTTCCACGCGCGCCAGGGCTACGACATCATGATGAGCCTGGCCAAAGGCACGCTTGAACAGAAGGCCATGGCGCAGGATGCGCTCAAGCGCTGGTGGTGGCCCTCGCTGATGATGTTCGGCCCATCGGACGCCGAGTCGGTCAACAGCGCCCAGTCGGCGCAGTGGCGCATCAAGCTGTTCTCCAACGACGAACTGCGCCAGCGCATGGTCGACCAGACCGT
>CAMLFK010000448.1 GCA_946479255.1 uncultured Oxalobacteraceae bacterium
CTGGCCATCGTGGTGCTGCCGCTGGCGCTGACGCTGTTCGTGGTGCTGGTCGCGGCCAAACTGATCATCGGCGCGATTGCCGACCGGCGCGCACGCGGAAAACTCACGCCGTACAAACCGGTCGACGAGCACGCGGCCGACGAGCACGCGGCCGGCGACAAGGGAGAGTAAGTGGTGAAAGCGAGCCAGTTCAACAAGGGCATGGATGCCTTGCGCGATGCCACCAGGGAGGCCGCTATCCTGTGGTGGAAGTTCTTCGACTGGCTCGCGGTCGTCGAGTGGCGCAAACTGATCATCATTTCGATTCTGGTGATGATCGTTGCCGGCATCCTGAACGTACCCGAAGCGACCTGGTTCGTAATCATCTCGGTGGGCGTCAAGATCCTCGCCGGCGGCAAGCGCCGGGCCGAGCTGGTGGCCGAGGAAGCCACCAAGCAGGCCGACATCGCCACGCTTGAGCGGCGCCTGCTGGAAGCCCAGATGGCGACCCTGCAGGCCCAGGTCGAGCCGCACTTCCTGTTCAATACCCTGGCGCTGATCGGCCAGCTGATCGAGACCGATCCGCCGCAGGCCGCCAAAATCCACCAGCACCTGATCGAGTATCTGCGCGCCACCCTGCCCCAGCTGCGCTCGAACGGCGGAGGCGGCACGCTGGGCCGGCAGGTCGAGCTGTCGCGGGCCTACCTGGCCATCATGCAGGCGCGGATGAAGCAGCGCCTGACCGTCAGTTTCGACGTGCCGGACTATCTGGAGTACGCGCAGTTTCCGCCGATGATGCTGCAGATCCTGATCGAGAATTCGATCAAGCATGGCTTAGAGCCAAAGATTGAAGGCGGCCATATTCTTGTCACCGCCATGCTGGTTGACGGCACCTTGCAGGTGGATGTGCGCGACAACGGCGTCGGCTTCAACATGAAGTCCGGCGACGGGGTCGGCCTGGCCAATGTGCGTGAACGCCTGCATTTGCTCTACGGCAGCCGCGCCGAACTCGTGATCGAAGCACCGGTCGAAGGTGGAGCACTGGTGTCGATCCGCGTCCCTTTTTCAACCATGGAGAAATAATGACTGCAAACGCCAAGCCCGTTTCCGCACTGATCGTCGATGACGAAGAACCGATGCGCGACCAGTTGCGCGCGCGCCTGCGCGATGTGTGGCCGGAGCTGGTGATCGTCGGCGAGGCGGCCAACGGGGTCGACGCGGTCTCCATGGCCACGCAGCTCCAGCCGGACATTGTCTTCCTCGATATCCGCATGCCGGGCCAGACCGGCATCGAAGCGGCGCGCCACCTGTACGAGCGCTGCCACATCGTCTTCGTCACCGCCTACGACCAGTATGCGCTGGACGCCTTCGAGCACGGCGCCATGGATTACCTGCTCAAGCCGGTGACGGCCGAACGCTTGAGCCGCACTTGCGAGCGCCTGCGCACGCGCCTGACGCGCGCGCCGCAGGACATCGGCAGCCAGCTCGAACAGCTCACGCGCGTACTGCAGCAAGGCGCCGCCGCCAAGCCGCCCGAGTACCTGCGCTGGATCCAGGCGCAGGTCGGCAGCAGCCTGCGCATGATCGCCACGCGCGAGGTGCTGTTCTTCCGCTCCGACGACAAGTACACGGTGGTGCAGACCGCACAGGCCGAAATGCTGATCCGTAAAACGCTCAAGGAACTGGAAGCGGAGCTCGATCCGGGGGAGTTCTGGCGCATTCACCGCTCCACCCTGGTGCGGGTCGATGCGATTGCCGAGGTCACCCGCGATGAACGCGGGCGCCAGATGCTCAAGGTGCGCGGCTTTCCCACCGCGCTGGAAGTGAGCCGCAATCACTCGGGCCTGTTCCAGCAAATGTAAGGAGATGGACGATATGCACGGCGACCATGAAGCAATCCGCCAGTTGATTCAGACCTGGCTGCAGGCCACGCGTGACGGCGATGTCGACGCGGTGACCGCGCTCATGTCCGAGGATGTTGTATTTCTCTCGGCCGGCCAGCCGCCGATGGTCGGGCGCGAGGCCTTCGCGCAAGGCATGCGCAATTGGATGGCCGATGCGGCGATCGAGTCGACCAGCCGGATCGATGAGATCGCAGTGTGCGGTGACATGGCCTACGTGCGCACACAGCTGTCGGTGACGATGATTTCCAGGCATGGCAAGACGCCGGTGCTGCGCACCGGACAAACGCTGTCGATCCTGCGCAAGGGTGCCGATGGCCGGTGGCTGCTGACGCGCGATGCGAATATGCTGGGGCCGCCGAACTAGCCCATCACAGACCGCGCAGCGGCCCCGGCTCAACGGGTGCCGGCTCAGCGTCCCAGCACCTGGCGCAAAGCCAACGTTCAGCGGCATCATGCCAGCTCCGTGCTACTCGATCGCATGCAAAAGTCAAGCCGTCCCCCATTGCGCAGTGTCAACGTACAGGCGTGGCATCAACGCAAGAATGATCCCTTAATCGTTGCTCAGGAGCATTCGATGGGAACAGGCGATGCGTGGCGCGTGTGGAACGATCTCAGGCGCAAAGAAGATGAGCTGAAGTGGTGCGGACACCAGGCCGGCTTCGGCCAGTCCTACGACAGCATGGGGCGTCCGGCGGACGCCTCCTGCACGAGTTGGGGGTACGAGCGGCTGGGGCGGGTGGAGCGCGTGCGCCAGGCGCTGGCCGACTCGGGGCCGTCGGCGCAGTACATGATCGCGC
>CAMLFK010000449.1 GCA_946479255.1 uncultured Oxalobacteraceae bacterium
TGCCGTATGTGCCATGCCGTGCGGAGCATTACCTGCTGAGCGGCCGGAATATCCTGGCCGATCAGCATGATTATCTGGCGGCGCAACTGCCCAAGCACAGCCGGTTGTTGAATTGACGGTGCTGTATTGATTGTTTGATATGCAATTTCGAGGTGCCGCAGAATCGCACCTCATCGCCTTGATCAATCCACTTTTGCCAGCGCATCGTTGAGCGCCGGCCAGGCGATGTCCCAGGAAATCCGTTCCTGCTCCAGCCGTACCGCGGATCCCAGCACGTGTTGCTTGAGTACGTGGTACAGGGCCTGCTCCACGGGATCGAGATGCGGCAGTTCATGCGCGGCGTGCTGGGTTGGTTCACTGGCCCACAATGCGCGGTGGGCCAACAAGGTGGATTCGTTCATGAACAGCGAGCGAACCGCAGGCAGCTGTGCGCGTAATAAGCTCAGGATGGCAAAGCCGTGGGTGTCGATGTCGCCCCAGTAAAAGCTGCGCGCGCCACGTACCCACGACACCCTGGCAAGCAGGTCGACGCCATAACCCAGCGCCATGAACAGCACGGTGCCGGGGAGGTCCCCGAATGCGAGTCCCGTCTGCAGGTTCTCGACGATGACGACATGCCGTGGTGCGAGGTCCAACTGGTCCAGCTCGTTGACGGGTACGGTGAGATCGCCGAGCCCACCCACGCGAGCACGCAGCGCAGGGTCGAGCACGCGCATGCGCAGTCGGACCGGTGGGCGGCGGAGACCGCACAGGGCGTGAAAGTCGCCGGGTATATCGGCGCGGTTTGTTACGTGACACAACATGTCCGCGAGTACGCCTTTGCGTGCCTCGATCCACTTCGTGTCGAGGCCAGCAATGGGTAACTGGCGCAAGTACAGGCCGGAGTCGGGATGCCGTTCCAGCCAGTCCAAGGTGGCGATCAACCGTTCGAAATCGGGGTCGGCATAATCGGCAAGTACGTCGAAAAATCGGCCCAGACGTTCCGTCAACACGGGCCAGCGCCGGACCATCCCGGCCTGCCGACCTCGAGCCCGGTCCCAGCGTTCCACCTCGTCGAGCCATGCGGCCACGTCACGAACGCCGCCGAGACGCAGCGATTCGGGCACGCGCTGCGTACCCAGCGTGCGCCACTGGCGTTCGGTCCACTGCAACATGCCCGCGCCCCGCCACGTCTGCCACGCACGCACCCAGGCAAGGGCCGCGTCCAGGCGAGTCTTTGCCGCTTGCTCCGTGGGCACGCCGAGAGGAATCGTCAGCGGCCAGTCTTCGCCGGTATCCGGAGCGTTGAACCATTCGCGATGACGATTGTCGAAGCGACGCCGCAGCAGGGCGTGCACTTCATTCGGCAGTTTCAAGCGTGTCCCCTTCGGGCAGGCGGTCGGCCAGTTTCAGGCGCTGGCGTTCATCGTCGTATTCGATCAGAAGTACGCTCGATACCTTGCGTTCGCGAATATCGACAAAACACGCGCCGCCGATGAAAGGTTCAAGCGTCATCACGGATTTGAGCGGCGTGGCGACGATCATCTGGAAGCCGAAGTTGGCAAAGATGTTCATGGCAAGGGCGGTGAATTCATTGTCCGCCTTGTCGAATGCCTCATCCAGCACGACAGGCGCGTAGCGTGGAATACCGGTATCGTTGCCGCCGAGCTGGTAGCGCAGGGCCGCGGCCAGCACAGTCGTCGCCAGCTTTTGCCGCTGACCGCCGGACAGGCCGGCCCCGCTTTGGTGCACCTGCACTTCCTGGCCTTCATCGTCAAACTCGCGGCCGATGAATTCGACGTGCTGGCGCACATCGAGAACGGCTTCGCGCCAGCGGCGATGTTCCGATTCCTGGCTGGCCAGCCGGTTCACCAGGCGGCGCAAGTCCATGAAGCGGGCCTCGGCGAACTCGCGGTCGTCGATCCACGCATGCTTGAGCGCAGCCGTAATGTCCTGCTTGAACTGCTGCACTTCGGGCAACTGTCGATCCTTCGGCTGAATATGCAGGTAGGTGCGCTGGTGCTCGCTGCTGTTGAAGGGCACTTGCCGCAGACTGTCATTGACCAGTTCCATGCGCGCCAGGATCGCCTTGCGCGCGTCGTTCAGGTAGCTGGACAAGGCGGCCAGATTCTGGTGGCTCTGGTTCTGGAGCAGGTCGAAAAAGCGCTGTTCGTGCGCAGGCAAACCGTCCGATTCGAGGCGGACGAGCTTGCGGAAGAAATCAGGTGCCGCCGCCAGGCGTGCATCGAGTCCGTCCGCATCCGCACGCCAGCGGTTGATGAAGATGGCGAACTGGGCCTCCACGAATTTTTCGCCTTGCGCGAGATCGGCGTCGACCGCACGGATGTCGTCGTGCAGCCCTTTGCCGACGGCCCGGTCGGCGCTGTCCACGTCCTTCAACCGTAACGTACCGTTCCAGGCCGCATACCGCTGCGCCAAGCCCGCTTGCTGGTGCGGCGTCAGCGCCACGATGGACGGGTCCTCCCGCAGTGCGGACAACTGCTCTTCCTGTTCCGCACACAGTTTTTGGCGCGACCGTTGTTCGACGAGTTCATCGTTCAGCGCATTGCGCGCCTCCCGCACCAAGTCTTCCTGCTGGCGCAGGCGCTCGTCCATGCGCTGCAAGTCGGTGTTCCCCTTCTGCAACGCGTCGAGCTGGCGCTGGATGGCGGCGATGCGGTCGGCCAGCGGCAACACGTCG
>CAMLFK010000450.1 GCA_946479255.1 uncultured Oxalobacteraceae bacterium
GAAAAAGTGCAGGACATGCGCTACGGCGAAAACCCGCACCAGTCGGCCGCGTTCTACCGCGACCTGGTGCCGGCCGCCGGCGCATTGGCCAACTACAAGCAGCTGCAAGGCAAGGAACTCTCGTACAACAATATCGCCGACGCCGATGCGGCCTGGGAATGCGTCAAGTCGCTGGGCGGCCTCGGCCAGCCGGCCGGCTGCGTCATCGTCAAGCACGCCAATCCGTGCGGCGTGTCGATCGGCACCGACGCCCTGGATGCTTACAGCCGCGCCCTGCAGACCGACCCGACCTCGGCTTTCGGCGGCATCATCGCCTTTAACGTCGAAGTCGACGGCAAGGCGGCCGAAGCCATCGCCAAGCTGTTCGTCGAAGTGCTGATCGCCCCGTCGTACACCGATGAAGCGCGCCAGATCATGTCCGCCAAGCAGAACGTGCGCCTGCTGGAAATCCCGCTCGGCAACGGCAACAACCCCTTCGACGTCAAGCGCGTCGGCGGCGGCCTGCTGGTGCAATCGCCTGACGCCAAGAACGTCGGCCTGGGCGAGCTGCGCGTCGTGACCAAGCTGCAGCCTAGCCAGCAGCAACTGCAAGACATGATGTTCGCCTGGCGCGTGGCCAAGTTCGTCAAGTCCAACGCCATCGTGTTCTGCGCTAATGGCATGACCCTGGGCGTCGGCGCCGGCCAGATGAGCCGCATCGACTCGGCCCGCATCGCCTCGATCAAGGCCCAGAACGCCGGCCTTTCGCTGACCGGTTCGGCGGTCGCCTCGGACGCTTTCTTCCCATTCCGCGACGGCCTCGACGTTGTGGTCGATGCCGGCGCCACCTGCGTGATCCACCCGGGCGGCTCCATGCGCGACCAGGAAGTCATCGATGCCGCCGACGAGCGCGGCGTGGTGATGCTGTACACCGGCGCGCGTCATTTCCGTCACTAAAATTAGGACGTGAAGCGCCGCGAGCTTGCCCGGCGGTATAACATTCGCTAATGATTATTTTAGGAATAGACCCGGGCCTGCGCACCACCGGCTTCGGCATTATCGAAAAGCAGGGTAACAAGCTGCGCTACATCGCCTCCGGCACCATCAAAACGGTGGCCGAAGGCGAGCTGCCGGGCCGTCTCAAGATCATCCTGAACGGCATCGGCGAAGTGGTCCGCACCTACCAGCCGACCTGCGCGGCCATCGAAAAGGTGTTCGTCAACGTCAATCCCCAATCGACCTTGCTGCTCGGGCAGGCGCGTGGCGCGGCCATCACCGCGCTGGTCGGTGCCGACCTCAGCGTGGCCGAATATACCGCGCTGCAAGTCAAGCAAGCCGTCACCGGCCACGGCAAGGCGGCCAAGGAACAGGTGCAGGCCATGGTCGCCCGGCTCTTGCTGCTGCCAGGTTTACCGGGCAGCGATGCTGCCGACGCCCTTGGCGTTGCCATCTGCCACGCCAACAGCCACGATACACTCGCGCTGATCGGCTCGCTCGCACCCTCGCTCACTGGCCTGCGCATGAAGCGCGGCCGTCTCGTCTAAAGGTTTCCCATGATCGGTCGTATTTCCGGAATTCTGCTGGAGAAGAATCCGCCGCAATTGCTGGTCGATTGCCACGGCGTCGGCTACGAAGTCGATGTGCCGATGAGCACCTTCTACAACTTGCCGCAGCTGGGCGAAAAGGTGACCTTGTTCACCCACCAGGCCATCCGCGAGGATGCGCATTTGCTGTTCGGCTTCGGCCATGCCGACGAACGCGCGGTGTTCCGCCAGCTGATCAAGATTACCGGCGTGGGCGCGCGCACCGCGCTGGCGATCCTGTCCGGCATGACCATTGCCGACCTGGCCCAGGCCGTGACCTTGCAGGAATCGGGGCGCCTGATCAAGGTGCCCGGCATCGGCAAGAAAACCGCTGAACGCCTGCTGCTTGAACTCAAGGGCAAACTAGGTGCCGACCTCGGCGCCCCTGGCGGCGTGGTGCAGCATGATGCGCAATCGGATATCCTCAATGCGCTGCTGGCTTTGGGGTATTCTGACAAGGAGGCCACGGCCGCGTTGAAGAACATGCCGGCCGGCGCCACCGTGTCCGACGGTATCAAGTTTGCGCTCAAGGCGCTTTCTAAAGGTTAACAAGCAATGAGTATCCAGACCGACAATTTCACCGAGCAGCGGATCATCGCCGCCACGCCCGCTTCGCCGAACGAAGAGGCGAT
The DNA here is from genome assembly GCA_946479255.1 of uncultured Oxalobacteraceae bacterium. The sequence continues at coordinate 2,195 of CAMLFK010000450.1, forward strand.
CGAGCGCGCGCTGCGTCCCAAGCAGCTCGACGAATACGTCGGCCAGGAGAAGATCCGCGGCCAGCTCGAGATTTTTATTTCGGCGGCGCGCAAGCGGCGCGAGGCGCTGGATCACACTTTGCTGTTCGGTCCGCCGGGCCTGGGCAAGACCACCCTGGCGCACATCATCGCGCGCGAGATGGGCGTGAACCTGCGCCAGACTTCCGGGCCGGTGCTGGAGCGCCCGGGCGATTTGGCGGCCATCCTCACCAATCTCGAAGCCAACGATGTGCTGTTCATCGACGAGATCCATCGCCTGTCGCCGGTAGTGGAAGAGATCCTGTATCCGGCGCTGGAAGACTACCAGATCGACATCATGATCGGCGAAGGCCCGGCGGCCCGGTCCGTCAAGCTGGACCTGCAGCCGTTTACCTTGGTCGGCGCCACCACCCGCGCCGGCATGCTGACCAACCCGCTGCGCGACCGCTTCGGCATCGTGGCGCGGC
>CAMLFK010000451.1 GCA_946479255.1 uncultured Oxalobacteraceae bacterium
CTCGCCCTGGTACCACGCCGCCAGTTTGAACTTGTAGCCGGCCAGCGGCGCGATCATCGCGTTGTAGTGGGTCGACAGACTGTTCGGTATATCCCACGGCGCCGGTGGAATCGAGAGACCTGACGCGCGCATGCCCAACTGGTATTTCCAGGGCGCGGACAGGGCAATGAACTGCCCGTCGGATGTCCGGATGCCGCGCTGTTCCGGCTTCCCGGTCAAGCCGCCTCGCTTGCCAGCGAGCGCGCGGATGGCGATCACATTGCGTCCCGGCTGGAACACGCCGGCGGGCACGGCGTAGTCGCGCCACATCCAGTGGGTACTGCCGCCGCCCACGCGCACACCGTTGACCCAGGTGCTGTCATGGTTATCGACGGGCCCGAGCTGGATGCCGTTCGCCGCTTTGGCCTGCGCTTCGGTCAGGGTCACGCTGGTGCGGAACCAGGCGGCGCCCTCGAAGTCCGCCAGCGACTCGGGCGTCAGGCTTGGCCACGCCGCGTCGTCGAACGCCGGCGTGCGCCACGCGTGCTGCGCCTTCGCCTGCGGGTCATGCGCCTCCCACCACTGATCGTGGCGGCGCGCTTCGTCGGCCATCGCCTTGGGCCGATCCGCCGCCATGTCCGCCAGCGCCGCGACGCGGCCGGCGTAGTCAGGCAGGGTTTTCAGCGAGGAAGGGCCGATCCAGCCCTGGATGGTGGTGCCGCCCCAGGTGGCCTTGATGAAACCCACCGCCACCTTCTGGCGCTGCTGCAGCTGGCGCGCCATGTAGTAGCAGGCCGCCGAGGCCTCGCCGACCGACTTGGGCGTCACCACCGTCCATCCCACCGGCTGCTTCAGGTCCTGCTGGAGCGCGGCTTCGCTGGTGGCTTGCACATTCATGAAGCGCAGGTCGGGATTGCCGGGAAATTCGGACAAGGCGCCCGTCGACAGGCGCACCGGGAACTCCATGTTCGACTGGCCGCCGCACAGGTAGACGTCGCCGATCATGATGTCCTTGAGCGTGGTGGCGCCGTCGGCGCCGCTGACGGACAGGGTGTGCGGCCCGCCCGCCGCCATCGCCGGCAGGCTGACCCGCCAGCGCCCGTCCGCGCCCGCGCTGGCGCCGGCCGTGGCGCCGGCCAGGCTCACCTTGACCGGCAGCCCGGGTGTTGCCCAGCCCCACATGGTCAGCTCTTCGCCACGTTGCAGCACCGCGTGGTCGGTGAAGATACCGGCGAAGGCCGGTGGCGCCGCCTGCGCCAGCGGGCAGGCCAGCAGCACGGCGATCAAGCCTACAAGTTGTTTCAAAATCACTCCTGTGTGTGTGTCGTCGAAGCCTTCCAGGCGGTACTGGTGCAACGCACCCGCCTGGAGCCTGGCGCGCAGTTTGAACGACAGCGTCATGCCGCCCTGCAGTGCCGGGAAATGTATTGGGTGTGATCGGGCATCGCCTTGACCGTCTGCTTGATGATCTCGCGCCGTCTGGCGAAATGCCCCAGCAGCTGGTCGAACTGCATGGCGTCGATCAGCGGATCGTCCGTCTTGGGCACCAGGCCCAGCCCCATCATGATCGAGAAATACGAGGACGGGGAAAAGCCCTCCAGATCGTAGATGGCCACATGCCCGGTTTCGCGGAACAGTTCGATCTGATGCCTGAGGGTGTCGGGAATCGGCATGTTGGCACAGTAGCGCCAGAATTCCGAATCGGAGCGTTGGGTGAGCTTGTAATGCAGGACGATGAAGGCGCGCACGAAGTGATAGCGTTCCGTGACCATGCGGTTGAACTGGTCGGCCAGCTCGGGACGGCAATCGCGATTGGGAAAATACTCGACCAGCCAGCCGACCGCGACTTCGATGATGTTGATGCTGGTCGATTCTAGCGGTTCGAGAAAGCCGCTCGACAAACCGATCGCGACGCAGTTCTTGATCCAGCTCTTGCGGCGCCGCCCGGTGGTAAAGCGCAGCTGGCGCGGCGTGTCCTGCGCTTCGCCGTCCAGGCCTTCGAGCAGCACGCGTCCGGCTTCCTCGTCGCTGGTGAAGCCGTTGCAGTACACATGGCCATTGCCGGTGCGGTGCTGCAGCGGGATGCGCCAGGTCCAGCCGGCGCTCTTGGCGGTCGAGGTCGTGTACGGCGTGAGCTCGGCGGCGCTGGCGCATGGCATGGCCTGCGCGCTGTTACACGGCAGCATGGCGCTCCAGTCGTCGTAGCCGGCCTTGAATACACCCTCGATCAACAGGCCGCGGAAACCGGAACAATCGACAAACAGGTCGCCTTCGACGCGCCGTCCGTCGCGCAGCTTGAGGGCGGTGATGAAGCCGGTCTCGGGGTGTTGTTCGACGCCGTCGATCATGCCTTCGATGCGCGCCACGCCGCGGGCCATGGCGTAGTCGCGCAAATAGGCGGCATACAGGCTGGCGTCGAAATGGTAGGCATAGGAATAGCCGTCGGTGATCGATGGCAGCTCCTCCTGCGGCGGCGCGAAGCGATTGTTGCGCGCCATCACGGTCGCCATCGACCATTGCTCGTACGAGGGCATATCCTTGAATTCGCGCGACAGGCGCAGCCAGTACATATGGGCCGGGCGATGCTCGATCGGGGGGCCAAATTCGCCGAAGCCGTGGAAGAAGCGGTTGCCGACATGCCCCCAATCCTTGAACTCGATGCCGAGCTTGAAGGTCGCCTGCGTCTTCCTGACGA
>CAMLFK010000452.1 GCA_946479255.1 uncultured Oxalobacteraceae bacterium
GGTTGTAACCCCATTGGTAGTCCGCGGGCGCGCAGTCCTCGGGCCCGCTTGCCCAGGCGCCGGAACACGTGGCGTGAGAGCCCATGATGTAGGGCTCGGAAGTGATCAACTCGGAAGGCTTCTCCTTCGGATCGGTAGCGCTAGCGCTGCCCATTACCCACAAATATTGCTAACTTAACTTGAATCCGGTGCGATGAGGGAAAACCCCTCGCACAACATTTGCAGGACGGTATAGCCCTGCCACATGAGTTGGTGCCCAGGGGGAGGATCACGGTTGCGGCCAAGATATCCTCCGAGGCGGGCTACGAGGCGGACAGCATCGCCGAGGTGGATGGGCTGTTTGATGTTTTTTTTTGAGCGTAAGCCTGCAGCACCTTGATCTCGAGGTCGGACAGCAGAACTCCGGCGGGAAGCTCCGGGCACGCGCGGCCGAGCAGGGTCATCAGCATGATGCGCCAGGCGATGACGAGGTTAATGCTGATGGCGCGCTCGAGCCGATCGGCGGTGTGGTGCGCGAGATCCTCGATCCGGCAGCCGGTCTTGAGCACCCGATGCCAGTCTTCGATGCGCCAGCGCAAGCAATACCAGCGCAAACAGGCTTGTGCGTCGTCGACCGAGTGGATGGCGCAGCTGGTGAGCAAGAACCATTCAAGCGGCTTGGTATCAGCCGGCGGCGATGGTTCGAGCACATGCACGACCCACACGGTGATCGGCGCCGCCTTTGCCTTCGCATCTGCAGGGGGAGGCAACACGATCCGCATGAAGCGCAGCGCCACCTCAGCGCTACGTTGCTCGCTTGCCGTGCGCGCCTTTTGCTTGCTCTTCTTGGGTCTTGCACTTTGTCGCGGCACCACGATTTGAAGTGGACTTTGCACCGGGCTTTGCCGAACCGTATCGAACAGGCGGGTGTCATCGAGCATCGTGCGGTCATGTCGCGCGCGCACTAACAGGTCGACCTTGCCGGTCTTGCGCTGCTCGTCAAACAGCTCGAAGAAATCCGCCTCACGATCCATCACGCAGACCTGCCGTGTCTCGGGAAGCTCGTGCTGCAGCTTGACGCAGTCGCGCAGTCCCGCAATCCACGCGAAGGTCTTCTTCTGTTCGATGGGCTGTACGCTCGCATACCGAGCATCCTCGGCTGACTTCGCAGCCGGCGCCGTGAACTGTGCCTTCAACACGCCGATGGGCAATCCCTCGGTGCTCACGACCAGCGTCGAATGCAGATGCAGTCCTGAACCTCGGGCGCCGGTCTGGTTGGCGCCCATGACACCCAAGCCTTCGCAGCGCGCCAGTCCCGAATAGTTCAGATCGCTGCCGTCCTGAATGCACAGCACCGTCGGGTGTGCCTTCATGCGCTGTACCGTGCGCGCACGATGCGGGGCCAGGATTGCCTCGACCGTCACCTGCGAATCATCGGGCTGGTCGATCAGTCGGTAGTAACCCTTGACGGCGGCCCAGTCGCCGCGCGCCACGCCGGAAAACGCTTGTCCGGGCATCGTGGCGAGCGTACGCGCGCTCTGCACCAGCCGCTCGCTCAAGCGCCGATCCCCCAGTTTCGCACCACCGAACTCTTGCGCTGCCCAGCCATCTCCCTCCACACCCTCGGCCAGTTCCAACGCACCCGCAACGACGGGTTCGACACCGCCCATGCGCTGTCGAAAAGCCGCATCCAGCGGATACACATAGATGGCTTTGACGCTCTTGGCATGCCGGTGCTCCCGGTCCTGGCGACCGCGTCCCCTGGTCTTCCCGATCTCCATCCAGTTCGCCGCCTGATAGCTGGTGCCGGCAAAGCGCTCGGTCTCCACAAAGCTCTCGATGAGCCAGGGACGGTAACCGTACTGCGCCTGGAAATCCACCTCGATTCGACGCAGCACCGTCCCCAGCACGCGCGAGGCCAGATTTTGACAGCGCACCGAAGGACGGATCAGAAAGCGGCTCATCGCCACGATGCGATGCAAGTGCTCGCGGCGCTTCGCCACCTCCCAGCCAATCCATTGATCGCGAGCCGCCAGTTGAATGGCCGCAGCGCCAAATCCCAGCCCACCGAGCCAGCCATGCGCCGAGCCGATCAGATAGCGCATCTGCGCCCCCACCAGCGGCCCGGCCCCCTGCGGGTGCTCGCAGAGCATCATCTCGTTCCAGATGCGCATCAGCGCGAGTGTGTCGACCTTCGTCAAGCACAACTCGCGCACGTCACCCGCTTGTTCCGGAACGTCGTGCGGATCCTCTACCGGCGCGCCAAGACGGCGTGGACGCTTCGCGCCTTTGGCGCCCATCGCGCTCGCCGGCGGCAGTGCGAAGTGGCCCAAACGCTCCAACTCGCGCAACGCCTTGATGCATCCGCTTCGTTGTACCCCGCCGCGCGCGTCGTAAAATCCAAACTGCTGACACACCGCATCGGCAAACGTCGACCGATATGCATAGACGTTCTCACGCAGAAGTCGACCGATACTCTCAATCGAGTTCTGCTCGGAGAGGACACGTTTGATCTGGTTCTGAACTTCCACCCCGCCACGATAAACGCGGCGCACAGAAATGTCCAGCTTTTTCTATGGGCTACGAGCAGTGCTAGCCTTCATCGACAAACACCGCTCAGCCGACTGGCTCAGTTCGTTGAACAACGGCCGTAGAAATCACACCTAGTCTTAAGGGGACCAGCAACCAGG
>CAMLFK010000453.1 GCA_946479255.1 uncultured Oxalobacteraceae bacterium
CTTCGATGTCGAGCAGCGCGCGCGCGGTTTTCTTCGGCAGGTTGCCCGGCATCTTTTTATTGATGAAGTGGATCACCTGCTCGCGCACCGGTGCCTTGCCGGTGGTCGGCGGCGGCGCCTTGCTCTGTTCCTTGGCGAAAGATTTGAGCACGGAATTGCCGATGCGCTGGGCTTTCATGGCCACGCCCGTCATCACCGCGCGGGTGGCGTTGATGGTGGCCGGATCGGTGGCGTTCAGGAAGAACATGGCCGCCTTGTGGGCCGGCTTGAAGCTGGTCTTGTTCATCTTGCGCAGCAGGTTGCGCATGTTCATCGACACGTCGCCGAAGTCGATATTGACCGGGCACGGGCTCTCGCAGCGGTGGCACACGGTGCAATGGTCGGCCACGTCCTCGAACTCTTCCCAGTGCTTGATCGACACGCCGCGGCGGGTCTGCTCTTCGTACAGGAAGGCTTCGATCAGCGCCGAGGTGGCGAGGATCTTGTCGCGCGGCGAGTACAGCAGGTTGGCGCGCGGCACGTGCGTGGTGCAGACCGGCTTGCACTTGCCGCAGCGCAGGCAGTCCTTGATGCTGTGGGCGATCTCGCCGATATCGCTTTGCTGCATGATCAGCGATTCGTGGCCCATCAGGCCGAACGACGGCGTGTAGGCATTGCGCAGGTCGGCCTCGTACTCCGGCAGGTTGAGCAGCTTGCCCTTGTTGAAGCGCCCTTCCGGATCGATGCGCAGTTTGTAATCGCGGAACTCGGAGAGCTCATCGTCGGTCAAAAACTCGAGCTTGGTGATGCCGATGCCGTGCTCGCCCGAAATCACGCCGTTGAGCGAACGGGCCAGCTTCATGATGCGCGCCACGGCTTCGTGGGCATCTTGCAGCATGCCGTAGTCGTCCGAGTTCACCGGCAGGTTGGTGTGCACATTGCCGTCGCCGGCGTGCATGTGCAGCGCCACGAACACGCGCGAGCGCAGTACCTTCTGGTGAATCGCGGTGGCTTCGTCAAGGATCAGCTTGAAGGCGGCGCCGCTGAAAATCTGGCGCAGCTGGGCGCGGATTTCCTGCTTCCACGATACGCGTACGGTGCGGTCCTGGACCACGTCGAACACGGACGCCTGCGGCTGGGCGGCCAGGCGGGCATCGAAGGCGGCGGCCAGGCCATCCAGGCCCAGCTTCTGCAGTTGTTCGCGGGCGGTGGCCAGCGGCTGGTCCAGCTCGGCCAGCAGATAGGTCCAGCGGTGCTCGACCTTTTCGAGCAGTTGCGCGGCTTCGGCCACGCGGTCGCCCAGCATTTCGGCGTCGCCGATGCCCTGCTCGGCATTGTCGTCGCTCTTGGCGATCGGCAGGTTGCCGCGCGCCATAAAGCCGCGCAATTGGGTCACCAGCGCCAGCTTGTTGCGGATCGACAGTTCAACGTTGATGCGCTCGATGCCGTCGGTGTACTCGCCCATGCGGTTGAGCGGAATGACGACGTCTTCGTTGATCTTGAAGGCATTGGTGTGCTTGGCAATCGCCGCGGTCTTGGCGCGGTCCAGCCAGAACTTCTTGCGCGCTTCGGCACTGACGGCGACAAAACCTTCGCCCACGCGGGTGTTCGCAATGCGCACCACTTCCGAGGCGGCGATCGCGACCGCGTTCTCGTCGTCGCCGACGATGTCGCCGAACAGCGCCATCTTGGGCAAGGTGCCGCGCTTGGACTTGGTGGCGTAACCAACCGCGCGCAGATAGCGCTCGTCCAGGTGTTCCAGGCCGGCCAGGCGCACGCTGGCGAACTGCTCGCCCTTGGACGGCAGGTTATCCAGGTAATCCTTGATTTCGACGATCGACGGCACGGCGTCGCGCGCCTGGCCGAAGAATTCCAGTGCCACGGTACGGGCGAACTTGGGCATGCGATGCAGGATCCAGCGCGCCGAAGTGATCAGGCCGTCGGTGCCTTCCTTCTGGATGCCCGGCAGGCCGGACAGGAACTTGTCGGTCACGTCCTTGCCCAGGCCTTCCTTGCGGAACTTGCTACCTGCGATGGTCAGCGTTTCGGTCTTGAACGGCGCGCCCTTCGATTCGCCCTTGGCGTTCGGATGGGTCCACTCGCACTTGAACTTGGCGTAAGGCGCGTCGTGGATCTTGCCCAGGTTGTGTTCGAGGCGGGTCACTTCCAGCCAGTCGCCGTTCGGGTCGACCATCTTCCACGAAGCCAGGTTGTCCAGCGCGGTGCCCCACAGCACGGCTTTCTTGCCGCCCGCGTTCATGGCTACGTTGCCGCCGATGCAGGAAGCATGCGCCGAGGTCGGGTCGACCGCGAACACGAAGCCGGCCTTGTCGGCGGCGTCGGAGACGCTCTTGGTGATCACGCCGGCGCCGGAATAGATGGTCGCGTATTCGCGCTCCACGCCGGGCAGCATGGTCATCTCGACCTTGCCCAGGTCGATCAGTTTTTCGGTGTTGATCACGGCCGACAGCGGCGTGAGCGGGATCGCGCCGCCGGTGTAGCCGGTGCCGCCGCCGCGCGGGATGATGGTCAGCCCAAGTTCGATACAGCCCTTGACCAGGCCGGCCATCTCCTCCTCGTTGTCGGGCGTGAGCACCACGAACGGGTACTCGACGCGCCAGTCGGTGGCGTCGGTCACGTGCGAGACGCGCTTCATGCCGTCGA
>CAMLFK010000454.1 GCA_946479255.1 uncultured Oxalobacteraceae bacterium
GCCAGAAAGGCAAGTTCTACTCGCTGCCCGCACTGGAGAAAAGCCTGGGCGTGAATGTATCGCGCCTGCCGGTGTCGATCCGTATCGTTCTCGAGTCCGTGCTGCGCAACTGCGACGGCAAGAAGGTCACCGAAGAACACGTCAAGCAATTGGCGAACTGGAGCCCGACTGGCGAACGTACCGACGAGATTCCATTCGTCGTCGCGCGCGTGGTGTTGCAGGACTTCACGGGCGTGCCGCTGCTGGCCGACCTGGCCGCCATGCGCAACGTTGCCAACAAGATGGGCCTGAACCCGAAGAACATCGAGCCGCTGGTACCGGTCGACCTGGTGGTCGACCACTCGGTCACCATCGACCACTACCGCGAGCCGAAGGCGCTGGACCTGAACATGAAGCTGGAATTCTCGCGCAACAACGAGCGCTACCAGTTCATGAAATGGGGCATGCAAGCGTTCGACACGTTCGGCGTGGTGCCGCCGGGCTTCGGCATCGTCCACCAGGTCAACCTGGAATACCTGGCGCGCGGCGTGCACAAGGATGCCGCCGGCGTCTACTACCCTGATTCGCTGGTCGGCACCGACTCGCACACCACCATGATCAACGGCATCGGCGTGGTCGGCTGGGGCGTGGGCGGCATCGAGGCGGAAGCCGGCATGCTGGGCCAGCCTGTGTACTTCCTGACCCCGGACGTGATCGGCGTGAACCTGACCGGCGCGCTGCGCGAAGGCTGCACCGCGACCGACCTGGTGCTGACCATCACCGAAATGCTGCGTAAAGAAAAAGTCGTCGGCAAGTTCGTCGAGTTCTTCGGCGAAGGCACCGAGTCGCTGTCGCTGCCGGACCGCGCCACCATCGCCAACATGGCACCGGAATACGGCGCCACCATGGGCTTCTTCCCGATCGACGACGCCACCGTGGAATACTTCGAAGGCACCGGCCGCACCAAGGAAGAGATCGCCGCGTTCCAGAACTACTACAAGGCGCAAAACCTGTACGGCGTGCCGAAAGTCGGCGACATCGACTACACCCGCGTGGTCGGACTCGACCTGTCGACCGTGGCGCCTTCGCTGGCCGGTCCTAAGCGTCCACAGGACCGTATCGAGCTGGGCCTGGTCAAGTCGAACTTCTCGGAACTGTTCTCCAAGCCGACCACCGAAAACGGCTTCAACAAGGCCGCTTCGGACCTGACCAATGTGTACCAGACCAGCAATGGCGTGAACGTGAAGAACGGCGACGTGCTGATTGCCGCCATCACCTCGTGCACCAACACCTCCAACCCGAGCGTGATCCTGGGCGCGGGCCTCTTGGCCAAGAAGGCCGTGGAAGCCGGCCTGACCGTGGCACCGCACATCAAGACCTCGCTGGCCCCCGGCTCGCGCGTTGTCACCGAATACCTGACCGCCGCCGGCCTGCTGCCATACCTGGAGCAACTGGGCTTCGGCGTGACCGCCTACGGCTGCACCACCTGCATCGGTAACGCCGGCGACCTGACCCCTGAAATGAACGCCGCCATCGCCGAGCACGACATCGTCGCTTCGGCTGTGCTGTCGGGCAACCGTAACTTCGAAGCGCGCATCCACCCGAACATCCGTTCGAACTTCCTGGCCTCGCCGCCGCTGGTGGTGGCCTACGCCATCGCCGGCAACATGACGCGCGACCTGATGACCGAGCCGGTCGGCAAGGGCACCAATGGCCGCGACGTGTATCTGGGCGACATCTGGCCGACCTCGAAAGAGATCGCCGCCGTGATGAAGTTCGCGATGAACGCCGACACCTTCAAGAAGAACTACGCCGACGTCAAGGCCGCCCCAGGCAAGCTGTGGGAAAACGTCTCGACCGTCAAGGGCCAGGTCTACAACTGGCCTGAGTCGACCTACATCGCCGAGCCACCGTTCTTCGACGGCTTCGAGATGACCCCGAAAGCGGCCGCCACCGGCATCACCGGCGCGCGCGCGCTGGGCGTGTTCGGCGACTCGATCACCACCGACCACATCTCCCCGGCTGGTTCGATCCAGGAAAGCGGCCCGGCCGGCAAATGGCTGCTGGCGCACGGCGTGCAAAAGGCGGACTTCAACTCCTACGGCTCGCGCCGCGGCAACCATGAAATCATGATGCGCGGCACTTTTGCCAACGTGCGTATCAAGAACCGCATGATCCCGGCCAAGGCCGACGGTTCCGCGGTCGAAGGCGGCATCACGATCCACCAGCCGAGCGGCCAACAGATGTCGATCTACGACGCGGCCATGAAGTATGTGGGCGACGGCGTGCCGACCATGATCTTCGGCGGCGAAGAGTACGGCACCGGCTCGTCGCGCGACTGGGCCGCCAAGGGCACCCAGCTGCTGGGCGTAAAGGCTGTGATCTGCCGTTCGTTCGAGCGTATCCACCGCTCCAACCTGGTGGGCATGGGCGTGCTGCCGCTGCAATTCATCGGCGACGACAGCGTGCAGAGCCTGGGCATCACCGGCACCGAGACCTACGACCTGAAGGGCCTGGAAGGCGAAATCAAGCCGCAGCAACTGGCGACCCTGGTGATTCACCGCGCCAACGGCGACAAGCAGGAAGTCAAGGTCCTGCTGCGTATCGACACCCCGATCGAAGTCGACTACTACAAGCATGGCGGCATCCTGCCGTTCG
>CAMLFK010000455.1 GCA_946479255.1 uncultured Oxalobacteraceae bacterium
TCAAGGAAAACGCGCTGCTGGCCAAGTTCGCCGGCGGCCTGGGTAACGACTGGACCCCGGTGCGCGCGCTCGGCGCCCACATCAAGGGCACCAACGGCAAGTCGCAAGGCGTGGTGCCGTTCCTGAAAGTGGTCAACGACACCGCCGTGGCGGTCAACCAGGGCGGCAAGCGCAAGGGCGCGGTGTGCGCCTACCTGGAAACCTGGCACATGGACATCGAGGAATTCCTCGACCTGCGCAAGAACACCGGCGACGACCGCCGCCGCACCCACGACATGAACACCGCCAACTGGATTCCGGACATGTTCATGAAGCGCGTGATGGAAAAGGCCGACTGGACCCTGTTCTCGCCATCGGACTGCCCGGACCTGCACGACAAGGTCGGCAAGGCCTTCGAGACCGCCTACCTGGGCTATGAAGCCCGTGCGCAAGCCGGCGAAATTCGCGTGTTCAAGAAGATCGCCGCGCTCGACCTGTGGCGCAAGATGCTGTCGATGCTGTTCGAAACCGGCCACCCATGGATCACCTTCAAGGACCCATGCAACATCCGTTCGCCGCAGCAGCACGTCGGCGTCGTGCACAGCTCGAACTTGTGCACCGAGATCACGCTCAACACCAACGAATCGGAAATCGCCGTCTGCAACCTGGGCTCGGTCAACCTGCCGGCCCACATGAAAGAAGGCAAGCTGGACGCGATCAAGCTGCAAAAGACCGTGCGCACCGCAATGCGCATGCTCGATAACGTGATCGACATTAACTACTACGCTGTCGAGAAAGCCCGTAATTCAAACATGCGTCACCGTCCGGTGGGCCTGGGTATCATGGGCTTCCAGGACTGCCTGCACATGATGCGCGTGCCGTACTCGTCGGTTCAAGCTGTCGAGTTCGCCGACCGTTCGATGGAATCGGTCTGCTACTACGCCTACCTGGCCTCGACCGAGCTGGCCGAAGAACGCGGCCGTTACGAGTCGTACACCGGTTCGCTGTGGGACCGCGGCATCTTGCCGCAAGACTCCATCAAACTGCTGGCGGAAGAGCGCGGCGGCTACCTGGAAGTGGACAGCAGCGAAAGCATGGACTGGGCTATCGTGCGCGACCGCATCAAGCAGTTCGGCATGCGCAACTCGAATTGCGTGGCGATTGCCCCCACCGCGACGATTTCGAACATCATCGGCGTCTCGGCCTGCATCGAACCGACCTTCCAGAACCTGTATGTGAAGTCGAACCTGTCGGGCGAATTTACTGAAATCAATTCTTATCTGGTACGTGACCTGAAGGCACGCGACCTGTGGGATGAAGTCATGATTGCCGACCTGAAGTATTTCGACGGCTCGCTGGCCAAGATCGACCGCATTCCGCAAGACCTGCGCGACATCTACGCCACCGCCTTTGAAGTGTCGCCGAGCTGGCTGGTGGAAGCCGCCTCGCGCCGCCAGAAGTGGATCGACCAGGCCCAGTCGCTGAACATCTACATGGCCGGCGCTTCGGGCAAGAAGCTGGACGAGACCTACAAGCTGGCCTGGCTGCGTGGCCTCAAGACCACCTACTACCTGCGCACCATTGCCGCAACGCACATGGAGAAATCCACCTCCAAGACCGGCGCGCTGAACGCGGTGGCGGTGGACGGCGGCATGTCGGCCAGTGCGACGGCCGCAGCAGCCGCGCTGGCACCAGCCGTGCCGGCAGCGGTCGAAGCCGACGGCGCCGCCTGCTACCTGCGTCCGGGCGACGATGGTTTCGAGGAATGCGAAGCCTGCCAATAAGCGCAGTCGATACTGTTTATTAGTTTAGTTAGCACGTCATCCCCGCGGAGGCGGGGACCCATAGCACATCGATCAAAGTGGCATAGGTTCCCGTAGTTGCGGGAATGACAGGAATAAGCGGCACGATCGCCGCTACCACCAAATATAAGAGGAACACAACAATGCTCTCCTGGGATGATGAACCAAGCGCCCAAACCGCGCGTCCACCGGTGCCGATGGGCGCCACCGAACCTGCTGCCGATGCCGCATTGGTCGCCAAGCGTGTGCACGCGGACGACAAGCGCATCATCAACGGCAAGACCGACGTCAACCAGCTGGTCCCGTTCAAGTACAAATGGGCGTGGGACAAGTACCTGGCCGGCTGCGCCAACCACTGGATGCCGCAGGAAGTTAACATGCAGCGCGACATCGAGCTGTGGAAGAACCCGAACGGCCTGACCGAAGACGAGCGCCGCATCGTCAAGCGCAACCTGGGCTTCTTCGTGACCGCCGACTCGCTGGCCGCCAACAACATCGTGCTGGGCACCTACCGCCACATCACCGCGCCGGAATGCCGCCAGTACCTGCTGCGCCAGGCCTTCGAGGAAGCGATCCACACCCACGCCTACCAGTACATCGTCGAGTCGCTGGGCCTGGATGAAGCGGAGATCTTCAACGCCTACAACGAAGTCAAGTCGATCCGCGACAAGGACGAGTTCCTGATCCCGTTCATCAACACCCTGACCGACCCGGCGTTCACCACCGGCACCGTCGAAAACGACCAGAAGCTGTTGAAATCGCTGATCGTGTTCGCTTGCCTGATGGAAGGCCTGTTCTTCTACGTCGGCTTCACCCAGATCCTGGCGCTGGGCCGCCAGAACAAGATGATGGG
>CAMLFK010000456.1 GCA_946479255.1 uncultured Oxalobacteraceae bacterium
ACCGCGGTCGAGGAAGCGCTGTACCTGTCGAACATCGCCAACAAGGTCACGATCATCCACCGCCGCGACAAGTTCCGCGCCGAAGCGATCCTGATCGACCGCCTCAAGGCCAAGGAAGCCGAAGGCAAGATCGTCATCAAGTACAACCACACACTCGACGAAGTGATCGGCAACGAAAGTGGCGTCACCGGCGTGAACATCAAGTCGACGGCGGATGGCAGCATCACCCCGCTGACGGTGCACGGCCTGTTCGTGGCAATTGGCCACAAGCCGAACACCGGCCTGTTCGAAGGCCAGCTGGACATGCACAACGGCTACATCAAGACCAAGACCGGTCTGGAAGGCATGGCCACCTCGACCAACATCCCGGGCGTGTTCGCCGCCGGCGACGTGCAGGATCACATTTACCGCCAGGCCGTCACCAGCGCCGGCACCGGCTGCATGGCAGCTCTGGACGCCCAGCGCTATCTGGAGAGCCTGGAAGACTAAGTTTGTACAGTAAGTAAGAGGTAGCACCATGGCATCGATGAAAGACTTCGCCGACCTGCAAGGCTTACGCGCCTCCCTCAAGGCGCGCGATGAAGAACGCGCGGCGCAGGAAGCCGAACGCCAGCGCCTCGAACTCGAGCGCCAGGAGTGGGAACGCGCGGCCAAGCAGGATGCCACCCTGTTCCGCAGCGTGCTGGGCGGTGTGCGCAAGATTCCGGAATCGGACCGCTATGTGCCCAACGCCCCGCCGGGCGTGAACGTCAGCATCCGGCCGCGCAAGCCGCTCACGCAGGAAGAAGACAATGCGGCGGTGCTGCGCGAGTCGCTCTCGGACCAGTTTGAAGTCGACCACCTGCTCGATACCGATCCGAGCTTGAGTTTCGTGCGCAGCGGCGTGGGCGACGATGTGCTGCGCAAACTGCGCAAGGGGCATTGGGCGGTACAGGACGAGCTCGACCTGCACGGCATGCGGCGCGACACCGCGCGCGACCAGGTCGGCCTGTTCCTGCGCCACGCCAAGCAGCGGCGTTTTCGCTGCGTCTGTATCATTCACGGCAAAGGATTGGGCTCGGCCGGCGGCGAACCGGTGCTGCGCTCGATGGTGCACAGCTGGCTGGAGCAAAAGCCCGATGTGATTGCCTTCTGCGCCGCCAATGTGGATGGCCGTAATCACGGCGCCTTGATCGTCCTGCTTAAATCCGCCCTGCCCGACGACCGTCATCTGGCCTAGTTCTAACGAACCCCGGCCTGCATGACCCTCATCAAATTCATTGAAATCGTCGCGATCCTGGTCGGCGCTTTTTCCGGCTTCATTGAAGCGCGAAGAAAGCGCATGGACCCGGTCGGCATTTTCACGGTTGCCTTCATCACGGCATTCGGCGGCGGCACCTTGCGCGATATTTTGCTGGACCGCCGCCCGCTGTTCTGGGTGATTCACCAGGAATATGCGATTTTGATCTTCGTGCTGGCCTTGATCGCCACGCCGCTGATCCGGACGCTGCGGCATATCGTTTCCGAACGCATGATCGTCATCGCCGATGGGATTGGCTTGGGATTGTTTTCGATTGTCGGCGTGGCGGCGGCCTTAAATGCCGGGATGCCGCTGTTCATCGCGTCCATGATGGGTGTGATCACCGGGATCTTCGGCGGCGTGCTGCGCGATATCGTGTGCAATGAAGTGCCGATGGTATTCCGCGACGGGAAACCTTACGCGATCTGCGCGTTTATCGGATGCTGGATGTTCTTGCTGATGAAGCAGGTTGGCGTGGATCTGGATTTTGCGCTGTGGACGAGTGCCCTGGCGATTACGGCGATGCGTTTGATTACGTGGAAGTTCGATATCCGGATTGGGAAATAAGCACCGCTGTATCGCTGTCATTCCCGGCCTCGGCGGCCGGAAATGACAAGCTATCTTAAACCGCGTCAGGCCCAGTCTCACCCGTACGAATACGAATCACCTGCTCCACATTCTGCACAAAGATCTTGCCGTCGCCGATCTTTCCGGTACGGGCCGCCTTGATGATCGCGTCGACCACCTGATCGCACATGCTGTCGTCAACCACCACCTCGATTTTCACCTTCGGCAGGAAATCGACCACATACTCGGCGCCGCGGTACAGCTCGGTGTGGCCCTTCTGACGCCCGAAACCCTTGACTTCGGTGACGGTCAAACCGGTCACGTTCACCTCGGCCAGCGCTTCGCGCACCTCGTCCAGCTTGAACGGCTTGATCACGCAGGTTATCTGTTTCATGGCTTCTCCATTATAAGTGCTGTAATAACTTCATTTACTTTTCAGCGCTATTCTAAACGAGTAAGCGCGCCGGTGGCTTAATCCGGCACATTGTCCAATTCCTCGATCCACACCGTGGCCTCGGAATCGCTCGGCGCGCGCCAGTCTCCGCGCGGCGACAGCGAGCCACCGTTGCCAACCTTGGGCCCATTCGGCACGCAGCTGCGCTTGAACTGGCTGGTCTTGAAGAAGCGCCACAAAAAGCTGCGCAGATGGCGTTTGATCTCGGCCAGCGGATACTTCTCCTGCCACGCGCAATACGACAGGAAGGCCACCTTGGAGGGCGCAAAGCCATACCGCAGGATGTAGTACAGATTGAAGTCCTGCAGCTCGTACGGCCCGATCACGCTTT
>CAMLFK010000457.1 GCA_946479255.1 uncultured Oxalobacteraceae bacterium
GATGGCGGCGTGTCGTTCAGCCCCAAGGCCCAACTGTCGAGCTGGGGCTCTGACTGGGTGCGCGCCACGCCGGGGCGCGAGGGCGACCTGTGGATGTGCCTCCAATGGAACGGCCTGGTGCGCTCGACCGATTCGGGCGCCACCTTCACCAAAGTGGGCCCGACCGCTTCGTGCAGCGGAGTAGGCCTGGGCAAGGCTGCGCCGGACGCCAGCTATCCGACCCTGTACATGTGGGGCACGGTGTACGACAAACGCGGCCTGATGCGCTCGATCGACCAGGGCCTCAGCTGGGACCGCGTCAACGACGATGCCCATCAATTTGGCGGCTTCCTGGGCGACCGCTTTGTGACCGGGGACATGAACGCCTACGGCACGGTCTACCACGCCGCCAACGGGCGCGGCATTGTCTACGGCAAGATCGACCCGGCCGGCGACGTCCAGGTCACGCCGCTGGTGTATGTGCCGCCGCCGCCCTCCGGCGAGTGCAAGTACGTCGTGTCCGGCATATGGCGGGGCGGCCACTTTGCCGTGGTAGAGATCAAAAACACGGGAACGAACGTCATCAGCGGCTGGAAGGTGAACTGGACCTATAGCGACAACTCGGCTGTGGATATGAACAACGTCTATAACGGGGTTGTGACGGGCACCGCGCCGACCTACTCGGGGGCCGACGCCGGCTGGAACCGCGACATCCAACCGGGGCAGACCGTCTCGTTTGGCATGGGCGTCGGCGGCCAGGACGGGTTGACATTCACCGCACCAGTCGTGACCGGCGACATTTGCAAGTAAGCGCATTTAAAAAGGTATTACCATGAAAAAAATTCTTTGTGCATTGCTCGCCGGCGCCAGCCTGTTGCTGTCCGGCGCCGCCCATGCCGGCGTGATCGGTTTCGACGATGTGAACACCGCCGGCGACTTCGCCAGCCTCAACGACCTCAGTCCCTACGCCGGCCTGAACTGGGCCGCGGACTGGTTCGCGGGCGACAACAGCATCGGCGGCTACGCGAACGGCGCCCGTTCCGGCGCCAACTTCGCCGTCAATGGCTTCGGCGGCGAAGAGGTGAGTCTCAGCAGCGCCACCGGCTTCAATTTTGCCGGCGCCTGGTTCGCGACCCCAGAAGGTGCGGCCGACAAGGCCGGCTGGATCAACATCAGCGCTTATGATGCCTTGAACCAGCTGATCGGCAGCACCGGCAACGTCGCCATCGGCGACAGCTACCTGTGGGTAGCCGGCGGCTTCAGCAATGTGGCGCTGCTGACTATCACCAACGAGGCCGGCTGGTTCGTGATGGACGACTTCACCACCACCGCCGCCACGGCAGTGCCTGTACCGGCGACGCCGCTGGTGCTGGGGATCGGCCTGCTCGCGCTGCGGCTGGGCCGGCGCCTGAATCGCCGCGGCTAGCAAGCAGCCGCCATCGTCCCGGCGCAGGCGTTCCCGCCTGCGCCGGGACGATTATACGTTTACGCTCGTCGGCTCACGATCGAAGCCGGCCTGCGCGCAAACCGAATATCAATCCAGGGGAAGTCGGTTCCATTCCCAAAACATCCTTTCATCCAATGAAAAAAATAGTTAGCCTCATTTTCGCCGCCCTGGTCTTGCCTGTTTCGGCGCTTGCTTTAGCGCAGGCTCAGAATCCATTAATTTTTGCCGATGTGCCCGACTTGGCCATGATCAGGGTCGGCGGAAATTACTATATGAGCAGTACGACCATGCACATGAATCCGGGTGTGCCCATTATGAAATCGACGGATCTTACCAATTGGAAACTGATCAATTATGCCTACGACACTCTGGCTGATATGCCGGAGCTCAATTTGACAGACGGTAAAAACACTTACAGCAAGGGTTCGTGGGCCAGCAGCCTGCGCTTCCATAAAGACATGTATTACGTCACCACGTTTGCACAAACCACAAACGAAACCTATATTTTCAAAACGAAAGATATAGAAAAAGGGAACTGGGAAAGAATTTCTTTCAAACCCGCGTTTCATGACTCTTCCCTGTTTTTTGATGATGATGGAAAAACCTATTTGATTTACGGCGCCCATCAACTCAGGATTGTTGAATTGAATGATGATCTGACGGGTGTTAACCAAGGCGTTCCGGAAAAAGTTTTGATCGAAAACGCCGACGCGCCAGGCGGCCCGGAATTCGACCTTAACGCTGAAGGATCCCAATTATTCAAAGTAAAAGGCAAATATTATTTATTTAATATTTCCGCGCCAAAGGGCAAAAACCGGACTGTGCTCATTCACAGGGCGGATAATCTCAACGGCCCGTGGGAAGGAAGAGTTGCCCTGCAGGATAGAGGAATTGCCCAAGGTGGATTGATCGACACACCCGACGGGCGCTGGTTCTCCTATCTGTTCCGCGATTATGGTTCTGTCGGCCGGATTCCTTACCTGATTCCGGTAAAGTGGGAAGACGGTTGGCCCGTGCTGGGAGAAAATGGTAAAGCGCCGGAAAAGCTGGACCTGCCTGCCAGTACAGGCTTGATTCCGGGCCTGGTTGCTTCTGACGAGTTCGATCGCAAGAAAGGACAAAAGGCGTTACCGCTGGTTTGGCAATGGAATCATAATCCGGATAACAAACTCTGGTCGGTACAGGAAAGAAAGGGATA
>CAMLFK010000458.1 GCA_946479255.1 uncultured Oxalobacteraceae bacterium
AGCGCTCCAGCTCGAAGGTGCGCTCGGGCAGGTAGATCAGGTGCGGGCCGTCGTCCGGGAACTTTTTGCCCAGCGCCGAGGCGGCCGTGAGAAAGCCGGCATGGCGGCCCATCACCACGCCCACGTAGACGCCGGGCAGCGAGGCATTGTCCAGGTTGGCGCCGGCGAAGGCCTGCGCCACGAAGCGCGCGGCCGAGGGGAAGCCGGGG
The DNA here is from genome assembly GCA_946479255.1 of uncultured Oxalobacteraceae bacterium. The sequence continues at coordinate 210 of CAMLFK010000458.1, forward strand.
GTGTGGTCGTTGCCGACCAGGTCGTTGTCGATGGTCTTGGGAATGTGAATGCAGCGCAGCGGATAGCCGGCCTTGGCCGCCTCCTGGCTGACGATGCGCACCGTGTCGGACGAGTCGTTGCCGCCGATGTAGAAAAAGTGTTCGATCTCGTGGGCGCGCAGCACCTCGAAGATCTGCTGGCAGTAGGCGATGTCGGGCTTGTCGCGGGTCGAGCCGAGCGCCGAGGACGGCGTGCCGGCCACCAGTTCCAGGTTGTGCCTGGTCTCCTGGGTCAGGTCGACGAAGTCTTCATTGATGATGCCGCGCACGCCATGCAGGGCGCCGTACACCCGGGTGACATGGGGAAAGCGGCGCGCTTCGAGCACGACGCCGACCAGCGACTGATTGATGACGGCGGTGGGGCCGCCGCCTTGGGCGACCAGGATTTTTCCAGACGACATGCGCAACTCCTTCATGGTGAGGGTGGCAAAGTGGCAGGGGCGGTGACGCAGCTGTTAGTGCAAGCTTAACCTACATCGTAGTCTCTATGGCGTGCCGATATGCCGATGCAGGAATTTCTCGCCGCCAGCGCGATCCCGGCTTGACTATTCCGGCGAACGGATATGCGCGACCAGCCCCGCGCTTCGCCGGTTCGGCGCCGCGGTCAAGAGGCTGACGACGGCCAGCACCGCAATCCCGGCCGGCACCCCGAACACCCCGGCCGAAATCGGCGCGATGCCGAACCACTGGCCGGTGGCGGTGCCGCCTATCATCGGGCTGCTGTTCAACATATAAAACACGCTGACCATGAAACCGGCCACCATGCCGGCGAAGGCACCCACATGGTTGGCACGCTTCCAGAACACCGCCGCCACCAGCGGCGGGAACAGGATCGAGCCGGCCAGGGAGAAAGCCGCGCCCACCAGCGACAGGATGTCGGCCGGCTTTTGCGAGGCCGCGTAGGCGGCGATGAAGGCCACCGCCAGCAGCAGCAGCTTGGAAATGGTGACCCGCTTCTGGGTCGAGGCGCCCGGATCGACCACCTTGTAATAGATGTCGTGCGAGAGCGCGTTGGAAATCGCCAGCAGCAGGCCGTCGGCGGTCGACAGCGCGGCGGCCAGTCCGCCGGCCGCCACCAGGCCCGAGATCACGTAAGGCAGGCCGCCGATTTCCGGCGTGGCCAGCACCAGCACGTCGCCGTCGATGGCGATTTCGGCCAGCTGCACGATGCCGTCGCGGTTGATGTCGACGATGCTGATCAAGGGGGTGACCTTGTCTACATTGGCCCAGTACGAGATCCAGGTGGGCAGCTCGGAAAAGCGGATGCCGACCAGGAAGCTGTAGATGTCGTACTTGACCAGCACCGCCAGCGCCGGGATGGTGAGGTAAATGAGCAGCACGAAGAACAGGGTCCAGAACACCGACACCCGGGCCTCGTCGACGCTCGGGGTGGTATAGGAGCGCATCAGGATGTGCGGCAGCGCGGCCGTGCCGATCATCAGGCAGAACACCAGCGCCAGGAAGTTGGTGCGGCGCGCATCGGATTGCGCCTCGGTGGCGCCGAAGAAGGGCGTGGCGTGCGGCTCGGGCATCTGCGCGCGCGCCAGGTTGGCGGCGCGCCCGGCCGACCAGTCGCCCCTGGCCTGCTCCACGCTTCTGGGGTAGGTGGTGAGCGCGCGCTCGGCGTCGCGCAGTTCGGCCAGTGGCGCATTGCGCAGGCGCGCCGCATCGAGCTGGCGCTGGGCCTCCAGGCGCCCGCTTTCCCACGATTGCGGCAGCCCGTCCAGGCGACGCTTGTCATCGTCGGCGCGCTGGCGGAAGATGGCCCGCACCTCGCGCTCGCCCGGATCGCGCTCCAGCTGCGCCTCGCGCTGCGCCAGCTTGGGCAGCACCGAGCCGTAGGCCACTTGCGGCAGCGGGTTGCCGGCGTGCTTGGCCGACAGCCACATGGTCGGCATCAGGAAGGCCACCAGGATGATGATGTACTGCGCCACCTGGGTCCAGGTGATGGCGCGCATGCCGCCCAGGAAGGAGCACACCAGGATACTGGCCAGGCCGAGGAAGATGCCGACCGAGAAGTCGACCCCGGTAAAGCGCGAGGCGATCAGGCCGACCGCATAGATCTGCGCCACCACGTAGGTGAACGAGACGATGATGGTGGCAAATACCGCCATCAGGCGCACCGGCCCGCCGCGGTCGCCGGCGCCGCCGCCATAGCGCGCCGCCAGGAAATCGGGAATGGTGTACTGGGCAAAGCGGCGCAGGTAGGGCGCAATCAGCAGCGCCACCAGGCAGTAGCCGCCGGTCCAGCCCATGATGTAGGCCAGGCCGTCGAAGCCGCGCAGGTACAGGCTGCCGGTCAGGCTGATGAAGCTGGCCGCCGAGATCCAGTCGGCCGCCGTGGCCATGCCGTTG
>CAMLFK010000459.1 GCA_946479255.1 uncultured Oxalobacteraceae bacterium
ATAGCTGCCCTTGCCGAGCGCCTTGCGCTGGAGGACGAAGACGGCGAGCGCGAACGCGCTGAGGATCAGCGCGAGCGACGCGGCGCGCCCCGGATCGATCTGCGCGCCGACGATGGCGAAGAAGATCTCGGTCGAGAGCACGGAGAACTGCCCGCCCACGACGATCGGATTGCCGAAGTCGCTCATCGACTCGATGAAGCCGACCAGGAAGGCGTTGGCCAGGCCGGGCCCGAGCAGCGGCAGCGTGATCGAGATGAACGCGTACATCGGCTTGGCGCGCAGGGTTTGCGCCGCCTCCTCGAGCGTGGGGGCGATGGCTTGCGTGACGCCGCGCATCATCAGGTACGAGATCGGCGTGAACGCGATCATCTGGGCCAGCCACACCCCTTTGGCGCTGTAGAACCAGCGCGAGGGCTCCAGCCCAAACAATTGTTCCAGCGCCTCGTTGACGAGTCCGGCGCGTCCGAACAGCAGGATCAGGCCCAGGCCCACCACGAACGGCGGCGTCACGATGGGCAGGATCGACATCACGCGCACCAGCGGCCTGGCGCGTACCAGCGCGCGCTCGGTCAGCAGCGCCAGCAAGGTGCCCAGGACCGTGGTGCCGGTGGCGGTGGCCAATGCCAGGCCCAGCGTATTCCACGCCACGCCGCAGCTTTGCGCCCCGCTGACGCAGCGCAGGCTCCACACGCGCGAACTGGACAGGCGCGCCCAGGCCTCGGTCGCGCTGAGCTGCCCGGCTTCGTCGAACAGGGCGCCGCTCAGCGATTTGAGGACCGGCTCGGCGATGAACAGGATCAAGGCGGCGGCGCACAGGACGACCGCGCCGGCGACGAATTCGTTACCCTGGAAATAGCCGAGGCGGGCGAGTCCCACCCCCAGCAGCACCAGCAGGGACACCAGCACGATCGCCGCGCCCCAGCCGAATCCGAACTGGCCGACCGCGAGCTCGAGCGCGCCCGCCTGCAGCGACGGCCACACCCAGCCTTGCACGCCGATCGCGTAGCCCGCGCCGAGCATGCCGGTCAGCCCCACCCCGGCGCTGCCCAGCAGGACGAACGCCTGGGCGCGCCGCGCACGAAGAAGCAGGCCGCCCAGCGCGACGACGGGCGCGACCAGGGGCAGGAACAGCCACGGACGCTGGAACGCAGCGGCCTGCAGCCAGGCGTTGGCCGCGCCGACGTCGCTGAATATCGCGCCGAAGTCGCGCAGCCACTTGAAATCGTCCGGCACACCGTACCAGGGCAGTAGTACCGACGCCGCGATGGCGAGCATGGCCCAGCATCCCGGGACACCGCCAAACCAGGTTTTTTGTTTCATGATTGTTTTCCGATCCCCAGGCCGGGGCCAAATATTGCAATCGGAGCGGTGCCGGTGGGGCACCGCTCCCTCGGTGGCACCGGCGTCAATCGCCGTTGACTTCCTTTTCCCAGCGCTCGAGCAGACGCTTGCGTTCGGTCGCCTTGCCGTACTTCGCGAAGTCGTAGTTGATCAACTTGATGTGCGAGACGTCAGGCACCCGCGGATCGACTTTCGCGGCCTTGTTCGAGGGGAGCTGGAACTGCTTGGCCGCCGCACCGAGTTCCTGCGCCTTCGCGGTCAGCGCCCAGTCGTAGAACCGCTTGGCGTTGGCGAGATTGCGCGCGCCCTTGACGATCGACATCGATCCGATTTCGTAGCCGGTCCCTTCGCACGGCGTCACGCTCTTCACCGGGAAACCCTGGATAACTTCGCCCGGCACGTCGTGCACGAAACTGATCGAGATCGTGTTCTCGCCATGCGACACGTTCTTCAGCGGCCCGGTGCCGGAGCGCGGGTACTGGCTGATGTTCTTGTGCAGCTTCTTCAGGTACTCGAATGCCTTGTCTTCGCCCGTGAGCTGGACGAGGGTGGCGATCGCCATGTAGGCGGTCCCCGAGGAATTCGGATTGGCCATCTGGATCTCGCCCTTGTACTGCGGCTGGATCAGGTCCATCCAGCACATCGGGACCGGCAGCTTTTTCTTCGCCATCAACTCGGTGTTGTAGGCGAACCCGAGCGGACCGGAATACAGGCCGACCGTCTTGTACTTGGCCTGCTTGGCCTGCTCCACCGCCCAGTCGCGCAGCAGGTTGATGTTGGGGGACTGGTAGGCCAGGGTCAGGTCCTTCTCGGCCGCCTGCAGGTGCGGATCGCCCGTGCCGCCGAACCACACGTCGGTTTTCGGATTGGCGCTTTCGGCGGCGATTTGCGCCAGCGCTTCGCCGGCGCCCTTTTGCACCATGTTGACCTTGATGCCGGTCTCGCGCGAGAACGTGGTCTGCACCAGGTTGCACCATTCGACCTGCACGCCGCAGATCAGGTTCAGGGTGCCGCCGGCGGCGCTGGCCGGGCCGGCGGCGAGCGCCAGCAGGGGAGCCCCGAGGGCGCCCACGATAAATCGTTTCATGTTGTCTCCGTTTTAAGTACTGCCGGGAATGGCTTAGAAGGCGTAGCGCAGGCCGGCGCCGATGGCGCGCGACTGCGCGCCGGTGGCGGGGCCGACGCCGCCGGAATCGAAGTCATAACGGCCGCGCGCCTCGTTCTTGACGATGGCGGCGAAGGTTTCGAACATCATCT
>CAMLFK010000460.1 GCA_946479255.1 uncultured Oxalobacteraceae bacterium
GACCTCGAATCGCTGATCCCGACGCTGGAAAACATCAAGAAGCTCAAGGGCCCGCAGTTCCTGCACGTGGTGACCAAGAAGGGCCAGGGCTACAAGCTGGCCGAGGCCGAACCGGTCCTGTACCACGGCACGCCCAAGTTCAATCCGACCGAAGGCATCAAGCCTTCCGCGGCCGGCAAGATCACCTACACCGAAGTGTTCGGCAACTGGCTGTGCGACATGGCCGCCGCCGATCCGCGCCTGGTCGGCATCACGCCGGCGATGCGCGAAGGTTCCGGCATGGTGCGTTTTGAAGAACTGTTCCCCGAGCGATACTTTGACGTCGGCATCGCCGAGCAGCACGCCGTCACCTTCGGCGCCGGCCTGGCTACCGAAGGCTTAAAGCCGGTCGTGGCGATTTACTCGACCTTCCTGCAGCGCGCTTACGACCAGCTGATCCATGACGTGGCGTTGCAGAACCTGGATGTGACCTTCGCACTGGACCGTGCCGGCCTGGTCGGTGCCGATGGTGCTACGCATGCCGGCAACTACGACATTTCCTATCTGCGCTGCATCCCGAACATGGTGCTGATGGCCGCGTCCGATGAGAACGAATGCCGCCAAATGCTGACGACGGGCTACCGCTACGAAGGTCCGGCGGCGGTCCGCTATCCGCGTGGCGCCGGCATCGGCGCGGCGATTGCGCCGCAGCTGAGCACGCTGGAAATCGGCAAGGGCGAGATCAAGCGCAGCGGCAAGGGCGTGGCGATTCTCGCGTTTGGTTCGATGGTGGCGCCGAGCGTCAAGGCGGGCGAAGCATTGGGCGCGACGGTGGCCAATATGCGCTTCATCAAGCCGCTCGACGTGGAGCTGGTCAAGCAGCTCGCCGAGCAGCACGACTACCTGGTCACGGTGGAAGAGGGCTCCATCATGGGCGGCGCCGGTTCGGCCGTGGCCGAGGCGCTGGCGGCGGAAGGCATTGTCAAGCCGATCCTGATGCTGGGCTTGCCCGACCAGTTCATCGACCATGGCGATCCGGCTGCGCTGCTTGCCAGTGTCGGTCTCGATGGCAAGGGCATTGCCGCGTCGATCCGCCAGAAGTTTGGATTGGCGGAAGCGCGTCTTGTCGTGAACAACGGCTAATGCAGGCGCTTACTTTCCTTGGCGATAGCGTTTTAGCTCTTCCCTGAACCACGTCCCGCTCGCCACTGCCGGCGAGCCGGGACAGGCAATCTGATACGCTTTCCCGCTCGAACTGCTTTCTGAGGCTCCTTGCGTAATGAAGCCTTCGGCATCGCTGATCAGATTCTTTTTCTCCAAATAATCCAGCTTCTTCTGCAAATGCGAGCGGGCCGCCCTGGCATCATGCCAGCTGCCGTTCCGGTTGAACTTGCAATCCGAATTCCCGACCTTATCTAGCAAGTGAGTAACTTCCGCCTTCGCCCCTGGCGCCAGCGCCGCATGCGCAGCCGGATTCATCAACACCAGCGCCACACCAAACCATATCGCCTTCATCGCCTACCCCCGTTGTCGATCATGCTGCCAGAGTACATCGCTCCCGCCCGCCACACGATTGAGCACGCGCGATAACACGAACATCAGGTCCGACAGCCGGTTCACATACTGGCGCGGATGTGCATTGATCGCCTCCACCCTGCCCAGGGCAACAATGCTGCGCTCGGCACGCCGGCACACCGTGCGGCACACATGCGCCAGCGACGCCGCGCGGGAACCCGCCGGCAAAATAAACTCCTGCAAGGCCGGCAAGCTCGCGTTGTACTTCTCCAGCAAACCATCCAGGCGCACCACGTGCTCGTCTGTAATCATGGTGTAGCCGGGAATGCACAGCTCGCCGCCGAGGTCGAACAAGTCATGCTGGATCGTGATCAGCTCCTCGCGCAACTCGGCCGGCAATTCCTCGCACAGCAGCAGGCCAATGAAGGAGTTCAGCTCGTCCACATCGCCAAGCGTGGCAATCCGTTCGCTGTCCTTGGCGGTGCGGCTGCCGTCGCCAAGTCCGGTGCTGCCGTCGTCGCCCGTGCGGGTGGCGATTTTTGAGAGTCGATTGCCCATGGAAAGATAGTCCGTCATGAAAAAATAATAAGGGCCAGCATACGACAAAATGCTTACAATCGAAAGCTATGACCGCCGCTTCCCTCATCGATCCCGAACGCCAGCGCCTGGTGGCCGCCAGCCTTCGCGCCGTGCTGCCAGACGGCGCCGTGCTGTCCGATGCCGAGGACACCCGGCCCTATGAATGCGACGGCCTGGCCGCCTACCGCCAGCTGCCGATGATCGTCACCCTGCCGCGCGACGAGGCGCAGGTGCTGGCGATCCTGAACATTTGCCGCGAACTTGCCGTGCCCATCGTGCCGCGCGGCGCCGGGACCGGCTTGTCGGGCGGCGCCATGCCGATCGCCGATGGGGTGGTCATCTCCACCGCGCGCCTGAATCGCATCGTGCGCATGGAACCATACGCGCGCCTGGCGGTGGTGCAGCCCGGCGTGCGCAACCTGGCCATCTCGGAAGCGGCCGCTCCGTACGGCCTGTACTACGCGCCCGATCCGTCGTCGCAGATCGCCTGCACCATCGGCGGCAAC
>CAMLFK010000461.1 GCA_946479255.1 uncultured Oxalobacteraceae bacterium
TGGTCGAACGGTATATCGCCGACGGCCAGCCGGTCGGCTCGCGCGCGCTGTCGAAAATTTCCGGACTCGACCTGTCGCCAGCCACCATTCGCAACATCATGGCGGACCTGGAGGAAATGGGCTACGTGGCCAGCCCGCACACCTCCGCCGGCCGCATTCCCACTCCGCGCGGCTACCGCATCTTTGTCGATACCTTGCTCACAGTGCAACAAATCGACGAACATAATGTGGAGCAGCGCCTGCGCCTGCAGGCCCAGCAGCCGCAAAAGCTGATTTCAAATGCGGCGCAAATGCTGTCCTCGCTGTCGCAGTTCGCCGGCGTGGTCACCAGTCCGCGCCGCGAATCGGTGTTCCAGCAGATCGAATTTTTGCGTTTGTCCGAAAAGCGCATCCTGCTGGTGATTGTCGACCCGCGCGGCGACGTGCAGAACCGGCTGCTGCTGACCGACGTCGACTACACCCCGAGCCAGCTGATCCAGTCGGCCAACTATATCAACCAGAACTATGGCGGCCTGTCGTTCGACGACGTGCGTACCCGCGTCACCGGCGAATTGCGCCAGTTGCGCGACGATATGGGCAGGCTGATGCAAGCCGCGGTCGAAGCGGGCAGCGAGGCGATGGCCGACAATGCCGACGACATGGTCATTGCCGGCGAGCGCAACCTCTTGAGCGTGTCCGACCTGTCGTCGAACATGAGTTCGCTGAGGCAGATGTTCGATATGTTCGAACAGAAAACCAGCCTGATGCAGTTGCTGGATGTGTCCAGCAAGGCCAGCGGCGTGCAGATATTTATCGGCGGCGAATCGAACCTGGTGCCGATGGACGAGATGAGCGTGGTCACCGCGCCGTATGAAGTTAACGGGCGCATCGTCGGCACGCTGGGAGTGATCGGGCCGACCCGGATGGCTTACGAGCGGGTCATTCCGATTGTCGACATCACGGCCAAGCTGCTGTCAAACGCGCTCAGCCATTCCTGAGCAGGCTCTTGATGATCAATGCCGGTGCGGGCAGGCCGGCTTGATGCAGTTGCCGTAAATCGCCAGCGCGTGCTCGGCAATCTTGAAGCCGCGCTCCTTGGCGATGCGATGCTGGCGCGATTCGATTTCTTCGTCGACGAATTCTTCCACACGGCCGCAATCGAGGCACACCAGGTGATCGTGGTGGGTGCCGGCGTTCAGTTCAAAAATGGCTTTGCCGGTTTCGAAGTGGTTGCGGTGCAGCAGGCCGGCCTGTTCGAATTGGGTCAGCACGCGGTACACGGTCGCCAGCCCGACGTCCATATTTTCGGTCAGCAGGATCTTGTACACGTCTTCCGCCGTCAAATGGCGGACCTCGCTGTTCTGGAAAATTTCGAGGATTTTCAGTCGTGGCAAGGTGGCTTTCAGGCCGCTTGCCTTCAGGTCGCTTGGGTTGTTACTCATGTTTGTTACTCGTATATTGGCGTAGTGCTTTATCATATAGCGTTTTAGACGGAGGTGCCTAGCCTTCCGTTCAACGATTTTGAGGTCTCTATGCGTGTTATGACTGCTGTTTCGCATCATGTTCGCCGCCGTGCGCCCCTACGCCGGGCGCCCCTGGCCGCCCTGCTGGCCGCCACCGTGCTGACCCTCTCGGGCTGCTCGGTTTTCGGCAGCAAGGCGCCTGCCGCCCCGGTGGACGCCAATGCCGGCGCACAAACCGTGCAGACCACGAAACTGCAGAAGTTTCTCTGGTTCTTCTCGCCGTATCGCCCGGACATCCAGCAGGGCAACTTCGTTTCGCAGGAAATGTTCACCCAGCTGAAGGTCGGCCAGACCCGCGAGCAAGTGCGCTTCATCCTCGGTACCCCGCTGCTGACCGACATCTTCCACGCCGACCGCTGGGACTTCCCGTTTTATCTCGCGCGCGGTAACGGCGAATTGACCAGCAGCCTGGTGACGATTTACTTCAAGGACAATAAAGTCGAGCGTATCGACGGCGGCAACCTGCCTACCGAGCGCGAGTACATCGAACGCATCGCCGGCAAGTCGACCATGGCCGAGAAGGCCGCGCCGAAGAAGGAAGAAGTTGCTTCCCCTAGCGTCCAGATCAACAAATAACACGTACTTACAATGACTCAACTGAAGATTGCAGTAGCGGGCGCCAGCGGCCGCATGGGCCGCATGCTGATCGACGCGATCGCCGAGGCCGACGACATGGTCCTGGCCGGCGCACTTGACCGCGTGGGCTCGCCCAGCTTAGGGCTCGATGCCGGCGCGGCCTCCGGCCAGCTGGCCGGCGTGCCGATCGAAGCCGATTTCGCGCGTGGCCTGGCCAATGCCGACTTTCTGATCGACTTCACCCGCCCGGAAGGCACGCTCGAACATCTGAAGTACTGCGCCGAACACGGCGTCAAGCTGATCATCGGCACCACGGGTTTCGACGATGAAGGCAAGGCCGCGATCCGCGCCGCCGCCGAAAAGACCGCCATCATGTTCGCCCCGAACATGAGCGTGGGCGTCAACGTTACGATGAAGCTGCTGCAACAGGCCGCCAAGATGCTGTCCGAAGGCTACGACATCGAAATCATCGAAGCGCACCACCGCCACAAGGTCGATGC
>CAMLFK010000462.1 GCA_946479255.1 uncultured Oxalobacteraceae bacterium
TTGCGAGGTCCACAAATCCACAATGCGCGCAGCTGCCGGCGGAAGCTGAAGGGTTGATTCCGTGACTATCTCGAACCAGTGTACCGGCATGTCAGTTACGGCAAGCTCAGCAAGCTTCAAGGTGTCGATGCTGGCCGCCAACGACGGCGCCAGCGCATAGCCGGCAACTTCCAGCGTTTCGCCCCGAGCCAGCGCTTCGCGCATCTCTTGGGTTCCCATCGATTGGCCACTCAAACCGAGCAGCATGTCACTTGCCAGTCGCATGCGCAAAAACTGCGTCAGGAACGATTCACCATTGACCACCGGCTGCCAAAGTACCAGCCGGTCGACCGGACGGGTCGATGCCTGTGCAAACGCAAGAGCGAGCAACGCACCCAGCCGCAGCCCCCAAAGACCGATCGGCCCCGGCAAGCGGGCTTGCAGCCAATCCCATGCAGCCGCCAGGTCCGCATTCCAGCCGGACCAGGTCGCGTCACTGAAATCGCCGCTGCTATCGCCGCAACCTGAAAGATCGATCTGCAACACAGCCATGCCGGCCGCCGCAAACATATGCGCCTGCAGGGCCGCCATGCGCCTTGATCTGTTCAGTTCTTCAGCGAAGGGATGGATATAGATCAGTGCACCCGCAGGCCGAACGCCGGAATGGGGCGGGTGGTACAGGCAGAAACGTTGTCCTCCGCCGATCTTTAGAAAGAAAGGCTCTGCCGGCATGCCGGTCTTAGCGCTGCTCATGCGCTCATTTTTTGAGCGACGAACGATGCCAGGCTGCCGACCGTCATGAATACCTCGGCGCTGATGTCGTCATCGTTGACTGCAATCCCGAAATGCTCTTCCAGCGCCGTGATCAGGTTGACCGCAGCCATGGAATCCAGTTCTGGAAGGCTGCCGAGCAGTGCGGTATCGGCGTCCAGCGTTTTTCTGCGCTCGCCCAGACTCAACACGGACGAGAGAATATCTTTTACCTCTTCGAGGTGCCCCATGATTACTCCAGAACTATCGTGGCCGGTTGTCGCAGATCGCGCTGTCTTTTTGGGGCGGATCGTTGGTTCCGTCGGCTCTTGATGGCGCAATCCGTTTCCAGAGTGTGCCGCCCGTGTGCCTTAGTGCGCCGAGCAAGCCGTAGGTCGTGCGCAAATTGTAGGCAATGATACCCCGACGCTCGCGGCGGTGCGACATCCAGTCCCTTTTGTAGGGATCGTCCCCGGAAAGGAAATCCACTTGCTGCACCTTGTCGATATCGATCACATGCTGCATGAGCCGCGCGGTCAGGATTGAACCTACCGATTCGGCGGAAAATCTTTCGTCATAGGCGAGCTTGTAGATCGAAGCGATCCCTTCATGCACGATCCAGAGTTGCGCGGCGGCCGGTTCGTCGTCGAGATACGCGATCCCCATGCGCAGCCAGCCCCGCTCGGCACAAATACGAATCAGCCCGGGGATGAACTGGGGATAGGGTTCGGGAGTTTTCCAGCTCGAATTGTAGACCTGCTCGAATGCGGTGACGGTATCGGCCAAACGGTCGTCATTGGTAACGATCTCGATGCGTAGTCGCCCTGTCTTTGCCAATCGCCCGCTTTTACGTCGTATCGTATTTTGCAGACGGGAGGGAAGCGTGTCATGGTATTCGCGGTAGGAGCGATTATTCACTTCGAGATACCAGTTCCCGAAGCAGAAATAGCTTGCGGCCATCATGCCGGCAGCGCGGAACGCGTTAAGGATGCCATCGAACAGCGGGCCTTCCGCTTGCAGCGGGTGTAAATCGACGATGTCCCATTTCGGTTGTTCAGTCGCGATCGCACGCGCCAGCGAGTCAAGGTCCGCTTGCGTGCAGCCGTTTCGCCCGGGCGTGACCGGGTTGAACAGGGGTGTGTAGTAATTGCCCAGCGCGGTCAGTTTGCGGAGACCGATCTTTCCCGGCCCGGGAATCTCCTGACGCATGGGCAGCACCAAGGCGAGGCCTTCAACCGGATGCGCCGAATTGACGCCATAAATCCGCACACTATTGTTTGGCGAAAGAACGGTTTCTACAAAATGACGAAACCAGGGAAGGCTGGAGAAAAAAACGGTGGGCGCGGGGCCGAGGAATATATCCTCAAAAGGCTTGGGTAGAGCATCGAAGCTATCGCAAATGCTGACGCGTTTCATCCGGTTTTGCGTTCCTGTGATGTTCTTCCTGCCAGTAGATCAAAAGACGGTGCCGCTATTGTGAATGAGAGCGGCGCAACTGGACAGGTGCGCAATTATAAGCGTTACCACGGGTGGACCAGGCAAGGATTACGCTGGTAGCTGGCAGCTTGTCTGGCATAATTTCCCCGTCCCGTGGCCGCCGTCCCGCGGCCTTCTCCGGTTAGCGGTCCACCGAGGCACGCCGCACGGGATTACGCACGGTACGGCATGTGAGTCACACTTCGGTGACGTATAAATCTGAAACGTTATTCTGCCCTGATGACCTATCTCGTTCATGACTTCATAAGCCAGGCCGCAAGCCGCACGTCCGAAGGGGAGGCGCTGGTGTACGGCCGCAGGTGCTTGCGCTATGGGGAGCTGGCGCATGCGGTCGGGTTGGCCGCAGGCGG
>CAMLFK010000463.1 GCA_946479255.1 uncultured Oxalobacteraceae bacterium
TTCTTTGAAAGCAAATTCCATGATTCGTCGCACTCTTTCCATCGCTTTGCTGGCTGCCGCCGGCGTGGCCTATGCCCAGGCGCCCGCCACCGACTCCACCGTGCCGACCGTCTCGGCGTCGAGCCCGCCGGCCGCCGCGGTGGCGCCGCAAGACCAGCTGCAAGTGAACGAAACCAAAGTCGGCACCGGTGCTGAAGCTGGCCCAGGCATGCGCGTGTCGGTGCATTACACCGGCTGGCTGTACAAGTCGATGGCGCCGCGCCAGCGCGGCCGCAAGTTCGATTCCTCGGTAGACCGCGGCGAGCCGATCGAATTCGTGCTCGGCGTCGGCCAGGTCATCAAGGGCTGGGACCAGGGCCTGCAGGGCATGAAAGTGGGTGGCAAGCGCACCCTGATCATTCCGTATCACCTGGCATACGGCAAGCGCGGCGCGCCGCAAGGCGGCATTCCGGCCGAGGCCGATCTGATCTTTGACGTTGAACTGGTAGGCGTCAAATAAAACCCGTACGCAGGCTCTAAATCTGCGGTCAAATACAATAACGATGAACAGTATCCAACGCTTCATCCACTACTGGGGAGTCGCAACATGAGAGTCGCAAACGATGTTACCGAACTGATTGGCAATACCCCCCTCGTGCGTATCCGTAAGCTGACCGCCGGTTCCGGCGCGGATGTGCTGGCCAAGCTGGAGTTCTACAGCCCGGCGCACAGCGTCAAGGACCGCATTGGCCTGGCCATGATCGAAGCGGCCGAGGCGGCCGGCAAGATTGGCCCGGATACGGTGATTGTCGAGCCGACCAGCGGCAACACTGGCATCGCGCTGGCGATGGTATGCGCCGCCAGGGGCTACCGCTGCAAGCTGGTCATGCCTGAAACCATGAGCAACGAGCGCCGCATGCTGCTGCGCGCCTACGGCGCCGAGCTGGTGCTGACGCCCGGCAGTGAAGGCATGCTGGGCGCGATCCGCGTGGCCGAGGAACTGGTCGCCAAAAACCCCAACTACCTGATGCCGCAGCAGTTCAACAACCCGGCCAATCCGGAAGTGCACCGCCGCACCACGGCCGAGGAAATCTGGCGCGATACCGACGGCAAGGTTGATATCCTGGTGGCCGGCGTCGGCACCGGCGGCACCATTACCGGGGTGGGCGAAGTGATCAAGGAGCGCAAGCCCGGCTTCCAGGTCATCGCGGTCGAGCCGGAAGCCTCGCCCATGCTGGCCAAGGGCACCAAGGGCCCGCACCCGATCCAGGGCATCGGCGCCGGCTTCGTGCCTGCTGTGCTCAACACCAAGATCTACGACGAAGTCATCGGCGTGAAGAACGAGGATGCCTTCGAGACCGCGCGCGCGGCAGCCAGCCAGGAAGGCTTGCTGGTTGGGATCTCGGCTGGGGCGGCGCTGTGGGCGGCCATGCAAGTGGCCAAGCGGCCTGAGAACGCCGGCAAGGTGATCGTGACGATCATTCCGTCGTTTGGCGAGCGCTATTTGTCGACGGCCTTGTTTGCGAATCTGGCTGGCTGACACGCAGCGGCCATTGGCAGCACGATTGGCGAGAGTAAATCGTTGCTGCCATTGGCGAATTTCGTAATTGTTTTCGCGCTTCTTGTGAATCACAATCTTCGCTTGCGGGCTTGCCCCTTAATTCACAAGAGAGATGATGCGACTGCTTCCAATCACTGCCATGTTGGCGGCGTTTCTGACCTGCATTCCTGCCCTTGGCTACGCCGAACCGAAACAACGCCTGCTTGTCCTCAGCGATATCGAGGCCGATCCCGATGACAGCCAGTCGCTAGTGCGCTTGCTGCTGTACGCGAACCAGATCGATATCGAAGGCATCGTCGCCACGACCTCGACGCATCAGAAGTCGCGGATCGCACCGGCAACCATGCATGCGATCATTGACGCCTACGGCCGGGTACAAGCCAATCTGTCCAAGCACGAACCGGGTTTTCCGACAGCGGAGGCGCTCAAAGCGGTGGTGCTCTCCGGCTCGAAACTCTACGGCATGCAAGGTGTCGGCGACGGCAAGGACTCGCCGGGATCGGACGCCATCATCAAGGCCCTGGAGAAAAATGATTCGCGGCCCCTATGGGTCGCGGTCTGGGGCGGTGCCAATACGCTGGCTCAAGCCTTGTATCGGATTGGCCACGACCGGACGCCTGACCAGGCCGCTCGCCTGGTGAAAAAGTTGCGCGTCTACACGATCTCCGATCAGGACGATACCGGTATCTGGATGCGTACCAAGTTTCCCGATCTGTTTTACATCGTCAGCCCCGGCGGGTATGGCAACGGCACCTGGACTGGCATGCACGCGATCGAGCCGGGCTTCGACAACACGGAAGTGAGCAACAACTGGATCGCCACGCATATTCAACAGGGGCATGGACCGCTGGGCGCGATCTATCCGGATGTCTCTTTTGGCGTGGAGGGCGATACGCCATCCTTCCTGTCCTTGATACCAAACGGCCTGAACGCACCAGAGCATCCGGACTGGGGAGGCTGGGGTGGGCGCTACGAGTTCTACACGCCAGAGTTGAAGAATACCAATCCGG
>CAMLFK010000464.1 GCA_946479255.1 uncultured Oxalobacteraceae bacterium
CCTGATCGCCTGCCAGTGGGCCAAGGTGCTGGGCGTGACCGTGATCGGCACCGTCGGCTCGGACGAGAAGGCGGCGCTGGCGAGCGAGCACGGCGCCGCCCACGTGATCAACTACAACCGCGAAAACTTCACCGAGCGGGTGCGCGAGATCACCGGCGGCAAGGGCGTGTGCGCGGTGTACGACTCGATCGGCAAGGACACCTTCACCGGTTCGCTCGACTGCCTGGCGCCGCTCGGCACCATGGTCAGCTTCGGCAATGCGTCCGGACCGGTGCCGCCGTTCTCGCTGGGCGAGCTGTCCAACCGCGGCTCGCTGTTCATCACGCGGCCGTCGCTGGGCGCCTACATGGCCACGCGCGAGGACCTGGAGGCGTCGGCCAAATCGCTGTTCGGCGTCGTCAACAGCGGCGCGGTCAAGGTCGACGTGCGCCAGCGTTACAACCTGGCCGACGTGGCCCAGGCGCACATCGATCTCGAGGCGCGCAAGACCACCGGCTCGACGATTTTAGTGCCATGAGCGGCAGCCTGTTCGAGGAGGACCGGCTCAAGGGCGCGCGCCGGCGCGACGATGAGGAGGAGGACGACGGCGATTTCTCCGACATGCTCAGCGAGATGCGCATTCTGCTGCCGGGCGCGCAGATGCTGTCGGCCTTCCTGATCATTTTGCCGTTCAACACCGGCTTCGCGCACATCGACCACACGGAGAAGCTGCTGTTCCTGGCGACGTTTTTCCTGTCGCTGACCAGTTTGGTGCTGCTGAGCGCGCCGGCGGTCCAGCACCGGCTGATGCGGCCGTTGAAGGACAGGGCGCGCTTCAAGCGGGTGGCGACCAAGCAGATCGTGGCCGGGTCGTTCACGCTGGCGATCGCGCTGGTGTTGGGGACGGATCTGGTGATCTCGGAGGTGTTCGGCGCCACGGTGGGCATGGCGATGGCGGGCGTGATGGCGGCGCTGGTGGCGATCGCGTGGTGGTTGATGCCGATGTATTTGAAGCGGCACGCCGGCGTGTAAGGACACCGACGTGGTCATTTGGCGCTGGGTACGGAACCGTACAGATGAGCTGGCGTGGTTTGGTTATTCTGTCTCTCAAGCCAAGCCATACCGGTTTGCAACTACTCAGGAGCAACATCATGAACAAAGACCAAATCGAAGGTAAACTGAAAAACATCGGCGGCAAGATTCAGGAAGAAGTCGGTGATGTGATCGATTCGCCAGAGCAGGAAGCCAAGGGCCTGGGCAAACAAGTCGAAGGCAAGCTGCAAGAGAAAGTCGGCGATCTGAAAGAAGCCGCCCGCGTCGCCACCAAGTAATTTTGGCCGCGTAGCAAAAAGCCCCTGTGTGCCGATGTGCACAGGGGCTTTGTTCATTGGACCGTCTTACCCCGGCGCGCATGCTCATGCCGCCCCTCCGCCATCGCCCGCTGCGGCTATCAAAATGCACTTTTCGATATATTTCTACAAATATTAATTTAAGTGTATCATGAATTTTAAAGCAACTTTTTAGCGGGTAAGAGGCTGGTTTAACAGCTCGGTAACAATCAGGCCGCGACGCGCGGCCAGTGCTGTCCTGTGCACCATCTTCACAGACAGATCGACGATTATTTACACAACTGGAGATATTGCCATGAGCGAAAATTTGATGACCCCAGCCGAGTATATGATACAGACCCAGAAGTGGCGTGAGCACTATCACATAGCGGTCAACGAGCGCTCCAAGGAGTTGAAGCAGGCCAACGAGGTGGTTAGCGGCCTGGACCGAGCGGCCAATGCGGAATTCTTTTCGGACGCCGCCGCCTGGGGCGCGCGGGAGACCGCCAAAGCAGCGGGACAGTTTGTTCCTTACGATCTTCCCAACTTCTCGCCCAGGGCCGCGCCGGACACCGACCGCGTCAAGGAGCAGCTCCGCAATATTCAAGCGGGCAAGTATTTGATGCTTTGGGGTTATTTCGGCGGGTCGATCAATCAGACCATCCAGCAGGGCGTGTTACAAAGCGTCGACTGGGATAACGGTACCGTGCTGCTACACAGCACCACCTATGGTCACGATCTGACGGTCGATCTTAATAAAATCTCCCACATCGACGAGAGCCGCAGCGGTTCCGGGGCGTTGAGCGCCGCGCAGGAAGGTGATTGGATAGAGGCCGCCGTCGGAGAATGGTATAAAGACGGTAAGAAGTACGGTGACAAGGACGCCTGATAATATCGGTATCTCATCGTCTCTGTGGAAAGGTCGTCGAACTGCCCGACCACCTTTCCACCGCCGAAATCCGCAAGCAGATTAGTTACTCTTCACCGGTGCCGCCTGGCCGGCCACCGCCGCTGGCGCCTCCACCGTCTGGGTGACCGGTTCGATCTTCAACTCGACCCGGCGCGGCACGCCGCTCGGGCCGGGGAAACCGGTGAACGCGCTTTGCACCAGCGCCGGCATCACGTGCGGCGTGGCCTGGAACAGGCTGGTGTTTTGCACCGTCACGTCATACAGCTTGCGGCCGGTCGTGGTGTTAATG